>CAXUFS010000057.1:12199-13218 GCA_964250315.1 uncultured Kineosporia sp. | reverse complement strand
GGCCAGCTTGGCGCCGGTGGTCTGGGCCAGCCGGAGCGCCGCGGTCAGCGCTCCGGGGGACTCGGCCAGCCGGACCCCGGCCAGGATCACCGATCCAGGCTCGCTCAAGGCGGCTTCGGCCTCGGCGCCGCCGAGCGCGTGCGCCTCCTGACCCGGCCCGGCCTGGATCAGCGAGCCGGAAAGTTTGATCAGTCCCCGGCTGGCGAACGGCGCGACCGAATGCACGTGCGTGCGGCCGGCCATCACCGCTTTGCGCAGCCGGAGGAAGATGATCGGCGACTCCTCCTCGGCCTCGAACCCGGCCAGCAGCACGGTGGGCGCGGCTTCCAGCTCGGCGTAGGTCACTCCCAGTCCCGCCCCGGCCACCTGATGAGCGAGGAACGCCTCCTCCTCCGCCGAGTGCGGCCGGGCCCGGAAGTCGATGTCATTGGTGGCGAGCACCACCCGGGCGAACTTGGCATAGGCGTAGGCATCTTCGACCGTGAGCCGGCCGCCCGTCAGCACCGCAGCCCCGCCGGCCGCCTTGGCCGCCAGCAGCCCGGCCGCAGCGGCGTCCATCGCCATCGGCCAGGACACCGGCTCCAGCTCACCGGTCTCCGCATCCCGCAGCAGCGGCTGGTCGAGCCGGTCGGGCTGGGACGACCAGGTGAACGCCCAGCGCCCCTTGTCGCAGTTCCACTCCTCGTTCACCACCGGGTCGTCAGCGGCCAGCCGGCGCAGGATGGTGCCCCGGCGGTGGTCGGTGCGCAGCGCGCAGCCGGATGCGCAGTGCTCGCACGCGCTGGGGGTCGACACGAGGTCGAACGGCCGGGACCGGAACCGGTAGGCGGCGCCGGTCAGGGCCCCGACCGGGCAGATCTGGACGGTGTTGCCGGAGAAGTAGCTGGCGAACGGCTGGCCGGACTCGTCCAGCATGGACTCGCCGTGGGTGCTGCGGGCGGAATCGGGGTCGTCGGTGCCGTGGTCACCGGTGAGGTGACCGCCGGCCGCGCCCCGGGACTCGTCGGTGATCGCGCCCT
>CAXUFS010000057.1:1030-12189 GCA_964250315.1 uncultured Kineosporia sp. | reverse complement strand
GGGGGGGGGGGGGGGTTTGGGGGGGGGGGGGGGCGGTGGGCCCGGGTGGGGGCCCCGCCGGCGGGGCCCGGGGACTCGTCGGTTATCGCGCCCGGCAGGGTGGATTCGGGGGTGGGCTCAAGGGTTTCGGGGGTAGCCACCGCATCATGGCCGTGCAGGTCGACGTGGAAGTCCAGCACCCCGGCCGAGAACGTGCCGATCTGCTGGTGAGCGCCGCGCATCTGCAGATCTATGAACGGATCGCCGGCGATCTCCTTGGAGAACCGGGTGCAGCGCTGGCAGAGCACGCAGCGCTCCCGGTCCAGCAGCACCTGGGTGGAGATCCGGATCGGCTTGGGGAAGGTGCGCTTGGTCTCGGTGAAGCGGCTGGTGGCCCGGCCGTTGGACATCGCCTGGTTTTGCAGCGGGCACTCTCCGCCCTTGTCGCAGACCGGGCAGTCCAGCGGATGGTTGATCAGCAACAGCTCCATCACTCCGCGCTGGGCCTTGTCGGCCACGCCGGAGGTGAGCTGGGTCGCCACCACCATGCCCTTGCTGACCTCGAGGGTGCAGGCCGCCTGCGGCTTGGGCATCGGCCGCAGGCTGCCGTCCGGACCCGGAGTGGCCACCTCGACCAGGCACTGCCGGCAGGCTCCGGCCGGAGCCAGCAGCGGGTGGTCGCAGAACCGGGGAATGGCGATCCCGATGACTTCAGCTGCCCGGATCACCAGGGTGCCCTTGGGCACGCTGACGTCGATTCCGTCGATGGTCAGGGTGATCAGCTCCGGCGGAGGCGCATCGGTGGGCCCGGCCGGCGGGTTCGCGGTGACGGTCATCAGGCTGTCGCTCCGGCGAAGAGAGTGGATGCGACCGGGTCGAACGGGCAGCCGCCCTCGGTCAGGTGGCGTACGTACTCGCCCCGGAAGAACTCGATGGACGACGAGATCGGGCTGGTGGCGCCGTCGCCCAGAGCGCAGAACGAACGGCCGAGGATGTTGTCGCAGATGTCCAGCAGCTTGTCCAAATCGGCTTCGGTGCCGTCGCCGTTCTCCAGCCGATGCAACATCTGCACCAGCCAGTAGGTGCCCTCCCGGCACGGGGTGCACTTGCCGCACGACTCGTGCGCGTAGAACTCGGTCCAGCGCAGCACCGCCCGGACCACACAGGTGGTGTCGTCGAAGCACTGCAGCGCGCGGGTGCCCAGCTGCGAGCCGGCCGCCATCACCGAATCGAAGTCCAGCGGGACGTCGAGGTGCGCCTCGGTGAACAGCGGGGTGGATGAGCCGCCCGGGGTCCAGAACTTGAGCTGGTGGCCTTGCCTGATCCCGCCGGCCATGTCCAGCAGTTCGCGCAGGGTGATTCCCAGCGGGGCCTCGTACTGGCCCGGCCGGCGCACGTGCCCCGACAACGAGAACAGGCCGAAGCCAGCGCTTTTCGGCGTCCCCAGACCCGCGAACCAGGCGGCGCCGTGCGCCCCGATCGCGGGCCCGCTGGCGAGCGACTCGCCGTTGTGCACCCCGGGGGGGGGGGCGTACCGGCCGGCCACGGCCGGGAACGGCGGCTTGAGCCGGGGCTGACCGCGTCGCCCTTCCAGGGAGTCCAGCAGCGCGGTCTCCTCGCCGCAGATGTAGGCGCCCGCCCCGGCGTGCACCACGATGTCGACACCTTTACCGGACCCCAGGATGTCCTCGCCCACGAAACCGGCCGCCCGGGCCTCCTCGACCGCTGCCAGCAGCCGCCGGTAGACGTGCACGACCTCGCCGCGCAGGTAGATGAAGGCCCGCTCGGCCCCGATAGCCAGGCAGGTGATCACGATGCCCTCGATCAGGTACTGCGGAGTGGCCATCATCAGCGGCACGTCCTTGCAGGTGCCCGGCTCGGACTCGTCCGCGTTGACGACCAGGTAGCGGGGCAGCCCGTCCGGCTTGGGCAGGAAGCTCCACTTCAGCCCGGTCGGGAAACCGGCTCCGCCGCGACCGCGCAGCCCGGACTCCTTGACCATGGTGATCAGATCGGCCGGGGCGATGTCGAGCGCGGCGCGCAGCGCACCGTAGCCACCGTTGCGTTCGTACGTGGCCATGGTCCAGGACTCGGGGTCATCCCAGTTCACTGACAGCACGGGGGTCAGCACGGCCGCTGGGCGGTCCTGCTGCGGGGTCACCGTCATCTCCGTCTCCTCAGTGCCGTTGTCATTCGGTGCCGCTGGTGGCGCCGGTGCCGGTTCCCGAATCGCCCTCGCCGTTAGTGGCGTCGCCGGGTGGCTTACCCGCGACCGTGCCGCCGCGATCAGAACCGGGGGAGACGACGGGCGCGTCCGAGCCGCTCGAAGCGGCCCCCTGGGCGACCACATCCTCGGCGGCCGAGCGGGTGTCGGCGGACGTCGTCCGCTCCCCCTCACCGGGGCTGCGGCTGGACGTCTGGCCCTGGTCGCCGTCCTGGTTCGGCTGGTCCGGCTGGTCCGGCTCGCGACCCGGCGCCTGCCAGCCCATCTGCTGCGCCAACACCGTGCCGCGCTGAGTTGGAGTACCCGCCCCGACTCCCTCGTTGGCCCGGCCATCGCCGAAGCCGGCCAGTACGTGGGACACCTCCTTGAAGGTGGCCACCGTGTTGGCGCCCCGGGTGGGGCTGACCGGCTGGCCGGCCTGGATCCGGTCACACACCGCCCGGGCGGACGCCGGAGTCTGGTTGTCGAAGAACTCCCAGTTGACCATCATCACGGGGGCGTAGTCGCAGGCGGCGTTGCATTCGATCTTCTCCAGAGTGATCCGGCCATCTGGGGTGGTCTCGTCGTGACCGACGCCCAGGTGCTCCTCCAGCGAGTCGAAGATCGCGTCGCCACCCATCACCGCGCAGAGCGTGTTGATGCACACTCCGACCGTGTACTCACCGTTCGGGTGCCGCTTGTACTGGGTGTAGAACGTGGCGACAGCCGACACCTCGGCGGTGGACAGATCGAGAAGATCGGCGCAGAACGCGATCCCGTCCGGGCTGACATAGCCCTCCTCGCTCTGCACCAGATGCAGCATCGGCAGCAGAGCCGAGCGCGGCACCGGATACCGGGCGATGATCTGGTTCGCCTCCGCGGTGAGCCGCTCCAGGGCCGCAGCAGCCAGGCTCATCGGTCAACCCCTCCCAGGACCGGATCGATGGACGCGACCGCCACGATCACGTCGGCGATCTGGCCGCCTTCGCACATGGCCCCAACCGCCTGCAGATTCACGAACGACGGGTCGCGGAAGTGGGCCCGGTACGGACGGGTTCCGCCGTCCGAAACCAGATGCACAGCCAGCTCGCCGCGGGGCGACTCGACCGAGGAGTACACCTGCCCCGGCGGCACCCGGAAGCCCTCGGTGACCAGCTTGAAGTGATGGATCAGGGACTCCATCGAGGTGCCCATGATCTCGCGGATGTGGTCGAGGCTGTTGCCCATCCCGTCGCCGCCGATCGCCAGCTGGGCCGGCCAGGCGATCTTCTTGTCCCCGATCATCACCGGGCCCGGGCCCATCGCCTGCAAGCGGTCCAGGCACTGCTCGACGATCTTCAGCGACTCGTACATCTCGTTGATCCGGATCCGCAGCCGGCCGTAGGCGTCGCAGGTGTCCCAGGTCTGGACCTCGAAGTCGTAGGTCTCGTAACCGCAGTACGGCTGGGACTTGCGCAGGTCGTGCGGCAGCCCGGTCGAGCGCAGTACCGGACCGGTCATACCCAGTGCCAGGCAGCCGGTCAGGTCGAGGTAGCCGACGCCGACCAGCCGGGCCTTCACCAGCGGGTTCTCGTTGGACAGCTTCTCGATGTCGGCAAAACCCTTGCGCAGCAACGGAATCGCTTCGCGGATGCTGTCGATCGCACCCGGCGGCAGGTCCTGCGCCAGACCACCCGGCCGGATGAAGGCATGGTTCATCCGCAGACCCGTGATCATCTCCAGCAGGCTGAGCATCCGCTCACGCTCCCGGAACCCGATCGTCATCACGGTCAGCGCGCCGATCTCCATGCCGCCGGTGGCCAGCGCCACGATGTGCGAGGCGGCCCGGTTCAGCTCCATCAGCAGCACCCGGATCACCGTGGCCCGATCCGGCACCTCGTCGGTGATGCCGAGCAGCTTTTCCACCCCGAGGCAGTAGGCCGCCTCCTGGTAGAGCGGGCTCAGATAGTCCATCCGGGTGCAGAAGGTCACGCCCTGGGTCCAGGAGCGGAACTCCATGTTCTTCTCGATGCCGGTATGCAGGTAGCCGATCCCGCAGCGGGCCTCGGTCACCGTCTCGCCGTCGATCTCCAGGATCAGCCGCAGCACGCCGTGGGTCGATGGGTGCTGCGGCCCCATGTTGACCACGATTCGCTCTTCGCCCAGGCTCGCGGTCTCCTCGGCGATGTCGGCCCAGTCCCCGCCGGACGCGGTGAAGACCCGGCCCTGCGCCGGTTCGCCGGTCTCGGCGTCGATGGTCGTCTCCGTCATCCGAGGTCACCCTCGCTTCCGGCGTCAGTGGCCGGGTGTGCGCATTTCGAGGTCACGCGTAACTCCTTCGCGTGTCGGGCGGCGGAATCGTCGCACCCTTGTACTCCACCGGGATGCCCCCCAGCGGATAGTCCTTGCGCTGGGGGTGACCGGGCCAGTCGTCCGGCATCTCGATCCGGGTCAGCGCAGGGTGACCGTCGAAGATGATCCCGAAGAAGTCCCAGGTCTCCCGTTCGTGCCAGTCGGCGCTGGGGTAGACCTCGACCACGGACGGAATGTGCCGATCGGAATCGGCGGTGGTGACCTCGAGCCGGAGGCGGCGGTTGTGGGTCACCGACAGCAGGTGGTAGACGGCGCGCAGCTCGCGCCCCTCGTCCTCCGGGAAATGCACCCCGCTGACTCCGGAGAACATCTCGAAGCGCAGGTCCGGCTGATCGCGCAGCTGCCGGCAGACCTCGACGATGTGCTCCTTGCGGATCACGAAGGTGAGCTCGTCCCGGTCGGCGATGGTGGCCTCGATGGCCACCGCCGGATCCACTCCGGCGTCGCGCAGGCCGCCGATCAGCAGGTCGGCGATCTCGTCGAAGTAGCCGCCGTAGGGCCGGGCGCTGGGGGGTGGCATGGCAATGCTGCGAACCAGGCCGTCGTAGCCGGAGGTGTCGCCGCTGCCACGCACGCCGAACATGCCGTGCCGGACGGTGACGACGTCCGCCTGAGGCGCGGTGGTGGCCGGCATCGACTCCTCGGCCGCGGCCGCGCCTTCGGGGGTGCGCACGTCCGGCGCCTGGACCGGAGGTGCATCGACGATTCCAGCCGCGACGTCTCCTGGCCCGTCCTTCGAGCCGGCCGCGGTCGATTCACTCATGCCAGCAGGCCCTTCATCTCCGACGTCGGAGTGGCGGCCAGCGCGGCCTGCTCAGCGGCCTGGACGGCGCGAGTCCGGTTGACCCCCAGCGGCATGTCCAGGATCTGTGCGTGCAGTTCGAGGATGGCGTTGATCAGCATCTCGGGCCGAGGCGGGCAACCGGGCAGATAGATGTCGACCGGGACGACGTGGTCGACGCCCTGCACGATCGCGTAGTTGTTGAACATGCCGCCTGAGCTGGCGCAGACGCCCATCGAGAGCACCCACTTAGGCTCGACCATCTGGTCATAGACCTGGCGCAGCACGGGGGCCATCTTCTGACTGACCCGCCCGGCCACGATCATCAGGTCGGCCTGGCGCGGGGAGGCCCGGAACACCTCCATGCCGAACCGGGCCAGGTCGTACTTCGGGCCACCGGTCGACATCATTTCGATGGCGCAGCAGGCCAGGCCGAAAGTGGCTGGCCAGAACGAGCTTTTCCGCATGTAGCCGGCCAGCTTCTCGACCGAGGTCAACAGGAAACCGCTCGGCAGCTTCTCTTCAATTCCCATGGCCCGTCCCGTTCTCGCTCAGTTGCCGCTCAATGTCGCGCTCAGTCCCACTCGAGCCCGCCCCGGCGCCAGATGTAGGCGTAGGCCACGAACACGGTCAGCACGAACAGCCCCATCTCGACCAGCGCGAAGACGCCGAGCTGGTCGAAGCCCACGGCGTAGGGCAGGAGGAACACGCTCTCGATGTCGAACACGATGAAGAGCATCGCGACCAGGTAGTACTTGACCGGGAAGCGGCCCCCACCAGCGGCGTGCGGCGTCGGCTGGATGCCGCACTCGTAGGCCTCCAGCTTGGCCCGGTTGTAGCGCTTGGGACCGGTCAGCGAGCCAGCCACGATCGAGAACACGGCGAAGCCGCCAGCCAGGGCGATCAGGGCAAGGATCGGGACGTAGGGATTCACCACCGTCCCCCTTCCGGTTGGGTCTGCTCGCCAGCACCGTTCCGGACCGGGACGGCGGGCGTCATCCTATGGGCAGGGAGCGACAACTTCCGAGCAGGCTTCTCGGCCCGGTCGAGGCTCGCCATTGACGCCTTCATCAGGTGCACCTCATCACTTGCGCTATCGCCCTCGGCAGCTTGTGAAGTGATTCACGAGGTGAGTCTACGACTGGCTCCAGCGTTCTGTTTAGCCAGGTGCACCTAACCTCGGCGGCGTCCGCGCCCGAGATCAGGCCGCGGGCGCGCGCACGGCTCGATGCAGGGCGACGATGCCGCCGGAGAGGTTGCGGTACTCGACGCCCTCCCAGCCGGCGGCGGCGATCCGGATGGCCAGCGCCTGCTGATCCGGCCAGGCCCGGATCGACTCGGCCAGATAGACATAGGCGTCCGGATTCGAGCTGACCGCGCGGGCCACCCCCGGCAGCGCGCGCATCAGGTACTCGGTGTAAATGGTGCGCCAGAGCGCCCAGACCGGCTGCGAAAACTCGCATACCACAAGGGTTCCCCCGGGCCGGGTGACCCGGGCCAGCTCGGTCAGGGCCGCGTCCGGGTCGTTCACGTTCCGCAGCCCGAACGAGATCGTGACCGCGTCGAAGGCCGCGTCGGCGAAGGGCAGCCGGGTGCCATCGCCGGCCACGAACGGCAGGTCCGGGTTACGTCGCCGCCCGGCCCGCAGCATGCCCAGGGAGAAGTCGCACGCCACCGTCCGCCCCCCGGCCGCGACGAACGGCTCGCTCGACGTCCCGGTCCCTGCCGCCAGGTCGAGCACCCGGTCACCCGGCCGCACCGGCAAGGCTCGCGAGACCGCCGTCCGCCAGCCGCGGTCCTGCCCCATCGACAGCACAGAGTTGGTCAGGTCATAGCGCCTGGCCACACCATCGAACATCTGCGCGACCTCCTGGGGCGCCTTCTCCAGGCTCGCGCGCGACATGGCTGCGATCGTGCCATGGCCCTGCCCGGATCGGTCTCCCGGCCCAGCTTTACCCTGTAGGCGATGACTGCCGCTGCGGCCGCGCACCCCTTGGTGGCGCGCACCACCCGCCTGGCCGATCCGGGACCACTGCTCGAACTGCTGCCGCCTGGTGCGGTGCTGGCCTGGTTGCGGCGCGGCGAGGGACTGATCGCCTGGGGCGAGGCCGTCCGGATCAGCACATCCGGCCCGGGCCGGTTCGAGGAGGCCGAACGAGCCTGGCACCGGCTGGTCGCCCAAGCGGTGATCCGGGACGAGGTCCGGCTGCCCGGCTGCGGGCCGATCGCGTTCGGGTCGTTCGCCTTCGCCTCCGATTCGGCCGCCGGAGGCGTGCTGGTGGTGCCCGAGGTGATCGCCGGTTACCGGGCCGGCACCTGGTGGGTGACCTCAATCAGCATGGGCGGGCTTCCCGGTGCTGTGCCCGCCATCAGGAGGTACCCGCCACCGGCCGGGCCAGGCGCCGTGAGCTATCGGCCGGGTGCCCGCACCGAGCAGGACTGGTCCGACGTGGTGGCTGGGGCGATCAAGCGGATCGGTGCGGGCGAGGTCGAAAAAGTCGTCCTGGCCCGGGATCTGCGGGCGCATGCGGCCGATCCGATCGACCCGCGCCGGCTGCTCGGCGTGCTCTCCCAGCGCTACCCCGGCTGCTGGACCTTCAGCGTGGACGGCTTGGTCGGAGCCACCCCAGAACTGCTGGTCCGGCTGGAACGCGGCCTGGTCACCTCCCGGGTGCTGGCCGGCACGATCCAGCGCAGCCAGGACGACGCGCACGACCTGGGCCTGGCCGCATCCCTGGCCCGCTCCAGCAAGGACCTGGAGGAGCACGAGTACGCCGTCCGCTCGGTGGCCGACGCACTGGCCCCGCACTGCACCACCATGAACGTCCCGGAGTTGCCGTTCGTGTTGCATCTGGCCAACGTGATGCATCTGGCCACCGACGTCACCGGAGTGCTCGATGCCCCGGCCCCGGCCAGCCGGCGGCCGGCTCGCCGAACTGCTCAGCCCTCCACCTCGCTGCGGCTGGCCGCGTCGCTGCATCCTTCGGCAGCGGTCTGTGGCACCCCGACCAGGGACGCGGCGGCGATGATCAGTGAGATCGAGGGCATGGACCGGGATCGCTATGCCGGGCCGGTGGGCTGGATGGACGCCGACGGCGACGGCGAATGGGGTATCGCGCTGCGCTGCGCCCGGCTCGGTCCAGAGAACAGCCATGATGCAAGGCTTTTCGCTGGCTGCGGCATTGTGGCGGGTTCGGATCCGGCGGCCGAGCTGGCCGAGTCCAACGCCAAGCTGATGCCGATGCGCGAGGCCCTCGGGTAACCCGGCCCGGCGAAGCGACCGCCACAGCTTCGGCACAACCAGCCCGAACGGCATCATTCGCGCCCGTACGGTCAGTTGAGCCGAAGTTGTGGATGTCTCGCTCAGCAAGTGGATGCAGAATCAGCAGGCATGGCCCCAGGCACGCCCCCGCGATCGGCGCCGCACGTCGCCGACACCCACGATCTGATCCGGGTGCTGGGCGCCCGGGAGAACAACCTGAAAGACGTCAGCATCGAGATCCCGAAGCGCCGGCTGACGGTGTTCACCGGCGTCTCCGGCTCGGGCAAGAGCTCGCTGGTGTTCGACACCATCGCCGCCGAATCGCAGCGGATGATCAACGAGACCTACAGCGCGTTCCTGCAGGGCTTCATGCCGAACCAGGCCCGGCCCGACGTCGACGTGCTGGATGGGCTGACCACCGCGATCATCGTCGACCAGGAACGGATGGGATCCGACCCCCGTTCCACGGTCGGCACCGCCACCGACGCCAACGCGATGCTACGGATCCTGTTCAGCCGGCTCGGGAAGCCGTACATCGGTTCGCCGCAGGCCTTCTCGTTCAATGTCGCCTCGATCAGTGGCGCTGGTGCGATCACGACGGAAAAGGGCGGCCAGACCGTGAAGGAGCGGCGGAGCTTCAGCGTTCTGGGTGGCATGTGCCCGCGCTGCGAGGGGCGCGGCCGGATCAACGACATCGACCTGACCCAGTTGTACGACGACAGCAAGTCGCTGAACGAGGGCCCGTTCACCATCCCCGGCTACTCGATGGACGGCTGGTTCGGCCGGATCTTCATCGGCTCGGGCTTCTTCGACCCGGACAAGCCGATCCGCCGCTACACCAAGCGGGAACTGAACGACCTGCTGCACCGGGAGCCGACGAAGATCAAGGTCGAGGGGATCAACCTGACCTACGAGGGGCTGATCCCGAAACTCCAGCGGTCGATGCTGTCCAAGGACGTCGACGCACTGCAGCCGCATATTCGCGCCTTCGTCGAACGGGCGGTCACCTTCACCCTCTGCCCCGGATGCGACGGCACGCGGCTCAGCGAGGTGGCCCGATCCTCGAAGATCAAGGGCATCAGCATCGCCGGTGCCTGTGCCATGCAGATCAGCGACCTGGCCGGCTGGGTCCGCAAGATCGACGAGCCGAGCGCCGCACCGCTGCTGGAGGCGCTGCGGGAGACTCTCGACTCGTTCGTGGAGATCGGGCTGGGTTACCTCTCGCTGGAGCGGCCGTCGGGCACCCTGTCCGGAGGTGAGGCCCAGCGCACCAAGATGATCCGCCACCTCGGCTCGTCGCTCACCGACGTCACCTACGTCTTCGACGAACCGACCATCGGCCTGCACCCGCACGACATCCAGCGGATGAATGAGCTGTTGCTGCAGTTGCGCGACAAGGGCAATACCGTGCTGGTGGTCGAGCACAAGCCCGAGACGATCACGATCGCCGATCACGTCGTCGACCTAGGCCCCGGAGCCGGAACCGCCGGTGGCGAAGTGGTTTTCGAAGGTTCCGTCGAAGGGCTGCGGGCCAGCGGCACCCTGACCGGCCAGCACCTGGACGACCGGGCATCGCTGCGGCCGCGGTTGCGGACGCCCGGCGGTGCGCTCGAGATCCGGGGCGCCGCCGAGAACAACCTTCGCCATGTCGACGTCGACATCCCGCTCGGCGTGCTCTGTGTGATCACCGGAGTGGCCGGGTCGGGTAAGAGCTCGCTGATCCATGGCTCGATGCTGGATCTGGGTGACGTCGTCGCTGTCGATCAGACTCCGATCCGGGGATCACGGCGCAGCAGCCCGGCCACCTACACCGGACTGCTGGAACCGATCCGCAAGGCCTTCGCCAAGGCGAACGGCGTGAAACCCGCACTGTTCAGCGCGAATTCGGAGGGCGCTTGCCCGAACTGCAACGGCGCCGGGGTCATCTACACCGACCTGGGCATCATGGCCACGGTCGCGACCACCTGCGAGGTGTGTGAGGGGAAGCGCTTCGACACCTCGGTGCTGGAGTACACGTTCGGCGATCCGCCGAATCACAAGGACATCAGCGAGGTCCTGGCCATGCCGGTGACGCAGGCCCGTGAGTTCTTCGGTGCGGGCGACTCCCGTGTTCCGGCCGCGCACGCCATCCTGGTCCGTCTGGCCGACGTCGGGCTCGGCTATCTCAGCCTGGGCCAGCCGCTGACCACGTTGTCCGGCGGGGAGCGCCAGCGGCTCAAGCTGGCCACCCAGATGGGCGGCCGGGGTGACGTCTACATTCTGGACGAGCCGACCACCGGCCTGCACCTGGCTGACGTCGAGCAACTTCTGGCCCTGCTGGACCGGCTGGTCGACTCGGGCAAGTCGGTGATCGTGATCGAGCACCACCAGGCGGTGATGGCGCACGCCGACTGGATCATCGACCTCGGCCCGGGGGCCGGGCATGACGGCGGCCGGATCGTGTTCGAGGGCACCCCGGCCGACCTGGTCGCCGCCCGATCCACCCTGACCGGCGAACACCTGGCGGCCTACGTCGGCCAGCTCTCCTGATCCGCGCGGCTCGCCCCCGGGGCCGCGGCCGGGGGCCCCGCGGCCCGGGGCCC
>CAXUFS010000057.1:0-1020 GCA_964250315.1 uncultured Kineosporia sp. | reverse complement strand
CTGGACGGCGGTGGCGATCCGCGCGGCCAGGTCCCGGCGACCGGTCCGATCGATGGGCACGTGCACGAGGCTGAGCCCCGGCGGGGGCGCCGCCAGGGCCTGACGCAGGCTGGGGAGGTCCTTCACCCGGCCGTACTTCACCCCGTAGCCGGCGCACAGCCCGGCCAGATCAACCCGTTGCGGGGTACCGAACAGCCGCTCGAAGCTGCGCCGCCCCGCTGCATCGCCAGCGGCCGCACCCTGTTCGAGCGTTTCGAAGATGCCGCCCCCGTTGTCGTCGGCCACGACGACCTGCAGGCCGGGCACGCGCTCCAGCTCACCCACTGCCAGGCCACCCGCGTCGTGCAGGAAACTCAGATCGCCCAGCAGGACCCTGGCCTGGCGATAGTTCTGGGTCAGGGCCACACCTCGAGCGGTCGAGATCAGGCCATCGATGCCAGCCAGGCCCCGGTTGGCCAGCATCGGCCCAGCGGCCCGCGAGCCGAGGACCAGATCGAGGTCGCGGATGGGATTGCTCGATCCGGCCAGCAGCACATCCATCTGATCGGTCACGGCCGCGGTCTCGCGGGCGATCAGCGGCCCGGTCAGCCGCCCGGCTCCGGCCTCGTCGTCCAGCACCGCGCTGATCGCCCGCGCGGCAACGGTTCCGGCCTGGGACCAGCGGCTCAGCCAGGTCAGATCCGGAGCCGGGCGAACATCTTCGGGCCGAAGCGATGGCCGGACCGCGGCGGCCCGGCGGGCCACATCGGGCCACTGCGGCCGGGGGCTGACCACGATCACCTCGACGTCGCCCCGGGCCAGCAACTGGGTGACCGGCCGGGTCAGGGTGGGCCGGCCGAACACGATCACCCGCCGGATCTGAAGGCCCAGTCCGGGCTGATGGATCAGCACCCGGTAGTCCGCGATCCTCTGGCCGATCGAACCGCAGGCGGCCTCGCCCAGCAGCGGCAGGCCCGCCGCGTCGGCCACCGCCCCGGCGCCGAGCGCGGCGGGCCAGATGATGCCGAGCAGCGTGCGGAC
>CAXUFS010000056.1:0-13257 GCA_964250315.1 uncultured Kineosporia sp. | reverse complement strand
GTCTCGTTCCCGGCCGCGGTCTACCGGACGCGTTGGTGGGCGGCCGGGGCGGCCGCCGGATCGCTCGTGGTCGCACTGGCGACGGCCATCTGGGTGGCTGGCAGCCCGCGGGTGCAGGCGGCGGTCGCCTCGCCCGAACGGATCCGGCAACTGGTCAGGAACGATTTCCAGGACTACTACAGCCAGAACGCGGCCACCAGCTTCGCCGCCCAGGTCTGGACCAACAACGCATGGGTTGCTGCTGTCTGCTTCATCCTCGGCATCACCGGGGCTGGCGTGGCTTACATCCTGCTCAGCAATGCCCTCAATATCGGCCTGATCGGCGGCCTGATGGCGGCCAACCACCGGCTCGGCCTGTTCTTCGGACTGATCACGCCGCACGGATTGCTCGAGTTGACAGCGGTTTTCGTTGCTGCAGGCTCTGGTCTGACGCTGTTCTGGGCCTGGATCGATCCCGGCCCGATGCCGCGCTCGCAAGCGGTGGCCCAGCGCGGCCGGTCGATGGTGACGATCGCCCTCGGCCTGGTCGCTGTGCTGCTGGTCTCCGGCCTGATCGAGGCCTTCGTGACCCCGTCGCCGTGGTCCACCTGGGCCCGGATCGGCATTGGGGCGATGGCCTGGCTTGGTTTCATGGGTTATGTGCGGTATTTCGGCCGGCCGGCGGTGCTGGCCGGTGAGACGGGCGACCTCGCCGCGGACATCAACGCAGAACTCCGCCCTGTGATTGGCTGATCACCTGGCGTTATGTGACTTGAAGTAATATCTTGCTCACGATTGGTCATATCCCATTTTTCAGGGAGGCAGAGTGAGCGAGATCCTGGATGTCGCCGACGGTTGGCACTTCCGGCCGGAGATCGCTTCCGCGGAGTTTCCCCGTACCGGCTGGGGTCATCGCGGGTACGACGAGGCCGCAGTGGACACATTCGTGCAGCGGACCGGCGATGAACTGGCTGCCGCCCAGGACCAGATCCAGGATCTGCGGCTGGAGGTGGACCGGCTGCATCGCTATATCCGGCGTCAGTGGGCTGCGGTCGCGGCCGCCGAGTCCCCTGATGTGGCGGGGGCGGAGCTGAACACTGCCTCACCGGCTGCTCAGGCCCGGGCGGTGCTGACCCAAGCGCAGGAGATCGCCGATCGCCGTCTGGCCGATGCCAGGAATCGGCTGGGTGAAGCGGACCGGCTGGCTGGTGAGCGGCTGGCGCAGGCCGATCAGCGGGCCGCCGATCTGCTGTCGCAGGCCGGCGATCTGGTCACTCGCCGGATCGGTGAGGCGGACGCCGCCGCAGCGCAGCGCCTGGACCGGGCTGATGCGATCGCCAACGAGGTGCTCAGAGATGCCCAGCAGGACGCCACGAAGAGGCGTGCTGCGGCTCAGGGGGACGCGAAGCGGCTGCTGGCCGTGGCCCGGTCGTGTTACGAGGACATCGTGATACGGGCTCACCGGCGGGCCGCCCACGCCGCTGAGCTGGCACTGCACGAATACGAGGAGGCGGCCACGGAGACCGGGGACGCCGGACGGGCCCGGGCCGAACTGGAGATCAAGGCCGCCTATCTGCGAACTTTCGCCAAAGTTAGCCGGACCGCGCTGCAGGCGGCCCTGGACATCTCCGGCCGGGATTTCGACCGATTGCTCGGGGCTTCGGCCGCCGCCGAACCTGCCCGCACGATCACCAGCCTGGGCGCGGACCGGGAGGTGGAGGCGCTGGCCGATCGGGGTGATGATCCGGCCACTGATCGGTTCGCAGCTGCGCTGCCCGTGCTGCAGAGTCAGGTGCTGATCCTGCCCGGCGACGAGTTGGTCGAGGTGGCCCGAGTCAGCCCCTGAATGGTCAGATCTGAGTTCAGGCCCAGATCTGGGCCGGGCGACTGGTCATCACCGGATCGCCGAGCGACACGGTGTGGGTGAACCGGGTGCGCTTGAACGGGAGCATCACAGTCAGCGCCACCCCATCGTTGTGTTCCAGGGCGATCTGGATCTCGTGACGTCCGGCCGGATGAGTGACCACGGCCGCCGCGCACAGATAATCCCGCTTGTGCATCATGGCCGACCAGCAGAGGGCTTCCAGATCAAGGTTTTTCGGCACTTCGTCCTCGGGGATCACGGATTGGGTGCCGACCAGTTTGATCCCGCCGTCCCGCTTGATCCCGGCCGCGAAGGGAGGGAAATCGCCGTGTTTGGCCAGCTTGTTGGTGGCGAAGCCGGTGGCAGCGCGCAACAGGTCCTCCAGGTCGGTCCTGACCTGGAGGGCCGCCGAATCCGGCCAGGAGGTCACCTACGAAGATTGACATGTCAGGGCCGGGCGCGGTAGGTCCGATCCTCAGTCCTGGTCACGGTCCCGCCAGGCGTCCTCGACGATCCGCCGCGGATGCAGCCTCCTCAGGTTGGTCTCGGTCAGCTCGGGCGGAAGCTCAGCCTTCAGATCGGACATCGCTGAATCTGCCAGCGCACGAAGCTGCTTGATCAGCTTGGCCAGATCCGTGGCTGCCTTGGGCAATCGCTCGGGGCCGATCAGGAACAGCCCGATGACGCCGATCACCAGCATCTCGCCGAAGCCGAAATTCGAGAGCATGACGGATTACCCCTAACTTCTGATCTGCCGGAAGATCAGCAGCACGTTGAGTGCGGTCAGCAACACGGCCACGGCACTCATGAAGATGATCATGACGGGTCCATTCACATGCTCGCCCATCAGGCGTGGCCGGCTGGTGAGCACCAGCAGTGCCGTCAAGGCGAACGGAATGCCGAATGACAGGATCACCTGGCTGAGCACCAGCGCCCTGGTGGGATCCACGCCTGAGCAGAGCAGCACCAGGGCCGGGGCCATCGTGATCAGCCGGCGCAGCCACAACGGAATGCGTGCTCCGATGAAGCCCTCCATCACGATCTGCCCAGCGGCGGTTCCCACGCTGGAGGACGAGATGCCCGATGCGAGCAGAGCGGCGGCGAAAGCCAGAGCTGCTCCGCCGCCGACCATGGCACCCAGGCCGGTATGGACGTCAGCCAGGCTGAGCGCGGGGGAATTCTCTCCGTGATGGAACAGCCGGGCCGCCACCACCAGCATGCTCAGGTTCACCAATCCCGCCAGTCCCATCGCGATCGCGATGTCGAGGCGCTCCAGCCGGAGTACCCGCAGCCGCTGGGCCGGGTCCTGCAGCCGGAGCCGGTTGCTGGTCAAACCCGAATGCAGATAGATGGCGTGCGGCATGACGGTGGCGCCGATGATGCCGACCGCTAGCAGCAGCGTGGACGACCCGCCGAAGCTGGGAATCAGCCCGCTGGCGGCATCGTGAGCAGAGGGGGGCACCCGGAACGTGACGTAGCAGAAGCCGGCGCAGATCAAGGTCAGCAAGGCGCCGATGGCCAGTTCGAACGGGCGGTGGCCGCGCCGCTGCAATGACAGCACCACGAACGCGAGCACGGCCGTGATCGCCCCGGCCAGCGGCAGCGGCATCCCGAACAGAAGATTCAGGCCGATGGCGGCGCCGACGAATTCGGCCAGATCCGTGGCCATCGCCACCACTTCGGCCTGCAACCACATGGCTCCCGAGAGCCCGGCCGGGAGTGCTTCACGGCACAGCTGGGGCAAGCTCTTGCCGGTGACCACGCCCAGCTTGGCCGAGAGGAACTGGATCGGCATGGCCACCAGGTTGGCGGCCAGAACCACCCAGACCAGCCGGTATCCGGAGCTGGCTCCCCCCTGGAAGTTGGTGGCGAAGTTACCCGGGTCCACGTAAGCAATGGCCGCGACGAAGGCTGGGCCCAGCGCAGTGACGGCCCGGATGCGGCGAGGGAGCCGGACGTGCACGGCCGGCAGACGCACCGAAGGCACGTTGTCTGGCGCCTTCAAGGGCTGGACCAGGATTTCAGTCATCAGGCGTCTCCGATGCGGTGCGGTCTCGGGCGGGGGGCTCGATGAGTGGTGCCGGGACCGGCGGACCCGGAGCTGCCGCCACTGGTGCGCGGCGGCAGCCCCGGAGCTCGCCCTCAGGCGCTGGTGTTGAGCGATCCGTTGACGCCCTTGGGGAAGAACCCGCCCTTGGAGACACTGGCGCTGTTCAGGTAGACGATGTTCAGCACCTGTCCGTACGAGCGGCTGTAGGCGATTGCATTGCCGTCGGTCGGCGTGATGTTGTTGCCGCCCGCCGTGCCGATGCCCTGGTCGTCGTCGGTGCTGCCATCCAGGGAGTCGCGGGCGTCCGACAGCTTCTTGGTCTGGTCGGTCAGTCCCTTCTCTCCGAGCTGAGTGCGGATGGTCGCCGCGTGGTACGCCTCCACGGCCAGGATTCCGGCCGCCGCTTCCAGGTAGGTCTTGTTGGTGATCAGCGGAGCGGCGCCCTTGTACGCGGTCACGCCGACGTCCTCGAAGAGGAAGGCGGCGAGCAGAAAGTTGTCCTCGCTGGCGTACGGGTCGAAGGTCTGGCCCGAGGTGATCAGACCCGCTGCCTGGGCGGCGGCCGTGAAACTGTTCTGAATGTCGATCGCGGGCTGCGAGACGGCTGCTGAGCCCAGAGCTGTGCGCAGGAACTTGACGTGCGCCAGTTCATCGCCGGCGATCTCCCGGGCGTAGTCGCGGATCCGTGTGGTCTTGAACGGAACCTTCTTGCCGCCGGTGACTCCGCCCTGGGTGCCCGTGCCGCTGGTCAGGCTGCTGGACAGGCCAGTGCCGTTGACGGCGAAGGAGTAGAACTCGGCCTCGAGGTACTCCAGGTTCAGGGCGAAGTTCAGGATCGAGGAGTCGCTGGGCCCGTCGTCGGCCAGCGCGGATCCGGCGGGCAGCACACTGGCGCCGAGTACACCGAGACCCAGTGCTCCCGCGCTCTGCAGGAAGCGCCGCCGGTCAGTGTCGTTCTCGGCGCTTCGGGTGATCATTTCGGTGACGAGCTTCTTTCCGAACATCGTTGTGACTCCTTGGATTTGGTCGAATCGAATGGATCGGAACGGGATCGATGGGTAGCTATGAGCGACCGGCTGCGAGGTTGTCCTTCACGGAGCGGGGCCAGTGCTGGGCCAGCGGCCAGATGCCCGCCCCCAGACCACACCGTTGATAGTCATGACGTCCTCGGTTCTCGGGTTCAGCTGTTTGGGAAGCAAGCGGGACTGCTGCGGTGGGTGATTCTTGGTGCACTGACGGAGCCCGCCCGCGACAACGGGCTGGCTGCGCTGGTCCGCGGCTGGCGGCTGACTATGGGCTGGGCGGATGGCCCGGGTCGGATGAGGGGATGTCCGCTACAGCGCCGAGACCACCGAACATCCGCTGCCGGGCTGCTCTTCGGTCATGCATGGCCGCAACACCCCAGGCCAGGCCGAAGAGGACACAGAGCGGGAGGACCAGCGCCAGCATGGTGAAGGGATCCTGGCTCGGCGTCGCTCCGGCGGCGAAGACGACGATGCCGAAGACGATGTAGCGGCTCCAGCGCCGCAGGCGAACAGCGGGCAGAACGCCGGCCAGGTTCAGCATGATGATGAGTAACGGAAGCTCGAACGAAACACCGAAAACCAGCACCATGGCGGTGATGAAGGCCAGGTAACTGTTGAAGCTGAGAAGCGGCGCGACCCCGCCAGTGGCAAAACCGAGCAGGAACTCTAACCCCCGCGACATGGTGCTGTAGGCGAAAGCACATCCAGCGCAGAACAAGCCAACTGATAGCCCGGCGAACGTGAGAGCGTACCGGCGCTCATGCCGGTGCAGCGCTGGAGTGATGAAACGCCATGCCTGGTACAGCCACACCGGGGAGGACAGTACGACGCCCGCGTAGAGAGACAGAGTGAGGGTCAATTTGAAGGCGTCCAGCACCCCGGTGACGATGAGTGTGCAACGGCCCTGAAGTAGCCGAAAATGGCTGGGCAACTGGCAGTACGGCTGAGTGAGAGCACGGAGTATGGCCGGATGGAACGTGAACGAGATGACCGTTCCGGCCAGCACTGCGCCCATCGAGATCACGGCCCGGTGGCGGAATTCACGTAGGTACGTGATCCAGGGCATCGCGTCGAGCAGACCGGCATCCGGCTTCAGATTCGCTGACGAGGCAGTGGTCATGGCGGCCTCCGAGGCGCTCAGGCTCGGCTGTTGAGACCATGTCCACTGGGAACCTCAGCCGCGTCGGCTGGAACCACCGGGGCAACCGGATCATCTGCAAATATGGGCGCGACAATGGTTTTGGTCGGAAGTACTGGCGCCTCCAAGGGAGGAGAATCCGGCTGGTCCCTGGTCTCCTTCAGTTCTCGCTTCAGGATGCGGACCGAGGCGCCCAGCGAGCGGGCAGCGTCAGGCAGTCGCTTGGCTCCGAAGAACAGGACGAAAACGGCGGCGACGAAAAGCAGATGCCAGGGTCCGAGGATGTCCACAATGAATCCTTTGGTGGATGGCTGAGGTGCTTACCCACCGAATTCGGAGATGTGGGCTACGTCGGATTGGGCAGGATCACAATAATTTTCACGTTCATCTCAGCCGAAACAGCCTTCTGGGTCATATGTCTGAATTGTTCGGAACGGTGACTGCCAGCGCCCGCCACGTCATGAATGCCCATGACTACTAGGAGTTTTGATCCACCAGCCAGTCCGACCCGGTGCCCTCGGTCAACCGGTTCGCTTCGTCTGGCCCCCAGGAGCCGGGCGCGTACGAGTGGACCGGCGGCATGTTATCCAGAAGGGGCTGGCCGGCGGTCCAGGCTGACTCCAGGCCCGCGCTGCTGGTAAACAGCGAGCGATCGCCGTGCATCACGTCGTTCAGCAGGGCAACATACGGCGGTAGCGGGTCGGCGTCCGCCACGTCCTGGAGTTCAAGTCGCTGAGTGGCCGAGGCCACCGAGAGTCCAGCACCCGGCCGCTTCAGCACCAGCGTCCACTCGATCCAGCCTGATCCGGCCAGCGAGATGCTGATTGCGTTGACCCCCGGCTGGACGCCGTCCATATGCTCCAGGGGGCCTTTCACCGGCCTCAGGATCAGGCTGACCCGCTGGGCGCTCACCGCCATCTGCTTGCCGGTGCGCAACAGGAACGGCACGCCCCGCCAGCGATCCGTATCGACCCAGAGCCTCGCCGCCACGAATGTGTCCGTGGCCGAGTCCTTGGCCACGCCAGCCGTCTGCTGGTAACCGTCGTACTGGCCGAGCACCACGTCATCCGGGTCCAGCGGCCGGAAGGACGAGATCACCGACTCGCGAGCGGCCTGCAGGTCGGTGGCGCTCATGCTGGCCGGTGGTTCCATCGCCACTTCGGCCGCGACCTGAAACAGATGGCTGACCAGCATGTCCTTGACCGCGCCGGTGGCATCGTAAAACTCAGCCCGGTCGGCGATGTCCAGCGTTTCCGGGACGTCGATCTGGACCGCGGCAACGTGGGTCTGGTTCCAGATGCCCTCGAAGATCTGATTGGCGAACCGCAGCACGTGCAGATCCTGGGTGCCCTCTTTGCCCAGGAAGTGGTCGATCCGGAACACCTGGTCCTCGGACAGCACCGACAGCACCGTCTGATCCAGCTGCCGGAAACTCTCCAGCGATGTGCCGTAGGGCTTCTCGAACACCACCCGGGTCCGCTCTCCGGCCAGACCGTGCTCGGTCAGCGCCTTGGCGTTCTCCTCGAAGGCGACCGGTGGAACGGCCAGGTAGTGGATCAGCTGGGTCTCTCCTGGCGCCGGGTCGATGTCCTTGACCGCGGCCTTGATCACGTCCAGCAGGCTGCCCGGGTTCTCGGTGTCGAAGCCACCCCCGGCGAACAGGAGGTTCTGCTCGAATGTGCTCCAGGCGTCGCCCTCGGGCTGGGTGCCGAACTCGTCGAGCACATCGTGCACGTGAGAACGGAAATCTTCGTGTGAGACGTCGCCACGGCCATTGCCGATCAGCCGCCACTCATCCGGCAGCAGGCCCTTGAGATGAAGGGTGAAGAAGGCGGGGATCACCATGCGCTTGGCCAGGTCCCCGGTGGCGCCGAACAGCACGAAAATGGTGGGTGGCTGAGACATCCCTGCAGTCTGACAGGCGCATAGCCTGATCGCATGATCAGCACTCAGCAGTTGCGGGATCGGGCCCGGGCGGCCCTGGAGTCCTGCGGGGTCGTTCTGGATCAGGCCCCCGCCTTGCCGGTCCCGGCCCGGACGCCGATTACCGGTGAACCACTGTTCGATGTTCCCGGTGCTGCCCGGGCAGACGTCGAAGAGGCGATCGACACCGCCCACGAGGCGTTCCTGATCTGGCGCACCGTGCCGGCGCCGGTGCGCGGAGCGCTGATCAAGCGGTACGCCGCGTCGCTGGCGGAGCACAAGGAGCAGCTGGCCGACCTGATCACCGTCGAAGTGGGCAAGATCCGGACCGAGGCGCTGGGCGAGGTCCAGGAGATGATCGACATCTGCGATTTCGCGGTTGGGCTGTCCCGGCAGCTGGACGGGCGCACCCTGCCCTCGGAGCGCCCGGGGCATCGGCTGATGGAGACCTGGCACCCGCTGGGTGTGGTCGCGGTGATCTCGGCGTTCAACTTCCCGGCCGCGGTCTGGTCGTGGAACGCGGCGATCGCGCTGGTCTGCGGGGACACGGTGGTGTGGAAGCCCTCGCCGTCCGGCGCGCTGACCGCACTGGCCTGCTCGTCGCTGCTGGATCGGGCGGCGGCCGACGCCGGGGCGCCAGCTCATCTGAATGTGCTGGTGATCTCGACTCCTGACGCCGCCGCCCCGCTGCTGGAGTCACCGCTGGTTCCGCTGGTCAGCGCGACCGGCTCAGAACGGATGGGAGCGCAGATCGCGCCCCAGGTGGCTGCCCGGCTGGGCCGGACCATCCTGGAATTGGGCGGCAACAACGCGTGCGTCGTGACCGCTTCGGCCGACCTGGATCTGGCAGTGCGCGGGATCGTGTTCGCAGCCGCTGGCACCGCCGGGCAGCGATGCACCACGATGCGCCGGGTGATCGCGCACGAATCGATCGCTGTTGAGCTGATTCAGCGGATATCGGCCGTTTATGAACGTCTTTCGATCGGCGACCCGTTCGATCAGGAAACCCTGGTTGGCCCGTTGATCAGTTCGGCGGCGGGTGCGGCGATGCGCACAGCGGTCGAGGAAGCGGTTACGGACGGCGGAACGTTAGTGACAGGCGGTTGCCGGCAACGCCTCGACGGCGCCCCCGGCGGATGCTATGTCCGGCCGGCCCTGGTGCGGATGCCCCGGCAGAGCGAGGTCGTGATGCGAGAGACTTTCGCGCCGATCCTGTACGTGCTGACGTATTCCACCTTCGAGGCCGCAGTCGCGATGCACAACGCCGTGCCACAAGGACTTTCCTCGTCGATCTTCACGACGGACGTGCGTGAGGCGGAAGCTTTCATGGCTGCCGACGGCTCCGACTGTGGCATCGTCAATGTGAATATCGGTACCTCCGGCGCAGAGGTCGGTGGCGCCTTCGGCGGTGAGAAGACGTCCGGCGGCGGACGGGAATCGGGCTCCGATGCCTGGCGGGCCTACATGCGCCGGGCCACCAACACGATCAACTACTCCCGGGACCTGCCGCTGGCCCAGGGCGTCCACTTCGAGTAGTCCGCGGCTTGCTTGGCGCCGGGCAGCTCTGGCCGAACCTGCTGGCAATCCCTAGACGATGTTCATCTCGAGCGGACCGGCGGGTGCGTCGAATCGCTCTACGTCGAAGGCGGCGATGTCCAGGAACGGCTCGCGCTCAAGGTAGAGATCGGCGACCAGTTCACCCGCCGCCGGAGCCTGCAGGAACCCGTGCCCGGAGAAGCCGGTGGCGTAATAGAAGTTCTCGACCGCCCGCGACCGCCCGATCAGGGCATTCGAGTCCGGCGTCTGCTCATACAACCCGGCCCAGCCGTGCACCAGGGGCACATCGGCCAGGCCGGGAACGCACCTGGTGGCGGCGGCTCGCAGAGCCGGCAGCCAGTACTCGTCGTAGCTGGTGCCGAAGCCAGCGGACTGATCGTGATCCGACATCCCGAACAGCAACCCATGGCCGGCGTTGTGGACGTAGAAGGTCGTGCCGAAGTCGATGGTGAACGGCATCGTGGGCGGCGTCGGCGACAGGGACGGTGTCAGCGCGATCTGCCGGCGGATCGGCTGCACCGGCAGCGGCACTGCGGCCATTGCCCCCACCGGCCCCGACCAGGCCCCGGCGGCACACACCAGCGCATCGGTCCCGATCGGCCCGGCATCGGTGTGCACCACGGTGACCTGCCGATCGGCCACGTCGATCCCGTTCACCGTGGTCCGGGTCAGGATCCGCACTCCGAGCGCGCTGGCTGCCCCGGCATAACCCTGGACCACCGAAAGCGGATGAGCGTACCCGTCCTGCGGTGAGAATGCGCAGGCCACAACGCCTTCCGGGGACAGGAACGGGTTCAGCTCCCGCGCCTGCGCCGGTGACACGAGCCGGCTCGGCACGCCCAGCCGGTTCTGCATCGCGATGCTGGCGGCGAACGCGGCCACCTCGGCATCGGTCCGCAGCGCGAACAGGTAGCCCACCTGATGCAGATCGATGTCGCGGCCGACCTCCTGCTCGAACCGCTCGAACGCCCGCAGACTTCGCGCTCCCAGCACGACATTCGGCTCAGCCGAGAATTGCGCACGGATCCCGCCGAGCGGCTTGCCGGATGACCCACATCCCAGAGTGCGCGATTCCAGCAGCACAACGTCCGTCACCCCCGCCCGGGCCAGGTGCCAGGCGATGCTGGTGCCCATCACCCCGCCGCCGATGATCACCACCTCGGCATGACCGGGCAGCTGACCGGCAGGGACAGTCACAGCCGCCCAGCCGCTTTCAACGTCAGATACAGGTCGGCCAGCCGGGGTGGCAGCTCATCCGGAGCGGCGTCAATCACCTCTACGCCCAGCCGGCGCAGCTGTGCGGTCACCGCCTGCCGGTCCAGATTCGCCCCGGCCCCGGCGGCCGCGCCGTACACCGCCTAGGCGTCGCCGCGCCCCGACGCCCGCTCAGCCCCACGCGGGGCGGCCCCCGCCCCCCCCCCCCCCAGGTGCCTGGCCACCAGCCGCGGAAGCACCGGTAGCAGGCCCTCTTCCACCGCGGCGGCCTCCAGCGAGGTGAGCAGGACGATCAGCGAGCGGCGCCGAGCTGTGCTGAGCGCCATCGCCGCGATCATCGACCAGTCGGCCTCGATCAGGCTGGGCTCCAGCGGAGCCATCGCATTCACCAGCCGGGCCAGCAGTTCGGTCCGGGACGCACCTTCGACCCGGGCTCGTAGCCGCCGATCCACCGCGAGCAGGTCCACCCGGTCACCAGCGTGGGCGGCCAGTACAGCCAGCAGCAGCGCCGAATCCATCGCCGCGTCCAGCCGTGGCCCCGAACCGACCCGGGCCGCGGAGGTCCGAGAGGTGTCCAGCAGGATCAGCACCCGTCGATCCCGTTCCGGGCGCCAGGTCCGCACCACGACGGCCTGGCGCCGGGCGGTGGCGCGCCAGTCGATCGAGCGAACGTCGTCCCCGGCCACGTAGTCCCGCAACGTGTCGAACTCCGTGCCCTGACCGCGCACCATCACCGCCGCCCGCCCGTCCAGCTCCCGCAGCCGGGCCAGCTTGGACGGCAGGTGCTTGCGCGCTCCGAACGGCGGGAGCACCCGGACCGATCCGGCCGCGGGTCGCGATCGTTGCCTCGCGGCCAGCCCGAATGGTCCGGCCGCGCGGATGGTGACGGCGAAGACCTTCCGATCGCCGCGCCGATCCGGCTGCAGAAGTGTGACCACCCGGACTCGTTCACCCGCACCGAGGTCCACCGGCTGGCGGGCTGGGCTCGGATGGGCCGACGGCTGCCAGCCATCCCGGACGGTGCCCCGGATCCGCCGGGTGCCGGTGTTGGCCAGAAGCACCGGCACCGCGATGCTGTCTCCCAGCCGGACGGCGGGCGGGGGCTCACGGATCACGACGACGTCCTTGACCCGCCCCGCCAGCGCGACGTCGGCCGCGACCGCCAGCAGGATGAACAGGGCGCAGGCTGCGAAGGTGAGCAGGCCGGGAAGAAGGACGATCGGCACCAGGCCAGCCACGGCCAGCAGGGCGGCTCTTCCAGTGACAGCCACCGGGCCAGACCCTAACGCGGCACCGGAACGGCGGCCAGTACGCTGTCCAGCACTCCGTCGGTGGTGACGCCGTCCATCTCGGCGTCCGTCCGCAGCTGGATCCGATGCCGGAGGGTGGGCCGGGCCAGCGCCTTCACGTCATCCGGGGTCACGTAGGTGCGGCCGGACAACCAGGCCCAGGCCCGGCTGGTGGCCAGCAGCGCAGTGGCGCCACGCGGTGACACGCCCATCGCCAGTGATGGCGACTGCCGGGTGGCCCGGGCGATGTCGACTATGTAGGCCAGCACATCGCCGGACAGCGAAACCTGTTGCACCGCCCGGGAACCGGCGGCCAGATCGGCCGGCCCGGCCACCGGGTGCAATCCGGCCGCGGTCAGGTCCTGAGGGTCGAATCCCTGGCTGTGCCGGAGCAGGACCTCACGTTCGGCATCCCGCTCCGGCAGCGGCATGCTCAACTTGAGCAGGAACCGGTCGAGCTGGGCCTCGGGCAGAGGGTAGGTGCCCTCGTACTCGATCGGGTTCTGGGTCGCGCAGACGACGAAAGGGTCGGGCAGCGGCCGGGGACGGCCGTCGATGCTGACCTGCCGCTCCTGCATCGCCTCCAGCAGCGCGGCCTGGGTCTTCGGCGGCGTCCGGTTGATCTCGTCGGCGAGCAGGAGGTTGGTGAACACCGGGCCTTCCCGGAAGGAGAACTCGCTGCTGTGGTTGTCGAACACCAGCGATCCGGTGATGTCACCGGGCATCAGGTCGGAGGTGAACTGCACCCGGCTGGTGTCCAGCCGCAAGGACGCCGCCAGCGCCCGCACCAGCAGCGTCTTGGCCACCCCGGGAACGCCTTCCAGCAGCACGTGGCCCCGGCACAGCAGGGCGATCACCAGCCCGGTCACTGCCGCCTCCTGGCCGACCACCGCTTTGCTCACCTCGCGGCGCACCTGCATCAGCGCGTCCCGGGCCTGCTGGGCATCCTCCACCAGAGCAGGCGAATTCTCGTACTCAGTCACGATTGTCGTTCTCCTGCCGAGACGGTGCGATGGTCGAGCCGTGGTCCGAGCAGACGTTCCAGTTCATCCAGCCGGTCGGCCAGCCTCACCAGATCGAGGTCGGATCCGGGTTCGGGCCCGATCAGGATCTGCTCGACGTCCTGCTCGCTGCGGCCGGTCGCGTCCCAGATCAGCTTTACCAGCTGCGCCGGGGTGGCCGTCTCCGGAGCGGCCAAGCGCCGGGCCATCCGGCGC
>CAXUFS010000055.1:0-13404 GCA_964250315.1 uncultured Kineosporia sp. | reverse complement strand
TCCCCGCCGAGATCGGCGACGGCGGCGTCCAGCGGCTCCTGCTTGCGCGCGGTGATGCAGACCCGGGCCCCCTCGGCGATCAGCCGCCGGGCGATGGCCAACCCGATGCCCCGGCTGGCTCCAGTCACGATGGCGACCTTGCCCCGCATCCGCGCAGCCACCGGAACGGCTGCCGCCGGGTTCGCCGATCGGGCGGCCGGATCGGTTCCGGGCCCGGCGCTCACAGCCCGAGATCCCGGCCGATGAGTTCCTTCATGATCTCGTTCGAACCGGCCCAGATCTTGGTCACCCGGGCCCGGGCCGCGCGGTACTCCCGCATGTATCCGTATCCGCCGTGCAGCTGCACGCAGGCGTCGAGCACCTCGTTCTGGATCTGCGCCGTCCACCACTTGGCCTTGGCCGCATCCACGGGCGAGAGCCGCCCGGCCACGTGCTCCAGGATGCAGGTGTCGACGAATGCCTGAGTAACGTCGATCTTGGTGGTCAGTTCGGCGAGCAGAAACTTGTTGCTCTGGAACGAGCCGATCGACTGGCCGAAAGCGGCCCGCTGCTTGGCGTAGTCCAGGGTCTCGGCCAGCACCGACGCGGCCAGCGCAATGTTGGAGATCGATGCGCCCAGCCGCTCCTGAGACAGGTTCTGCATCATGTGGATGAACCCGTTGTCCTGAACGCCGATCAGATTCGCGGCCGGCACCCGGACGTTGTCGAAGAACAGCTCAGCGGTGTCGGCCTCCGGCTGGGCGATCTTCGCCAGCTTGCGCCCCCGGGAGAAGCCGGGCATCCCGGCTTCGACTCCGAACAGCGAGATACCGCGCACGCCCCGGCTCGGATCGGTGCGGGCCGCGACGATCACCAGGTCGGCGCTGTACCCGTTGGTGATGAAGGTCTTCGACCCATTGACGATCCAGCCGTCACCGTCCCGGACGGCGGTGGTCTTCAGCGCGGCCAGGTCCGAGCCGCCAGACGGTTCGGTCATTCCGATCGCCGTCCACAGTTCACCGGTGCAGTAGCCGGGCAGCCACCGATCCCGCTGCTCCGGTGTGGTCAGCGTGGTCAGGTAGGGGGCATTCACGTCGGCGTGGATGCCGTAGCACGACGCCAGTGCCACCGAGAATCCGCCCAGTTCCTCGGCCACCACAGCGGTGAACCGGTAGTCGCTGGCCACTCCGCCACCGCCGTACTCCTCCGGAATCTGTAACCCGAGCAAGCCCTGCTTGCCCGCCTCCAGCCAGACGTCGCGCGGGATCTCGTGGTCGTCGATGAACTGCTGCTCGCGCGGCCGGACATGCCGGTCCACGAATTCCCTCGCGGTCGCGCGCAGGGCCTCGTGCTCGGGTTCGTAGATGCGTCGGCGCATCGGTGTCCGTCCTCCCGCATGAGCTCTGCCCAGCGTCTTGACCAGCCCTGACCAAGCGGGGTCCGATGGAACCCCTAAGCGCTTGCTCACCCTGATGCTGCTCCAAGATTTGCCTCGCCCGCAGGTAGTGTCAACCCGCACCGCGCGGACGATCTTGCGGACGGAGGCGAGATGTCGATTGGATTCGCCCAGCAGCCCTCATCCAGCCTGCCCTGGGACAGGTCGGTACCGGAGAGCTCCCGCCGGATGATGGAAGCTGCGATCGACGCTTTCGCCGCCCGTGGCTACCACGCCACCACCACCCGGGACATCGCCACCCGGGCCGGGCTCAGCCCGGCGGCCCTGTACGTGCACTTCCCCTCCAAGGCCGCTCTCCTGGTCCAGATCAGCACCACCGGGCACGAGGCTGCCGCCGCGCTGGTCGATCACTCGATCGCCGCGGGCGGCTCCGATCCGCTGCAACAACTGCGGGCCGTGATCAGCGATTTCGCCGCCTGGCACGCCGAATATCACCAGGTGGCCCGCGTGGTTCAGCACGAGCTGGCCGCCCTTCCGGCCGCGGACCGGCGGGAGGTGGGCCGGTTGCGCCGCCAGATCGAGGCCGGGGTCGAGCAGGTACTGCGGGACGGCGTGCGCCGCGGCCAGATGACGGTGGACGACACCCGGGCGGTGGCCCGCGCGCTGCTGAGCCTCAGCGTGGACGTGGCTCGCTGGTACGTCCCGGGCGGACGAGATACCCCCAGCGCCATCGGCCAGCTCTACGCCGAACTGGCCGCCCGGATGGTTGGGGCGCGATGACCCCGGACGACACCGCCGAGCACATCGCCACCCTGGACGGAATCGAGGGAGTGTCCAGCCCGGCCGAGGCGGTGAGCACGATCCTGCGGATCTTGGACGTACAGCCGGTTGATCAGCCGGTTGATCAGCCGGTTGACGAAACGGCCGATGATCTGGCTGCACTGCCCAGCCAGGACGTCTTCACCGCAGGCAGCTACCGTCCGCCGTGGGGGCGCATCTTCGGCGGGCAGGTGCTGGCCCAGTCCTTGATGGCGGCCACCCGCACGGTCACCCCGGATCGGCCGGTGCACTCGCTGCACGCCTATTTCCTGCGGCCGGGCGACCCGGGCGTACCGATCCGGTTCGCGGTCGAGCGGCTGCGCGACGGCCGCTCGTTCTCGGCCCGGCGGGTGCAGGCCATGCAGAACGGGCAGGCCATCCTGTCGATGATCTCGTCCTACCAGTCGGCCTCGCCGGGCCTGGACCATCAGGCGCAGATGCCGATCGTGCCGGGCCCGGAGGATCTGCCCAGTCTGTCCGACCGGTTTGGGCATCTCGACGTACCCGCCGTCCAGGAGATGCTGCGCAGCCGGCCGGTGGATCTGCGGCACGTCGAGGGACCGATCTACATCTCCCCGGGCCCGGAGAAGGTCGCGCACCAGGCGGTGTGGCTGAAGACGATGGCGCCGATGCCCAGCGATCAGCTACTGCACACCGCGATGCTGGCCTTCTCAAGCGACTACACCATCCTGGAGAGCGTGATGCGCCGGCACGGGCTGAGCTGGGCGGCCGGCTTGCGCACGGCCAGCCTGGATCATGCGATGTGGTTCCATCGCCCGGCCCGGGTGGACGATTGGCTGCTGTATGTGCAGCAGAGCCCGTCAGCGTCCGGTGCCCGGGGCCTGGGCACGGGCCTGATGTTCAGCCGGGACGGCGTGCTCGTCGCGTCGACCGCTCAGGAGGGCATGATGCGGGTTCCGGCTGAACTCCTGCCCAGCTGAGCCAGTCCTGCCCAGACACCCGGAACAACCCCAGACGAGGCCGGAGCCGGCACCGACGGATCCGCAATACGTCGATGCCGGCCCCGGTGTGACCCGGACTTTCTGTCCCCGTCCAGGCCCGGGCGCCGCACGACCAGGACGACCTCGCCATCGATCCAGTCGTGCGCCGTCACGAGGAGCGGCCTCAGCACCGGCGGAGCGCATCCGCTGCCCCTCACCGGAGATTCGCACCAAGGGGCAGGGCGGATTGGTCGCAGGGCGGAAAAGTCTGACCGGCGAAACGATCGCGGGCTGATCGGCCGGACTCCGCCACACCTGAGGTGGTAACAACGCGTGAAATATGCCCAGATCGGGCACGAAGCAGGACAGCCGGTGCATAGAATCCGCAGCGTGCTGCAGTCGGTGCTGGTCGGCGGCGCGAGCGCTGGACGCAAGCTCGCGCCCCTGCTGGCCGTTCGCGGCGTCGTCATCCAGGTGGACGCCGGGCTCGGCAGCCCCTGGCCAAGCGTTCCGGCGGACCTTCCGGATGGGCAGGTCTATCTGCTGAACGCGACCGGCGACCCCGATCCGCGCTGGTCCTGGACGCTCCCGCTCGATGTCCTGGCCAGTACGGCCCGGCTGATGCCGCTGCTGGCCGGGCGTGACGTCACCGTCGTCTGCGGCCTGGCCGATCAGTGTTCCAGCCAGGTCCCAGCCGGTGGGTCAGCGCCGTGGCTCGACGAGTGGCTGGCCCGGCTCGCGCTGGTCAGCCAGCTGCCGGGATCGCCCTGGCGGATGGCGGCCCCGTGCCGCGAGTTCGTTGCCCTGGCCGAACCGCTCTGCGACCCGGCCGACCCGCTGTCACTGGCCCGGCTGGTGCAGCAGGTACAGCGACTGATGGTTCAGCGAGCCGGCCCGGCCAGCGTACAGACGATCACCGTGGAGGATCTGCTGCTCGAATTGGGCGGCTCCCCGGCCTGCGGCGGCTCCGGCCTGACCGGACCTGGCGACGACACCGCGGATGAGCCAATTCCGGTGGTGATTCCTCCGCGGCTGGTGCTGCCCGATCTGGTCGCGGACCGCCAGCAGCAGGCGATCTGGACCGGGCTGGTCAAGCACGGCAACCGCTGGTCCACCGAACTGGCCGAACGACTGCGGCCTGCACTGGGCCTGCGACCGGGCGACGAACTGCTGGTTACCCGTTCAGGCACCGACGCACTCCGGCTGGCGATCGCCGGTATCGCTGGACGCGGCCGTCCAGGCGATGTCGCGCTGCTGCCGTCATTCACCTTCCGGGCCACCGCCGATGTGCTGGTACAGCTGGGATTCGAGCCGAAATACGTGGACGTCGACCCGTGGTCCTGGACGCTGGACCCATCCGCGCTGCAGCTCGCCCTGGCTGATGAACGGGTGCGGCTGGTGATGTGTGTGGACACCTTCGGCAATCCGTGCAGCTACGAGCCGCTGCGGGCGCTCTGCGCCGAGCGCGGGGTGCCTCTGATCGCGGATTCGGCCGCTGCGATCGGGTCCTTCTATCAGGGCAGGCCGGTCGCGACCCAGGCCACCGCCCACACCTTCTCCATGAGCTTCGCCAAGGTGTTGACCTCGGCCGGGGCGGGCGGGGCACTGGTCTTTCCAGCCGGGTCGCGGCGCCACGACCTGACCGCCTGGCTGGGTTCGGCGCTGATGGACGAGGTCCATGCCATCGCCGGAATCGACCAGCTGGCCGTGCTGCCCGATCTGGTCGCCCGGCGCCAGGAGCTGGCCCGGGCCTACCAGGCGGTGACCCAGGACCTTCCCGGCGTGGTGAATCAAGGCGTGGCCCAGGGCAACCAGCACAGCTACGTGCACTGGGTCGCGCAGTTCCCGGCCCGGGAGCGGTTCGCCGGAGAACTCGCCAGCCTGGGGGTGGCGACCAAGCCCTACTACGAGGCCCAGCATCTGCGGCACGAGATCGCCGCTCAGCCAGCGGGTCAGCCGCTGAACCTGCCGGTGACCGAGCGGCTGGACCGCGAGGCGCTGGCCCTGCCGATGTCGTCGGAGCTGTCCCGGCGCCAGCAGCAGCGACTCTGCGCAGCGGTCACCCAAGCCGTCGAACGGGTCCGCGACCAGGACCAGGACCGGGACCAGGACCAGGCGCTGGAGCGGGCCTGGTGAAGCGGGTTCTGTTGGTGTCCAGCAGCGGCGGCGTCCTGCTGGAGCTGCTCGCGCTGAGATCGTGGTGGTCGCGCCACCAGCCGATCTGGGCTGCGGTGAGGGCGCCGGACACCGAGCCGGTCCTGCAGGACGCACGGGTGCACTGGGTCCCGGAGTTCAGCCTGCGCCGCCCGCTGGGGGTGGTCGCCGGCGTGGCCCGGGCGGCCGGGATCCTGCGCCGGGATCGGATCTCACTGCTGGTGTCGGCCGGGACCGGTGCCGCCGTCCCGTTCTTCGTCGCCGCCCGGCTGCTCAGAGTTCCCTCGTTCTGGGTCACCACTCTGAATGTGGCTGGGCGGCCGGGCATTTCGGCCCGGATCTGCTCGCGGCTGGCCAGCCGGGTGCTGGTGCAGCGGCCCGAGCAGCTCGCCGCCCATCGGGATGCGTTCGTGATCGGCGAGCTGTACTGATGGACCCGTACTGATGGACGTGGTGGTGACTGTCGGAATGGGGCCGTGGCCGTTCGACCGGCTGATTTCGGCGCTGGAACCCTTGACCCGCCAGCACCGGGTGTTCGCCCAGGTCGGGACGTCGTCGGTCCAGCCGTCCTGTGAGCACGCGGCGTTCGTCCCGATGCCGGAGATGCTCGACCGGATCGAGTCGGCTGATGTGGTGATCACTCACGCCGGCAACACGGTGCGGCTGGTGCAGCGGATGGGCCGGATGCCGGTGTCGATCGCCCGGACGGCCCGGCTGCATGAGATGGGAAATGACCATCAGGTCGACTACCTGCGGGCGGAGGAACGCGCGGGCCGGGTGCAGGCGGTGTGGGACGTCGGTCAGCTCGAGACCGCGGTACAGATTCACGGCGGCCGCTCGGCCCTGCAGGCGCAGCTGGCTCCGGTGGCCGACGCTGAGCAGGTCGCCGACAACCTTGATGCGCTCTGGGATCGTCTGCAGCGCAATCCCTTCCGCGATCATCCGCTGCGCCGGTACGCGTTCGGCTGGGACGAGCTGGCCGGTGTGGAAGGTCCGCATCTGGATCTGGGTATCGGCGACGGCGTGTTCGTCGGCACCCTGGCCCAGACCACTTCCAGGCCCTGCTCAGCCGCTGACGTCCACCCCGGATATGTGGCCGCCGTTCGCGCCGCCCACCCCGCCGTGGACGTGCGGCAATATCCGGCGTCCGGCCAGTTGCCGTTTCCCGACGGCGCTTTCGCGTCGGTCTCGCTGCTGGACGTACTGGAGCACTGCGCTTGCGAGGACGACCTGCTGCGCGAGGTGCACCGGGTGTTGCGGCCCGGTGGACTGCTCGTGGTCACCGTACCGGGCCGGCACGTCTTCTCCGGGCTCGATCCGGACAATGCCAAGTACCGCGTGCCCCGGCTGCACAAGGCCGTCTACTCGAGGGCGTTCGGCCCCGAGATCTATCATCAGCGATTCGTCGACACCTCCGACGGCCTGATCGGAGACATCGCGGCCGGGCGCGGCGAGCACACCAACTATCGGCTGGACGACTTGATGACATTGATGCGGCGCAACGACTTCAGCGTTCAGCGCCAGACCGGGGCCAACCTGTTCTGGCGGCTGCTGCACGGGCCGGCACTGCTGTCCGGGCCCCGCACCCGCCGCGCTCTGGAGCGCGCGATCCGGTTGGACGGCCAGATGTTCAGTTCCGCCAATCTCTTCCTCACCCTGAGGCGGTCGTGATGAGCAGAATCACCGAGGCGGCCCGCCTGGCCGCTTTCTTCGGCGCGCTGACGATCAAGGAACACGTCCGCCCTGATCTGCACGTCCGGCCGCTGGTAGCGGAACTGTTCCTGACCGACAACTGCAACCTGCGCTGTGTGAGCTGTGCCTGCTGGCGCAGCAACACCAAGGACGAACTGACCACCGCCGAATGGCACGACGTACTCCGGCAACTGGTGGCGATGCGCATGTACAAGGTGAACTTCACCGGCGGGGAGCCCCTGCTGCGCAAGGATTCACTGGAGATCATCGGCTACGCCCAACCGGCCGGGATCAAGCACATGCACTTGAACAGCAACGCGATCCTGCTCACCCCGGAGAAGGTCGAGGCAGTCCTGGCGGCCGGCGTCCGCTCGTTCAACATCTCCGTCGACGGCAGTACCTCGCAGGTCCACGACCTGATCCGGGGCCGCAACGGGTCGTTCCAGAAAACCATGACCCACTTGCGGCACCTGGTCTCCCTCCGGGAGGAGTACGGCCTGAAGATCAGGATGAACTTCACCCTGATGCGGGACAACGTGCGCGATCTGGTATCGGTGGCCAAGCTGGCCCAGCGGGAGAAGGTGCAGCTCTACCTCAACCTGGCCACCGACAGCACCTTTCTGTTCCGGCACCAGCAGGTCAGTGGCGAGACCAAGGTCGACAATGCCGAACTGGCCGATGCACTGGGCGAACTGGACGCGCTGGCCCGTCAGGACCGCAGCTGGCTACCCCGGTTCTCGGACCTGCGCTACATCCCCCAGCATTTCGACGACCTGCTGCAACGCGATCTGCCCTGCTCGGAGTCGCAGCTCAAGCTCATGATCCACTCTCGAGGAGAGATCGGCGGCTGCTGGGGGCACGACCCGCAGATGAACGTGCGCCAGACCTCGATCCGGGGCGTCGTTGACAGCCCGGCCTACCGGGCCCAGCACGCCAAGCTGTTCCGCAAGGAATGCGTCGGCTGCGGCTCCAACTACAGCCTGAACCTGCGCTGGCGGCCCGGCACCTATGCGCAGGACCTGATGTGGAAGCTGGGCCGGCGGGACTTGCGCCAAGAAGTGCTGGCCGCCGGCCGGGCCTCCGAGGCCGGGGCATCGGATCGGGCCGTGAGCGGGTGAGCCCGGCCACCAGCGCGCTGCGCAGCAGCGTCGCGCTCTACGACCAGCTGGCCCGCGACTACGACGCCCACTTCGAGGTGCCGCATCGGCGGGCCTACGACGTGCTGGCCTGGGAACTGGTGAGCGAACGGCTGCCGGACGCCGCGGTCATCGTGGACGCCGGGTGCGGCAGCGGGCGCTGGGCGTTGCCGCTGATCCAGCGCGGGCATCGGGTGATCGGGATCGAACAGGCTCCGCGCATGGCTGAGGCGGCCCGGCGCCGGCTGGCGGGCGATCCGGACGGGTCCGCGCGCTTCACCCTGATCGAATCGCCGATGGAAACCGCTGTCCTGTCGGGGGTTCTGCCCCCCGGTGGCGCCGACGCGGTGCTGGCGATGGGATCGATGCAGTACACGCCCGACCCGGGCCGCACGCTGGCCCGGCTGGCCGGCTGGGCCCGGCCCGGTGGATACGTCGTGGTGCTGGTCGACTCGCTGGTCGCGCTGGTTCAGGAACTGCTGAACGCCGGCTCCACCGCCGAAGCGGTGGAGCGGATGGAGACCCGGCAGGGCATCTGGCAGCAGGACGGGCTGCAGGCCGATCTGCACCTGCTCGATGCGATGCGGCTGCGCCTGGACGCCGCTCACGCTGGGCTGAAGGACGTCTCGGTGCACGGCCTGCTGGTGTCCTGGTCCACCCTGGGCCGGAACGAGACGATCGCCCGGCTGAACGCGGACTGGCACGAGCAGCTGGCCCTTGAGCGGCTGCTCGCGCAGGAGCCGGCGAAGGCCGATCTGGGCAAGCAGCTGCTGATGATCGGCCGGGTGGCGAAGTGACCCCTTCCTTCCCGGGGGCAGTGCCGGTGGCTCAGTCGCGGGTGAGTTTGCGGTAGGTGAGCCGGTGCGGGCGGGCCGCTTCCTCCCCCAGCCGCTCGACCTTGTTCCGCTCGTAGGACTCGAAATTCCCTTCGAACCAGTACCAGCTGGCCGGGTTCTCGTCGTCCCCTTCGTAGGCCAGGATGTGGGTCACCACCCGGTCCAGGAACCAGCGGTCGTGCGAGATGACCACCGCGCAGCCGGGGAATTCCAGCAGAGCGTTCTCCAATGAGCCGAGGGTCTCCACGTCCAGGTCATTGGTCGGCTCGTCCAGAAGCAGCAGGTTGCCGCCCTTCTTCAGGGTCAACGCCAGGTTCAGCCGGTTCCGCTCGCCGCCGGAGAGAACCCCGGCCGGCTTCTGCTGATCCGGTCCCTTGAACCCGAAAGCCGAAACGTACGCGCGCGACGGCACTTCGACGTTGCCGACCTTGATGAAGTCGAGCCCGTCGGACACCACCTCCCAGAGCGTCTTCTTCGGGTCGATCCCAGCCCGGGTCTGGTCGACGTAGGAGATCTTGACCGTGTCGCCGATCTTGACCGTGCCCGAATCCGGTTGCTCCAGGCCGACAATCGTCTTGAACAGGGTGGTCTTGCCGACCCCGTTCGGGCCGATCACTCCGACGATTCCGTTGCGGGGCAAGGTGAATGACAGATCCTTGATCAGCATCCGGCCGTCGAAGCCCTTGTCCAGGTGGCTGACCTCGATCACCACACTGCCCAGCCGCGGCCCGGGCGGGATCTGGATCTCCTCGAAGTCGAGCTTCCGGGTCCGGTCGGCCTCAGCGGCCATCTCCTCGTAGCGGGCCAGCCGGGCCCGGCTCTTGGTCTGACGGCCCTTGGCGTTGGAGCGGACCCATTCCAGCTCGTCCTTCAGCCGCTTGGCCAGCTTCACGTCCTTGCGCCCCTGGACCAGCAGCCGCTCCTGCTTCTTCTCCAGGTAGGTCGAATAGTTGCCCTCGTACGGGTAGGCCCGGCCCCGGTCGAGCTCGAGGATCCACTGGGCCACGTTGTCCAGGAAGTAGCGGTCGTGGGTGACGGCGAGGACGGCCCCCTCGTACTTGGCCAGGTGCTGTTCCAGCCACTGCACGCTCTCGGCGTCCAGGTGGTTGGTCGGCTCGTCCAGCAGCAGCAGGTCCGGCCTGGACAGCAACAACTTGCATAGGGCCACCCGGCGGCGTTCCCCGCCGGACAGCACGGAGACGTCGGCGTCCGGCGGCGGGCAGCGCAGTGCGTCCATCGCCTGTTCCAGTTGCGAGTCGAGGTCCCAGGCGTCAGCGGTGTCCAGCGCTTCCTGCAGTTCGCCCATCTCAGCCATCAGCGCATCGAAGTCGGCGTCCGGTTCGGCCATCAGCTGGCTGATCTCATCGAAGCGATCCTTCTTGACCTTGATCTCGCCCAGGCCGTCCTCGACGTTGCCCAGCACGGTCTTGGTCTCGTCCAGTTTCGGCTCCTGTTCGAGGATGCCGACGCTGAAGCCCGGGGACAGGAACGCGTCACCGTTCGAGGGAGTGTCCAGACCAGCCATGATCTTCAGCACGCTGGACTTGCCGGCCCCGTTCGGCCCAACCACGCCGATCTTGGCGCCGGGCAGGAAACTCAGCGTGACGTCGTCCAGGATGACCTTGTCGCCATGCGCTTTGCGGGCTTTGCGCATCGAGTAGATGAATTCAGGCACGCACTCCAGGTTACCGGGACGGTCACCGGCTTCTGACCGCGCTGGTCGCCGCTACAGCGTTGGCGCGCACCGGCCGATCAGACAATGAGGGGGTGAGGACCGCGTGGAGCACACGGAGACGGTGACTGACAACCGGATCGGACAGGATCCCAGCCCGGAGCCGGGCTGGGTGCTGGATTTCGACGACCCCTTCGACGGGGACCACCTGAACCTGGCCCACTGGCTGCCGTACCACCTGCCGCAGTGGAGCAACCGGAGGGCCGCCGTAGCCCGGTACACGGTGGGCAACGGCCAGCTGCGTCTGCACGTCGATCCGAACCAGCCGCCCTGGTGCCCGGAATTCGACGGCCAGGTGCAGGTGTCGAGCCTGCAGACCGGGGTGTTCTCCGGCCCGGCCGGCAGCACCATCGGTCAGCACCGGTTCAGCGCCGACGCCGAGGTCCGGGAACCTCAGGCGAAGCGCTTCCTGTATGCGCCCCGCTTCGCCCGGATCGAGGCCCGGATGCGGGCCGTTGCCGATCCGCACCACATGGTCGCGCTGTGGATGATCGGCATCGAGGACGAGCCGGAGCACTCGGCCGAGATCTGCATTGCCGAGATCTTCGGTCGCGATGTCGCCCTGGCCCGGCCGGGCCATCCGGCCAGCGCCGCCGTCGGGATGGGCCTGCACCCGTTCGCCGATCCGTCCATCGCCGACGACTTCGAGACCGTGGAACTGGCCGGTGACGCCACGGAATTCCACGTCTACGCGGTGGAGTGGATGCCGGACGGGCTGACCTTCTCGATCGACGGCACGGCGGTCAAGACGGTGCGGCAGTCGCCGCAGTACCCGATGCAGCTGATGCTGGGCATCTACCGGTTCCCCCTGGACCATCGGCACGACGGCGAGGAGTTCGCCGATCAGCTCTTCCATCCGCCCGCGCGGGACTCGCATCCGCCGGAGCTGGTGGTCGACTACGTGCGTGGCTACCGCCTGGCCTGAGCCTTGGCCGTGCCCTTCAGGCGAACGCGGTGATCCGGCCGAGCAGGTGCAGCCGGTCGTTGCGGCCTTTCACCAGGTAGGAGTGCTGACCGGGTGCAGTCTCCTCGTGCGCGAACGCGACCGTGCCGGGCAGCGGAATGGCCGCCCGGAACTCCACGTCGTCCCGCAGCCGCTCCGGCAATCGGCCTTCCAGCTGAGCCAGGCACCGGGCCGCGGTCCACATCCCGTGCGCGATCGCGCTCTTGAAGCCGAAGACCCGGGCGCTCAGGCCGGACAGGTGGATCGGGTTCCGGTCCCCCGACACCGCGGCATAGCGCCGGCCCAGGTCCCGCGGCAGCCGCCACAGCGCGCCGGGGGCGGCCAGCAGATCCGCTGGTGGTGGCGGTTGCGAGCTGGCCGCCACCACGGCTGCACCCTGTTCCCGGTGCAGATAGGTGCTTGCCGACCGCCATACCTGCTCATCACCCACCGTGATCCGGGTGAGCAGATCCACTGTCCGTCCGCGCCGGTGCGGCGCCGGCGCTACCATCTCCACCTCGATGTCGAGCCGTGCCTGGAGTGAAATTGGCTGAGCGACAATGGAATTGGTGACATGCAACAGTCCGATCGCCGGGAACGGACTCTCCGGATCGGTCAGCAGGGCCAGTTGCAACGCGAAGCCGAGCACGTGCGGGTACAGCGGCGGCAACGTGCTGGCCAGCCGGGCGCTGATCACGCCGGCATAGCGGGCCACCTCGGCCGGAGCCGGCCGGACCCCGGCCAGCCGCAACACCTTGTCCGGGAACTGGTCTCCGCCGTGTCCCCGATGCAGGGCCGCGGCCCGATACGACGACAGCAGACCGGGTGCGGCGGTCAGTTCCACCACTGGCCGGGCCGGGTCGACTTCGGACGGCACTTCAGGCTCCGATCAGAGCCTGGCCGCAGACCCGGACCACGTTTCCGGTCACGCCGGATGACGCGGGCGACAGCAGCCAGGCGTGCGTCTCGGCGACGTCCACCGGCAGGCCGCCCTGCAGCATCGAGCTGAGCCGGCGCCCCGCCTCCCGGATTCCCAGCGGGATGGCTGCCGTCATCTGGGTCTCGATGAACCCGGGGGCCACCGCGTTGATCGTGATGCCGCGCCCGGCCAGGGCGGGCGCCAGGGCCGAGACCATCCCGATCAGGCCCGCCTTGGACGCCGCGTAGTTGGTCTGCCCGGCGTTGCCCGCGATCCCGGCCACCGAGGACGTCAGCACGATCCGCCCGCCCGCGCCGAGGATCCCGTCGTCCAGCAACGCCTGGGTGATCCGTTCCGGCGCGGTCAGATTCACCGCGACCACCGGATTCCAGCGGTCCGGTGACATGTTGGCCAGCTTCTTGTCCCGGGTGATCCCGGCATTGTGCACGATCCCCTCCAGCCGGCCGTGAACCTCCCTGGCCTGCCGGGCGATCCGGGGTCCAGCGTCGGGGGCGGTGACGTCGAGCACGAGGCCCGACCCCCCGATGCTGTCAGTCAACCGTCTCAGCTCCGAGGCCAGCGCGGGCACGTCCACCCCGATCACGGTGGCGCCGTCCCGGCTCAGAGTCCGGGCGATCGCCTCGCCGATCCCCCGCGACGCCCCGGTCACCGCGATCACCTGCCCGGCCAGCGGCTGCTCCCAGTTGGCCACGTCGTCCGGGCCAGCCACCTCGGTGCCGATCCGGATCACCTGCCCGTCCACGAACGCCGACCGCGCCGAGAGCAGGAACCGCAGGGTTGACCTGAGCCGTCGCTGAGCTCCCGGCACCACCTGCACCAGTTGCACGGTCGTGCCG
>CAXUFS010000054.1:0-13494 GCA_964250315.1 uncultured Kineosporia sp. | reverse complement strand
GCCCCGGACTGGCCGCCGGAGCCCCGGGCCTGCTCGCCCGGCCCGATCCGGGCCCGCACCCCGGCATCCACCAGATCATCGACGCAGCTGGCGGCCAGAAAGCCGGCCCACTCAGGGCTATCGTAAGCAGCCGAGAAGGATGCGGGCAGCGCGGCGACGGCGGCCCGGAACCATTCGGCGTCAGCCCCGGTGAGTACCGGCCGCCAGGCAGCCACGCCGGTGCCCGGCTCTGGTCCTGGGAACGCGACCGGCAGCACCCGCCCGCGGCGAACCAGGTCGGTGGCGAACCCGGCCAACCCGAACAGCTGCCGCAGGTCGCTGCCGATGCGGATGGTGGCCGCCTCGCTGTCATCCAGCTCGGCGGCCGGTTCTGGGCCCAGCTCGTCCTGGCGGCACAGCTCCCACAGCACCAGCTCCGCGGCTGCGGCACCGATGCTGATGGTCCGAACGCCCCAGCGGACGTCCGCGTAGAGCCTGACGCTCTGCCCACCGCCCACGGCCGCCTCGGTGACCGAGCGCTGATCGAGCAGTTCGGGGGACGCTGCCGGGGCGTGTGCGAAGCCCGGTAATCGCAGGTCGGCCCGGCCGAACCGGGTTGGCAACCGATCGCCGGTCAGCCAGGGCGCCACCAGACTGTCCAGGCCAAGGGCCGCAGCCAGGGCGTCCGGCCGGACCGCGAAGGGGTGATCGCGCACCTTCGCCCGGCGCCCGGGCCGGTGCGGACTCTCGGCCGGCGCCCGGGCATCCTCGGCCCAGAGCACCAACTGCCCACCGGCACCCTGATCCGCGGGACGGCCGGAGGCGTCAGCCAGCGGCGACCACCAGCCATGGAGCACGAACACTCAGCGCATCCTGCCAGCCTCCACTGACAGCCGCCCAGGAGCCGGCCCAGCCGTCTGGCAGAGTGAACCGGTGCCCAGCCACTCCCCCATCGTTCTGCTGATCTCGACCTCTGACACCGACCTGCTCAGCGCCAGCTCGATTCCCGGCGCCAGTGAGGCGCCGTTCCGGCTGGCCAACCCGAATCGGGTCAGCCCCGAGCAGGTATCTGGACTGGTGGACGGCGCCGGGCTGGCCGTGGTCCGGTTGCTGGGTGGGCGCCGGGCCTGGGAGGACGGCCTGGACATCCTGCTGACCAGCGGCATCCCGGTGGTGGTGCTGTCCGGCGAGGCCATTGCCGACGCCGAGCTGATGAGACTGTCCACCGTGCCGATCGGCATCGCGGCGCAGGCTCACCGCTACCTGGCCGAGGGGGGCGCCGCCAACCTGACCCAGCTGCACCACTTCCTCTGCGACACCGTGCTGCTGACCGGCCTCGGATTCACCGACCCGGAGGCGACGCCTGCCTGGGGGGTGCTCGAGCGGCCCGGCGCCCAGCCCGCCACCGGCAACCGGAACCGTCCTACCATCGCGGTGCTCTACTACCGGGCCCACCAGGTGGCCGGCAACACCGATTTCGTCGAAACGCTGTGCTCGGCGGTTGAACAGGCCGGAGCGACCGCGTTGCCGGTGTTCTGCGCCTCGCTGCGCGCCGCCGGCCGGGATCTGCTCGAACTACTGGGGACCGCTGACGCGTTGCTGGTGACCGTGCTGGCGGCGGGCGGATCCCGCCCGGCCCAGGCATCCGCGGGCGGCGACGAGTCGTCCTGGGACATCGGCGCACTGGCCGAGCTGGATGTGCCGATCCTGCAGGCGATCAGCTCTCTGTCCAGCCGCTCTCAATGGCTGGACAGCTCCGAGGGCCTGATCCCGCTGGACGCGGCCAACCAGGTGGCCATCCCGGAGTTCGACGGCCGGCTCATCACCGTCCCATTCTCGTTCAAGGAGGTCGACGAGGCCGGACTGACTCGCTATGCCGCCGACCCCGAACGAGCCGCCCGGGTGGCCGGAATCGCGGTGAGCCACGCGCGTCTGCGGCATCGGCCGCCCAGCCGCAAGCGCATCGCGTTGATGCTGACCGCCTATCCGACCAAGCACGCCCGGATCGGCAATGCGGTCGGGCTCGACACTCCGGCCAGCGCTCTGCGGCTGCTGAATGCGCTGCGGGAAGCGGGCTATGACATCGGCCCGGCTGACGGGCCGGGTTCACTGCCAGGGCTGGCGGCCATGGACGGCGACGCACTGGTGCACGGCCTGATCGAGGCGGGGGGCCAGGATCTGGACTGGCTGACCGAGGATCAGCTGGCCGGCAACCCGGTCCGGATCCCGGCGGCGCTCTACCGGAGCTGGTTCTCCTCCCTGCCGGCAGATCTGCGGGAAAGAGTGGAGGCGCACTGGGGTCCGGCGCCGGGTGAACTGTTCGTGGACGGTCCCGGTGGGCCACGGTCCAGCGGGGACCCGGACGGCGACATCGTGCTGGCCGCGATCGAGGCCGGGAACCTGGTGCTGCTGCTCCAACCGCCCCGGGGCTTCGGAGAGAATCCGGTGGCCATCTACCACGACCCGGATCTGCCGCCCTCGCATCACTACCTGGCCGCCTACCACTGGCTGAATCTGCCCGCAGCGCAAGGAGGATTCGGCGCTGACGCGATCATTCACCTGGGCAAGCACGGCACCCTGGAGTGGACGCCGGGCAAGAACCTGGGCCTGTCGGCGTCCTGCTCCCCGGACGCGGCGCTGGGCAATCTGCCGCTGATCTACCCGTTCCTGGTGAACGACCCGGGCGAGGGCACCCAGGCGAAGCGCCGGGCCCACGCCACCCTGGTCGATCACCTGGTGCCGCCGATGTCCCGGGCCGACAGCTATGGCGACATCGCCCGGCTGGAGCAGCTTCTGGACGAGTACGCGGCGGTGATCGCGCTCGATCCGGCCAAGGCTCCCGCGGTGCGCAGCCAGATCTGGACCCTGATGCGAGCCGCCCAGCTGCATCGGGACCTGGGCCTCGACGAACGCCCGCAGGACGCCGAGTTCGACGAGATGATCCTGCACCTGGACGGCTGGCTCTGCCAGGTCAAGGACGCCCAGATCCGCGACGGGCTGCACATTCTCGGTGAGGCGCCGACCGGTCCGGTTCGGGTGCACCTGGTGAATTCGATGCTGCGAGCCCGGCAGCTGTGGGGGGGCACCCAGACCCTGCCCGGCCTGCGGGAGGCACTCGGCCTGTGGGAGTCCGAGGTGGGGAGCGGGATCGCGGACGGCGCCGGGCGGGCCGAGGTAGACGCCGCCGAAACGGCTGGCCGGGAACTGATCCAGGCGATGGAGGACACCGGCTGGGACATTGCTCAGATCGAACACGTCGTATCCGCTGCTGAGCTCGTTCCGCAAGCCGATCAGGAAGCATTGAAGGCTGTGCTCAGCTTCGCCGCCACCGAGGTGGTGCCCCGGCTGGCCGGTACCGGCCAGGAGATCGGGGCCGTGATCCACGCTCTGGCTGGTGGTTTCGTCGCTCCCGGCCCCAGCGGATCACCGTTGCGCGGGCTGGTGAACGTGCTGCCGACCGGGCGCAACTTCTATTCGGTCGATCCACGGGCCGTGCCCAGCCGGTTGGCCTGGGAGACCGGCCGGTCGATGGCCGATTCGCTGCTCGAGCGGTATCGCGACGACACCGGTGAATGGCCCCGATCGGTCGGCCTGTCGGTGTGGGGCACCAGCGCGATGCGGACCAGCGGTGACGACGTCGCCGAAGTGCTGGCCCTGCTGGGCGTCCGGCCGGTCTGGGACGATGCGTCCCGCCGGATCACCGGTCTGGAGCCGGTCACCCTGCCCGAGCTCGGGCGGCCCCGGATCGACGTCACCATCCGGATCAGCGGCTTCTTCCGGGACGCCTTCCCGCACGTGGTGACCATGCTGGACGACGCGGTGGCCCTGGCCGCGGCCCAGGACGAACCGGCCGAAGAGAACTTCGTCCGGGCCCATGTGGAACATGATCTGGCTGAGCATGGTGACCAGCGCCGGGCCACCACCAGGATCTTCGGCTCCAAGCCCGGCTCCTACGGGGCCGGCCTGCTGCCCCTGATCGACACCCGCAGCTGGCGTGACAACGCGGATCTGGCCCAGGTGTACGCGGTCTGGGGTGGCTACGCCTACGGCCGGGGCCTGGATGGCCGCGAGGCCCGCACCGAGATGGAAAGCTCCTACCGCCGGATCGCGGTGGCAGCCAAGAACTATGACAGTGCCGAGCACGACATCGCTGACAGCGATGACTACTTCCAGTACCACGGCGGGATGGTGGCGATGGTGGCGTCGCTGACCGGCGCCGCCCCCCGGGCCTACATCGGGGACAGCACCCAGCCGTCCGCGGTACGGACCAGGTCGCTGCATCAGGAGGTGTCCAGAGTCTTCCGGTCCCGGGTGGTCAATCCGCGCTGGCTGGCGGCGATGCAGCGGCACGGCTACAAGGGTGCGTTCGAAATGGCCGCCACCGTTGACTATCTGTTCGGCTACGACGCCACCACCGGCGTCGTGCAGGATTGGATGTACGGGAAGCTGGCCGAGACCTACGTCCTGGATCCGGACACCCAGAAGTTCCTCAGCGAGTCCAACCCATGGGCGTTGCACGGAATGACCGAGCGCCTGCTCGAGGCGGCTGAGCGCGGCCTGTGGGCTGAGCCGGACCCCGGACAACTGGACGCCCTGCGTGAGGTGCTGCTGGCCGCTGAAGGAGACCTGGAGGGCTGATGAGTGAGCCGGTGACGCGAATCGGATTGGCTGGCTTCGGATCCGGAGGGCGATTCTTTCACGCGCCGCTGATCGCCTCGGCCGCTGGAGCCGAGTTCGCTGGAGTGGTCACTCGCTCGCAGCAGCGCCGGGCCCAGGTGGCGGCCGCCTTTCCCGGCCTGCCGGTGTTCGACGACCTGGCCGCGCTGGCCGCATCCGGTGCTGCGGCAGTGACCATTTCGACGCCGGTGAGCACGCACATGGATCTGGTGCACGAGGCGATCGGCCTCAGCCTGGCCGTGGTGTGCGACAAGCCCTTCGCTCTCGAGGCAGGGGCGGCCCGGGCAGCGGTGAAGGCGGCCGAACAGGCCGGCGTTCTGCTCACCGTTTACCAGAATCGGCGCTGGGACAGCGATTTCCTCACCGTGAGACGCCTGGTCGATGACGGGCGTCTAGGGTCGGTGATCCGGCTCGAGTCCCGGTTCGAGCGCTTCCGGCCTGGGCCTGCCCAGGCTCCGAAGATCGCGGGCGGTGGCCTGATGCGGGACTTCGGCGCTCACTTGGTCGATCAGGCGATCCAGTTGTCCGGGCCGGTGCGGCGGGTCTACGCCGAAGCCGATGTGCCCGCGGATCCGGACGACCTCGGCCGGATCGAGGATCGGTTCTTTCTCGCTCTTCAGCACGAGAACGGGGTGTCGTCCCACGTTTGCGGCGACTGGGTGCAGGGGGCGCCCGGTCCGCGATTCCGGGTCACCGGAACGCGGGGCTCCTTCATCGCGCCCGCCCCCATGGATGGCCAGGAAGCGGCGCTCATCTCCGGGCGGTCTCCGGCCAGCGAGGGCGACCGGTGGGGCGTGGAGGACGAATCGTCCTGGGGGTGGCTGCAACGCGGAGACCAGCGCGAGGTGATTCCCAGTGAACGGGGCCGCTGGGACACCTTCTATCCGGCGTGGGCGGCGGCGGTGCGGGGTGAGGGACCGCCCCCGGTCGACGCGCGGGAGTCGGTGCTGGCCGTTGCGGTGCTGGACGCCGCCCGCGCCAGCGCCAGCCAGCACCAGAGCATCGAGCTGTGAGCCACTAGGTTCCCGGCATGGACTCAACGACTCCCGCCGGGCGCAGCGACGTTCCTTCGGCCAGCGACCTGATCGTGCCGGTGCTCACCGATCTGCAGATCCTGGTCGGACAGGTGCTTCCGGCTCAGTACGGCCGGCCCACTCCATGCCCCGGCTTCGATGTCGCGGCCCTGCGTCAGCACATCCTGGGCTGGACCAACTACTTCGGTTTCGCCCTGGCGGATCCGGACGGCACCGCGGATCGCCCGGATCCAGCCACGTTCGAAGCGCCCGGCGATCCGCAGCAGGCGGCCACGGTGGTGGCCGAGGCGGCCGAGCGGGCCGGGCGGGCGGTGAAGGCCGGAATCGCCAGTCGTCCGGTCAAGCTGGTGTCGGCCAGCCTGCCCGGCGACGGCGCGCTGACCATGGTGATGTGGGAGACGCTGGTACACGGCAATGATCTGGCCGTGGCCACCGGCCAGTCCTGGCGTCCGCCGGCTGATGCGGCGCAGGTGGTGCTGCCGTTCGCCGCGGCCATGCTGACCGACGAATACCGCGGCCCTGGAAAGGATTTCGGACCTGAGGTGACAGTGCCGGATGATGCTCCGGCGCTCGATCGGCTGATCGGTTTCTCCGGCCGCACCCCTGGATGGCGACCGCCAGAAAAGCCCTGATTGGCCCGATTCGGGACGACAAGACCAAGATCAGGTCTTATGGTCGGGTGAGGGTTCTGGCCGGCTCTGATCACGGCCCGAATCCGGCCGGAATCAGCCGAGTCGGAGGTGGGTCGCATGCCTGACGATGTCAGATCCAGGATTTTCGCCGTCCGCAATGTCGATGACCTGATCGCCTCCACCGAGTCAGAGGGCGAAGGACTAAAGAAGAGCGTCAGCGCTCTTCAGCTCACTTCGCTGGGCGTCGGGGCGATCATTGGTACCGGGATCTTCGTGGTGATCGGTGAGGGGGCCAAGGAGGCCGGCCCCGCGGTCATCCTCTCGTTCGTGCTCGCCGCAGTGGCCTGCGTGTTCTCGGCTCTGTCGTATGCCGAACTCGCGTCCTCCATCCCGGTCTCCGGCAGCGCGTACACCTACTCCTATGCCACACTCGGTGAGCTGGTGGCCTGGATCATCGGCTGGGACCTGATTCTCGAGTACGGCGTCTCGGTCGCGGCGGTCGCCGTCGGCTGGGGCGGCAACGTCAACGAGTTCTTGGAGTCCACCTTCCACTGGAGCCTTCCGGACGCCATCGCCAAGTCCCCCAGCGACGGCGGAAAGTTCAACCTGCCAGCCGTCTTCATCACCCTGGCGATCACGTTCCTGCTGATCCGGGGCACCCGGGAGAGCGCCCGGGCCAACCTGGTCATGGTCGCGATCAAGCTGGTGGTGCTCGTCTTCTTCATCGTGGTCGCGTTCGCTCACTTCGGGACGAAGAACTTCGCCCCGTTCTCCCCCCAGGGCAACGGCGGCATCAGTGCGGCGGCGGCCATCATCTTCTTCGCCTTCATCGGTTTCGACGCGGTGTCGACCGGCAGCGAAGAATCGGAGAACCCCAAGCGGGACCTGCCGATCGCCATCATCGGATCCCTGGTGATCTGCACGATCTTCTACGTGCTGGTCGCGACCGGCGCGATCGGGATCGCCAAGCCCACCGCTCTGGCCAAGAGCGACGCCCCGCTGGCCACCGCCCTGCGCGAAGGTGCCGGGCTGGGCTGGGCCGCCTCGATCCTGTCCTTCGGGGCACTGGTGGCGATCACCAGTGTGGTCCTGGTGATCATGTACGGGCAGACCCGGATCTTCTTCGCCATGTGCCGCGACGGTCTGCTGCCGCGCCGCCTGGCCCACGTGCATCCCCGCTATGGCACACCGGCCCGGCTGACCCTGGGGATGGGCATCCTGATCTCGATCCTGGCCGCGCTGGTCCCGCTGGACGAGATCGTCAAGCTGGTGAACATCGGCACCCTGTTCGCGTTCGTGCTGGTCAACATCGGCGTGATCGTGCTGCGCCGCACCCGGCCCGAGATGCCCCGGCCTTACAAGGTTCCCTTCTCACCGGTGTTCCCGCTGATCGGGATCGGCTTCGCCATCTACCTGATGTCCACGCTGCCGGGCACCACGTGGATCCGGTTCGTGGTCTGGCTGGTCATCGGAATGGCGATCTACGCCTTCTACGGGTACTCGCACTCCCGGATGCGCACCGAGCCCAACGTTTCGGCCTTCGACGGCGATGACCTCGACCGGCGTGACGGGCGGGATGGGGACGAGCCGCGATGACCAGCGGGCCGATCGTCATCGGCTACGAGGCCGGCTCCTCCGGAGCCGATGCGCTGACCTTGGGCCTGCAACTGGCCAAGGCACTGACGGCGCCGGCCATCGTGGCCAAGGTGCATGCAGCACCGGCTCCGATCGGAAGCGGCCGGGTGGACGCCGAGTGGGTGGCCGACCGCCGGGCCGCCTCAGCCGCCGCGCTGGACACGGCCCGGGAGCTGGCCTCGAAAGTGGACGGGCCGCCTGATCCCGAATATCGGCTGGTGCCGTCCTCATCAGCCGCCCGGGGGCTCAGCGACCTGGCGGTGGCCGAGTCGGCGTCGATGGTGGTGGTCGGCTCAGCCGCCACCGAGGGCTTCGACCGCCGGGTGTTCGCCGGCAGCACGGCCAGCCGTCTGCTGTCCGGGGCTGAGTGCCCGATCGCCGTGGCGCCCAAGGGGTTTGCCCAGCAGGGCTGGTCCGCGCCTCCGGTGGTCGGGGTCGCCTACCTGGCCACCGACGAGGCGATGGCCGGATTGCGCGCCGCCGCTGACACCGCCAGGCAGCTCGGCGCGCGGCTGCATCTGTTCACGGCGGTGGCGCAGGAGGCCAGCGTCGTCCCCTGGCTGGTCGGCGCGGACGCCGAGAAGGCTTTCACCCGCACTGCCCGCGAGGGTTACCAGGAGGCATTGGACCAAGCCAGCGCCTCGATCGCCGAGCAGAGCGAGGGATTGGAGGTCACTGCCAGTCTGCTGATCGGGGATGTGGTCAGCATGCTGGCCGATCTGGACGACGTCAGCCTGCTGTTCTGCGGCTCGCGCGGATACGGGCCGGTGCGCCGGGTCCTGCTCGGAGGGGTGTCGTCTCGGCTGGTGCGGCGGGCCCTCAGCCCGGTGGTCGTGGTCCCTCGCCCGGATTGACGACTGCGCGCCCGGCGCCGGCCCGCTGGCTCACCACATCACCGACCACAATGATCGCCGGAGCTCGCAGGCCGGCTGATTGAGCCTGCGCAGCAATGGTCTGCAGTGTCCCCACGATGATTCGCTGGGCCGGCGTCGAGCCATTCTGAATCACCGCGACCGGCGTGTCCGGCGCCCTCCCGTTGCCGACCAGGACCGGGACGATCGCCGGTAGGTTCTGTACGCCCATCATGATCACGATCGTTCCGGCCAGCCGGCCCAGGGCCGCCCAATCGACCAGTGACGCCGGGTCACCAGGTGGAAGGTGACCCGACACGATCACCGCCTCATGCGCCACGCCCCGATGTGTGATCGGAATCCCGGCCAGGCCCGGCACCGCCAGCGCGCTGGTGATTCCTGGCACCACCTGAACCGGGATTCCCGCCTCGACGCAGGCCGCCAGTTCCTCCGAGCCCCGCCCGAACACGTACGGGTCGCCGCCCTTGAGCCGGACCACGAACCGGCCGGCCCGGGCGTGTTCGACCAGTGCGGCGTTGATCGCCTCCTGGGCCATGAATCGGCCCCTGGGCAGCTTGGTGGCATCGATGACGTGGACGTCCGGCCGCAGTTCGGCTAGCAGCGCCCGGGGGGCCAGCCGGTCGGCGATCACCACATCGGCCCGCGCGAGCAGCCGTCGTCCGAGCACGGTGATCAGTTCCGGATCGCCAGGGCCCCCTCCGACCAGCGCGACCCCAGGCACGCTGAGCCGGCCAGGACCGCCGGCCTGATCCAGCTGATCCAACTGATCCAGCTGATCCAGCTCACGCGGCTGATCCGGCTGATCGACTGGGCCGGACGAGGGGCCAGGCCGCCGATCGGGACGACCTACCAGGCCCTCCCCCGCCCCGGAACCCAGCCAGTCCAGCACGCCGTCTCGGACCGAAGCCACCCGCAGCGGATCGTGGCCGCCCTCCCCGGCAGCTAACCGGCCGCTCATCACCGCGATCCGCAGTCCCTGCCACTGCCCGGACGCCGGGGTGCCCCCGGGGGCCGCGGGCGTCACGGCGGTGCCGTCGCGTGCAACGTCGGCCCGGACGCAGAAGATCTTCCGGGACTCAGCCTCGGCCAGCACCGCCGCGTTCACTGGGGCTGAATCGGTCAATGCCATCGCGTACCAGGCCCCGCTCAGATCCCCGGGGGCGTAATCCCTCTGCCGCCAGGTCAGCTCGGCGGCCCCAGCCATGCCCTCCACGGCTGGGGTGACCTGAGGTGAGATCAGGGTGATCACGGCACCAGCATCGAGCAGGGCCGGCAGTCGCCGCTGGGCGACGATCCCGCCGCCGATCACCACCACCCGGCGCCCCGCGAGGTTCAGCCCCGCAAGGTAAGGGGTCAGCACGGCAGTTGTCCTCAGGATCCCTTCTCGGTGACTCCAGCTGAGTCGAAGGTGGCCATTTCCCGCAGGGCGGCCGCCGCGGCCTGTACCAGCGGAAGAGCCAGGGTAGCGCCGGTGCCTTCCCCGAGCCGGAGCTCCAGATCCACCAGGGGGGTGAGACCCAGATGGGCCAGGGCCACGGTGTGACCAGGCTCGGCGGAACGGTGCCCGGCGACGCAGAATCCGATCGCGTCCGGGGCCAGCGCTTGGGCGACCAGTGCCGCGGCTCCCGCGATCACCCCGTCCAGGATCACCGGGATCCCGCTGGCGGCGGCTCCTAGGATGTACCCGGCGAGGGCGGCGTGCTCCAAACCGCCAACCGCGGCAAGTTTCTCGATCGGATCGGCCGCGGCGATCACATCCGCGTGGATCCGCAGGGCCTGTCCGACCACGGCCACCTTGTGCTCCAGCATCCGCTCGTCGATACCGGTGCCGCGACCGGTGACCGCCGCTGGGCTGGCGCCGGTGAAGGCGGCGATCAGTGCCGCCGATGCGGTGGTGTTGGCGATTCCCATGTCCCCGCTGAGCAGGCAGCGATAACCGGCCGCCGCCAGCTCAGTGGCCACCGCGATGCCGGTCTCGATGGCCGCGATGGCCTGAGCCCGGGTCATGGCTGGTTCCTGGCTGAGATCCGCTGTCCCAGAACGGATCCGGTGCTGCAGTAAGCGCGGCGCACCGGGCTGGATCTGACCGGCCGAGGCCAGCACCGCGCCAGGGGGGATCAAGTCATCGAGTGGAGTGGCCAGGCCGACGTCCACCACCAGGACCACCGCACCCACCTGGCTGGCCAGAGCGTTCACGGCCGCGCCACCGGCCAGGAAGTTGGCCACCATCTGCACCGACACCTCTTGCGGCCAGGGCGTCACCCCCTGGGCGTGCACGCCGTGGTCGGCCGCGAAGACGGCAACAGCGGCTGGGCTGGGCATCGGCGGAGGACAGGTGCCGGCGATGCCGGCCAGCTGGATCGACACCGCCTCCAGCACGCCCAGCGATCCCCGCGGCTTGGTCAGACGGTCCTGCCGATCGCGGGCCGCGGCCAGCACTTCCTCATCGGGCGCGTGAACAGCGGCAACGGTGGGGGCTAGCAGTTCGTTCAATGTCATCTCGACTCCACTTCCATCGGCTGTGTCCGGTTCGAGAACTGTTGCGCGGCACGGACAAATCGCTCGGCCAGCGATGGCTGGCCGGCCCAGTGCAGGTGCAGGTAGGAGGCGTGAACCCGGCCCGGCCCGGCGAAGCCGTCCCGCTGGGCCGATCCATCCGGCCCGGTCCAGCGCCAGGCCGCCTCGGCCCCCGGGTCCGGGGAGCAGATGGTGCGATGGAACTCGTGTCCGCGGACCCGCAGTCCCGGCTCAGCCAGGTACGAGCCGGTCGCGGCGGCCGCGTCGCGATAGCCCAGCGTGAGCCGGTCGGTCATCACCGCATCAGCGGCCAGGACGCCACACATCGGCTGGCCATCCAGCGATCGAGCCAGGTAGAGCAAGCCCGCGCATTCCGCGGCGATCGGCCCGCCTGCGTCAGCCAAGCGCGAAACAGCCCGCTGCAGAGACACATTGGCGGTGAGCTGAGCGGCGTAGAGCTCGGGGAAGCCACCACCGATGACCAGGCCGGCGCAGTCCGCTGGCAGCTGCTCATCGTGCAGCGGATCGACCGTCACCACCTCGGCGCCCGCCGCCTGCAGCAGTTCGGCTGTTTCAGCGTAGGAGAAGGTGAAGGCCGCCCCTCCGGCGATCGCCACCACCGGCGGGCGGCCCTCGATCTGGCCCACCTCGTCGGCCGGATTCCAGGCCGGGTTCCCGGCCGGTCCAGCCTGGTCCGGAGCCGTCCTGGCCAGTGCCAGTACCGCATTCAGATCGACGGACGACGCCACCGCAGCACCCAGTGCCCGGACGGTCTGCTGGGCACTGGCCGAGCGCTCGGCCGCCGGCACCAGGCCCAGATGACGCGACGGTGTGGCCAGGGCATCGTGACGGCGCAGTGCCCCCAGCACCGGCATCCCGATCTCGGCCAGGGCCTCACGCAGAATCATCTCGTGCCGATCCGAGCCGACCCGGTTCAGCACCACTCCGCCCACTCGCACCCGGGGATCGAAACGGGCGTATCCGGTGACCATGGCGGCCACTGAGCGGCCGATCGCCGTGGTGTCGGCGACCAGCAGGACCGGGGCCTCCAGGAGGCGGGCGATGTGCGCGGTGGAGGCGAACTCGCCCCGGCCGGCCGCACCGTCGTGCAGCCCCATCACGCCTTCGATGATCGCCAGCCCGGCCGGTCTGGGGGTCGCGACCGCATGCTCGAAGAGCGGCCGCATACGCTCCTCACCAGCCAGCCACGGATCGAGGTTGCGCCCTGGCCGTCCGGCGGCCAGGGCGTGATAACCCGGATCGATGTAGTCCGGACCGACCTTGTGCGGGCTGACGATCAGACCTCGATCGGCGAATGCGGCCAGTAGCCCGGTCGCCACACTGGTCTTGCCGTGTCCACTGGCTGGGGCTGCGACCACCAGCCGGGCTACCACGGTGACCCTCCGGCCGCGGCGTGGCCCGGCTGGCTGGCCGTTCTCACCATTCGATCCCCCGCTGACCTTTCTGCCCGGCATCCATCGGGTGCTTGATCTTGCCGGTCTCCAGCACCAGATCAGCCGCCTCGATCAGCCGGGGATCAGCATCGCGGCCCGTGATGATCACATGCTGCTGACCGGGCCGGCCAGCCAGGGTGGCGAGCACATCGTCCAGCTCCACCCAGCCCCAGCGGATCGGGTAGTTGAATTCGTCGAGGACGTACAGGGTGTGCTGCTCAGCGGCGAGGCGACGCTGAATCTCCCGCCAGCCCTCGAGGGCGGCCGCCGCGTGGTCCTGCTCGGTGCCGGCTTTGCGGGCCCAGGACCAGCCTTCACCCATCTTGTGCCATTCCACCGGGCCGCCCTCACCGGTCTGAGCATGCACGCGATTCAGGGCTTTGAACGCTTTCTCTTCTCCCACCTGCCATTTCGCCGATTTGACGAACTGGAAAACGCCGATCGACCAGCCCTGGCTCCAGCCCCGCAGCGCCAGGCCGAAGGCGGCCGTGGACTTGCCCTTCATCACTCCGGTGTGCACGATCACCAGCGGCCGGTTGCGGCGCTGCCGGGTGGTCAACCCGTCGGCGGGCACCACCAGCGGCTGTCCTTTGGGCATCAGCGCAGGCCTGTCGTCCCGGCCAGCGCACGGCCGGCCGTGCGGGTCTGGACCAAGCCAGCCAGTTCGTCCGCGCGCACGTCATCGAGGGACACC
>CAXUFS010000053.1:0-13497 GCA_964250315.1 uncultured Kineosporia sp. | reverse complement strand
GGTGGCGTCGGTGGGGGGGGGGGGGCGCCCCCCCCGGCCGCGCGGGGCGGAGACGGTCGCTGACGTCTCGGTGCCGGCCACATGGGCGGCGTGGCGGGCGCTGATCGCCATCCAGGTGCCGGCGATCACGACGGTTGCCGCACCCAATGGCTCGGTGGGCGGGCTGTTATGGGTGAAGAACGCTCCGACCACCAGGCCGCCCGCGTAGAGCAGCAGAGCCGAGAGAATCCAGAGTGCGCCTGCTCCTCGCGGCAACAGCCGCGAGCGCCAGACGGCCAGGCCGAGCAGGATGTTGCCAGCGAAGCTGAACAGAATGACGATGCCGAACATCACCCCCTGGGCCAGTACCGAGTGCGGGCTGTCGATGATGTCGTCGATGTTGCGCAGGCCGGCCAGGTAGGCCCGGGCACTGTCGGGTGCGGCGAAGGCCGAGTTCGCCATCAGCATCAGGAAGACGCCATGCGCGAAGACGGTGATGACAGTGCCGATCAGCAACATCCGCACGCTGCGGGTCCGGCTCAGCACGGTGGCCAGGGAGAAGATGCCGAAGATCGCCATGATCAGTCCGAGGCCGCTGCCCAGCAGGTGGCCGGCCAGATACTGGTCGGTGGTGACGAAACGCGCCCAAGCCTCATGGTCGATGCTGGGATCGGGTTGAGGGTCCAGCGACGAGACGAAGGTGAGTACTCCGTAGGCGGACAGGCTCCACAGGCCGGTCCGGGCCCAGTTCTGGGCGGTGGGTTCAGACACGATGTTCTCCCTAGACGGACGTGACGGACGGATAAGACTGCTGCACAATCAATTTCGAGTTCCCGTTCGCTGCTCGGGAGGCCAGCCCAGACGCCCGCGGGTGACCAGAAGCGCGAGCAGACCGAAGGCGACGAGGGTGAGGATGCTGTCGGCGGGCCGGTCGTAGAGGCGGCTGGCCAGTCCGAGGACGGCCGCATTGGACGACGCGTGAACCAGGCCCGTAAGGGCCAGGCTTCCAGTGCGCCGGTAGACCCAGCCGAACCCGGCCCGGACGAAGAACAACGTCACCGTCAGGATCGCCATCAGGGTCACGCCCTGCTCGAAAGTCCCATCCAGAGTGAGGAAAACATGCTCCAGAGCGAACCAGGGCGTGGTGAGCAGGGTGCCTCGCAGTGGTCCGAAGCGAGCCTGTAGCGGCGCCTGCACGACGCCGGTCCAGACCGTCTCCTCCCACCAGTTCGTGGTGACGAACTGAACCACCAGCCCGGGCAGGAAGCCCATCAGGTACGCGGTGGCGATGGCGTGCGGGCCGAACTGGGCCAGATGCGGCAACGACAGGTTGACCAGCAGCACCCCGGCCGGAATGACGGCCAGCGGCAGCAGATACCAGAGCGGTTTCACCCGGAAGGTGACGACCGCTCTCAATAGCCGTCGCAGGGCTTCCGGGCCCTGTGATGTGCGCACCAGCAGCAGGGCTGGCACCAGCAGAAACATGATCAGAGCGACGCTCTGCAGGAGCTCCAGGTCCGGCGCCCGGTCTCCGAGGAGAATGGTGGGCCCGAGTACCGCGGCCTGGCCGAAGACGTTGAAAACCAGCATCAGGACGACGAGCGGGCGGCGGACGACGAACCGGCCAGTGGCTGTGGCCGGCTGATCGGCGGTCTGTACCTCAGCGGCGGAATCTGCCGCCGCGGCCGGAAGAGTAGTCATACCGGACACGGTGGCTGTGCGCTGTTGCGTTCTGGTTGAGCATTCCTTGCTGCCGGTCACGGTCGTCGCCAGGTCTGGGTCTCCGGCTGCAATTAGCCTGCAACCGCAGCCGGCTTCCGGTCTCGTGCAACCAGAGTGCAATCGCCGGCCCGCAGTGTGGCTCAATGCGTCCGGTACACCAGCCTGTCCACGAAGTTGCTCTCGAACTGTGCCCGGCTCCCGGGGCTGAGCCTCCGGCCGGCCGCAGCGCCCCGGACGCCGCCGCGGAAGCCTTGCGGAGGCTTCCCGGCGTTCAGGAGGTCCACGTCGATCAGTACGGCACCTGGGCCATGGTCAGCTTCGACCCGGCCGTCGTCGCCGTACCAGCGATCGTCGGCTGCCTGAGCCTGCATGGACTGGAAGCCTGCCGGGTGGCAAGGCTGGGACACCCCTCCATGGAGGCCGGGCGTAATCCCGGAACAGCTGACGGGGTCCCCGGCTGAGCCGTCGGGCCGACATCGGGTCTGATATATCGCTCAGTTCGATCATGGCGATAGACACCTTTGCTGGTCTACGGGCCAATGGCAGACTCGTGCAGATGCGGGTGAGCCTGCTGGGGCCGGTGCTCGCCAGGACCAATGATGGCGACGTAGACCTGGGCGGCACCAAACAGCGCGCCGTCTTCGCCCTGCTCGCCCTGCAGGCGGGCCGGGTCGTGCCCATGGACCGGCTGATCGACGACCTGTGGCACGAGGATCCGCCCGCCCAGGCCACGGTGACCCTACGGGCCTACATCTCCCGGCTGCGCCGGGCGCTGGAGGCGGTGCGCGCTGATCACGAAACTCAGCCGGTCGAGATCCGCACCCAGCCCCCCGGGTGGATCCTGGAGATCCCCCGGGCCGACGTCGATCTGATCGACTTTCACGAACGCCTGGCCCGGGTGCGCGCACTGCTCAGTGCCAACGAGCAGCAGATGAACGCCGCCGATCTGCGCGACTGTTGCGATCAGCTGGTTGCCGCTCTCGGGCTGTGGCGGGGTGACCCGCTGGCCGACCTGCGGTTGCTCGGCGTTGCGGGCGAGGAGGCCACCCGCGCTCAGGACGCCCGCGCAGCCGCGGTTGAGCTGCTGCTCGAAACCAGGTTGCGGCTGGGGCAGCACGAGCGGGTCGCGGAGGATGCGCAGCCGTTCGTCGACGACAACCCGTTCCGGGAGCGGGCGTGGGCGGCCCTGGTCCTCGCGCTGTACCGCAGCGGCCGCCAGTCCGACGCCGTGGCCGCCGTGGCCAGGCTCCGCCAGCTACTGCAGGACGAGCTGGGCCTGGATCCCTCCCCAGCGATCCAGGCCCTGGAGATGCAGGTGCTGCGTCAGGACCCGGCCCTGCTTCCGGCCCGCGAGCGGACGGCCCTCGAGGTTCCGGGCGCCCATATCGTGGCGCCACAGACGCCCGCGGATCCGGATCAGCCCATTCGCGGGCCACTGGTAGTCGGGTACCAGCAAATCGTGCAGCAGATCGAAGCCGCCCTGGCTGCCAGCAAACGCGGGCAGGGGGCCCTACTGGTTCTGGACGCCGAGGCCGGGGCCGGCAAGACGACCCTGCTCCAGCTGCTGGCCCGAGCCGCCGAGGCCGGCGGTGGCCGGGTGGTGCATGCTGGCGGTGGCGGCGCCGGAGCCATGCCGGCCCTGTGGCCCTGGGTCACGGTGGTCCGGGCGATCTCATCCGGCGATGCCGGACCCGCAGCCCCGGACAGCCTGGTCGATCCGGCGTCCATAGCCACCGCCCACGCCTTGATGCTGGCGTCTCCCGGTGATCGCAGTGCAGCACCGGCCGAGCTGACCCTCTCCCGGACCGCGCTCTATCGAGGCGTGATCGAGCTGCTGGCCATTGCCCACCGGCAGGCTCCGATCACCGTCGTCTTCGACGATCTGCAATGGGTGGACGACGAGACGGTGACTCTGCTGTCGCTCGCCGTCGACGAGCTGAGCCCGCAAGGAGTCCTGTTCGCGGCCGCCATGCGCACCGATGAGCCCAGCGCTCAGCGGGTGCTGTCCGCGCTGATCCGGACGCCGCGTCACCTCCTGAATCGCGTTCACCTCGACGGACTGGATCCCGATGCCGTGGCTGAGCTGGTGTCCCGGGCGACCGGAGAGCCGGCGGACGAGGAAGTGGTGGCCGCCCTGCACGCAGCCACCGCCGGAAACCCGCTGTTCGTCACCGAACTGGTGCGGCTATTGGCCGCCGAACGCCGTCTGGACCCCGAGGGCGTCTTGACCACGCTGCCGGAACGGGTGCACGACGTGCTGCGACGCCGGATCGAGCGACTTCCGTCCGCATCGATCGCCCTGATGCAGATCATCGCCCTGGCCCGCTCACCGGTGGATGTCGAACTGCTGGCCGCAGTCACCGGGCAGGACACCGATCAGGTCCTGGACGACGTAGAAGCGGCCCTGATCACCGGCCTTCTGCTCGAGCGCCCGGGGGAAGCGGGGATTCGCCCCAGTCACGACCTGGTGCGCCAGGTGCTGGTGGCTGGGCTGTCTGGTGTCCGGCGCTTGCGGCTGCATGCCCGGATCGCCGCGGCTCTGCAGGCTCGGGGGCAGTTTGGCCCGGAGGGGATTCTCGAGGTGGCGCATCATCTGGCCGCGGCCGCGCCCGCGGTCGGGACCGCCGCCGCGATCCCCTATCTGCTCACCGCTGCGGAGGACGCGCTCTCGCGCTACGCGACTCGCAGCGCGGGCAGGATCCTGGAAGAGGCGCTGGCGCTGGCGAACCAGATCACCGATCCACTGGCGCGATCAGAGGCCGAACACCGGGTGCGAGGCCGCCTGGACCTGATCCGGGCGTACGGCGGCAGCGATGCCGCACTGCCTTCGGCGGCGATGCGGCCGTTGCCGCCATTGACCGACGCGAACCTGACCTCGTGGGTGGGCACGCTCACGATGGCCGGCGGCGCCGGAGAGCTGACGTGGGTACGCGAGATGGCCCAGGCCGCCTTGGCGGGCCCCTTGTCACCCTGGGCGCAGACGGCAGCACATCAGATCGTGGGCTGGACCAGCTTTGTCCTCGGCGAGATCGAGATCGCCAAGCTGTCGCTGGAGCGAGTGCTGGAACTGGTCGGAGAATGGACGACGGGAGCGACGAGCGGGCCATTGCGTCCCTCCCGAGAGGCGTCCATCGGCTATCTGGCACTGATCGCGCACCTGGAGGGCGATGAGGCCACAGCCTCCGCGATCCTGCAGAGCGCCTTCCAGGCACCGGAGGATGACACCGGGCTGGTGAACCTGGAGTTACACGCCTGCTTCCTGGCCAGCATGCGCGCGGATGCCAAGGCGGCCCGGACTCATGCATCCCGGATGATCCGGCTGGCTGAACGCCTCGAGTACAACGTGCTGGCTGCCCATGGCCGCATCTTCCACTCCTGGGCTACGGCCGTGCTGGACGATCACCCCGGGGCCGCCGAGCTGGAGGCGGCTCTCTCGGCCTATCGATCGAGTGGTTTCGTGGTCTTCGAGCCGACCTTCGACGTCCTGCTGGCGGAGGTCCACCTGCTCGCGGGCGACCCGGCCGAGGCCCGCTCCGCGGCCGCGCTAGCTCGGACGGTCACCGCCCGCACCGGCGAGGTCATCCACGGATCTCGCCTGAACCTTCTTGCGCACCAGTTGACCTCAGACCTGACCTGAGCGACGACAGCTCGTCTCCCCCGCTCAGACAGCCAGTGCTCAGGGTCAGCTGACGGTGAAGGTGACGGTGACGGTCACTGCCAGTTCCTGCGAGCCCGCCTGGACGGGAACGGAAGCCATGTTCCGGGCCGAGGCTGCCGGGTATGCATAGGACTGCGGCTCGGGCGCCTGTACCGCCTCCTGGATGCTGACCACCCGGCCAACGGACAGTCCGGCCGCCCGGGCGTACTGCCCGGCCTTGGACCGAGCCTGCGCGAACGCGTCCGTCCGGGCTCCGGCGAGCAGAGGGCCGGTGTCCTCCAGGTCGAGGGAGACGCCGTCGATCCGGGTGGCCTGGCCACCGGCCGCCGCCGCGGCCGAGATCACCGCACCGGCCGTATTCAGGTTGCGCAGCGCCGCGCTGAGGCTTTCGTCGACCTGGTAACCCCGCAGGCTCGATCGGCCGCCCTGGCCCGACTCGTCGCCGGGCTGAATGTTCAGTCCGGTGGTCTGCAGGTCCTTGGCCGCGACCCCATTGCCTCGCAACGAGTCCTGGACTGCGGCCGCCTTGTCGCTGGCAGCGGTCAGGGCCTGGTTCACCGTCTTGCCGGTGACCGAGACACCGAGGTCGACCCGGAGGGTATCCGGAGTTCCGGTCACCCTTCCGGTGCCGGTCACGGTTATCGCGGAGGGCGCCGTCCCCGGGCCGGCGCCCGGAAGAGAGGCAGCGCCGGCTGGCTCTGCTGCCGCGTCGGCGTGGTTACGAGAGGCTCCCAGCACATAGGTACCCAGCAACAGGAGGGTGGCCGCCGCAATACCGGCGATCTGGCGGGATGCCAGGGTCAGCGTCATGTCACTTGGACGCCGCTTCCCCCCAAGCGGTTCCCTGGCAACGGATCGAGTCCTGGCCGGGCCGATCGGACGGGATTAGATTGTTGAGCATGCGATCAGCTTCCCGGACAGGTCTGAAGGACGTTCTGAGTTTCCCGAATCCGGTCAACGAGGTGTCTGCCCGCCTGGTCGCTGGCGGAGTCCTGGTGATGTCGCTGGCCTACATCGCGACCGGCTGGTTCCCGCTGCTCCTGGTTCTCGCCTATGGCTTTGTGGCCAGAGTGCTGGCCGGGCCGCGGTTCAGCCCGCTCGGCCTGCTGGCGACCCGGGTGATCACCCCCCGGCTCCGGCTCAGGGAGCGGTTCGTTCCCGGGCCACCGAAGCGATTCGCTCAGGGGATCGGCGTGGTGTTCAGTCTGAGCGCTCTGATTCTGGCCGCGAGCCTGAGCTCCACGGTCCCGGCCCGGGCGGTCATCGCCGTCCTGGCGGTCGCGGCCAGCCTCGAGTCCATCGCTGGATTCTGCTTGGGCTGCACTGTTTTCGGCTGGCTGATGAGGCGCGGCCTGATCCCGGCCGAGGTGTGCCTGGCCTGTGCCGAGGGCGGTTCGCGCAACCCTGGACAGGTCGGCGCCAGGCTGCTGGGACCGATCAGTGACGCGGCGTCGCGGGCCCCAGTGAATCACGGCTGACCAGGGGCAGGCGCCAGGATCTCCGGCGCGGTGAAGTGACTCGTGGTGTCCTGCCTGATCGGTCATCTGACTCCGGCTCGGCGGTGATGATGAACGACCACCTGTTTCCGCGCTATCACATCTGCTCGCCGAGCGGGTTCCTCAACGATCCGAACGGTCCGGTCCTGGTGGATGGCCGCTACCACCTCTATTTCCAGCATCGCCGGACCTTGGAAGCGTCCTCTCCGGTCAGCTGGGGGCATGTCAGCAGCGCTGATCTGGTGCATTGGGAGGGGCATTCCCCGGCGCTGACCCCGCATGCCTCCGCCCTGGACCGGGACGGATGCTGGTCGGGCAATACCGTGATCGATGCGTCCGGCCGGGTCCGCGCCTTCTATTCGGGGCTGGTCCGCGGCGAACGGTTGCAGCGAACGCTCAGCGCGGCGTCGGACGACGGCGGGTTCTCGTTCGGCCCGCCCCAGGAAGTGGTCCCAGCCCCTCCCGCTGGGGAGCACATCCGGCACTTGAGAGATCCGTTCGTCTGGCGTCAGGGTGCTGGCTGGCACATGGTGATCGGCGCTGGTGCGGACGATGACATCGGACTGCTCCGGCACTACACCTCCGAGGATCTCAGTACCTGGAGCTATGCCGGGCCACTGGCCCGGATGGCCGGGTCCAGTACCGCTGAATGGGATTCTGGGGTGATGTGGGAGTGCCCGCAGGTTCTGCCGGCCGGCGACCGAACGGCCGTCCTGTTCGGGTCCTGGACCCGGGAAGCCGGGGTGATGCAAGTACTTTCGGCCCTGGTTCCGCCGCAGCCGGGCGGCCCGGATCTGATCGGCTCCGACCTGCATCTGGTTGATCACGGGCCGAACTTCTACGCGGCGTCGGTGATGCAGACCAGTCCGGCCGGACCGCTGGTCTGGGGATGGGCCACCGAAGGACGTTCAGCCGAGTGGTCTCAGGAGGACGGCTGGTCGGGAATGCTCACCCTTCCCCGTTCGGTGCGCCTGCGCCCAGACGGAGCTGTGGCCAGCTCTCCGATCCCGCCGCTGGCTCTGCTGCGGAGCGCACAGTCCGCCACGGTGGTGTCCGCCGGTTCCACCGGCAGCCTGGACGGGCTGGGGGCACAACTGGAGTTCCTGATCGAACGAACCGAAGATTCGGCTCGAACCTGCACTTTGCGAATGCATTTCGGTCGTTCGGAGTGTCTCGATGTCACCATCGATCGGGCGGCCGGGCGAGTGACCATCGACCGGAACCGCGCCAGCGACGATGACCGGGCCAAGGGTGACCTGACCACGATCGACGGCCTGGACGAGTCGCGCTCCACAGCGGAGACCATCCGGGGTTATCTGGACGGGTCGATCCTGGAGCTCTTCTTGCCCGGCGGCCGGGTCGCCACGATCAGGTTCTATCCCACCACTCCCCCGCCCTGGCGGCTGGAACTCCTCGGAGAACGGGCCGGGAATCGCGTGCAGGTATGGGAGCTTCAGGCCGGCTGGAGCCAGACATACTCGACCGGCTGACCGGCGTTCCACTGCCTGGCCAGCCCGGACTCGATCGGAACGAAACCAGCCGCGCGATAACAGCTCAGCGCGACCGCGTTGGCCGGATGCACGCGCAGGGACAGGTGGCGGTAGCCGGTCGCACGGGCCTGTGCGACCAGGCAGCGGACCAGTTCCCGGCCGTGCCCGCGCCCGCGGCGATCCGGCGCCACGATGAGCCGGGCCAGCTCAGCGTGGCCAGGCTCGTCATCGGGCCACACCTCGCCGTAGGCGGCGGCCGAGCCGTCGTCGTCCGCCAGCAGGTATCCGCTCGCGCCGTCCACTCCCTGCCATCCGGAGACGACCCGCGCGGTCACGGGGAACTCCTGAGCGCCGCACCACATCGCTGCCTCGCGGGCCGAGCGCGCCCATCCCGCCACCACCGGCGCATCGGGTTCAGCGAACGGGCGGAGCTCCATCTGCCGGCAGTACTGGTCAGGCCGGATAGGGCTGCGCCTTCAGCAGCCGAGCCAGGTGAGCGGCGTTCCGGGCCAGGCCCTCAATCGACGACGCCACCTTCTCCGGGGTCTGATCGAGATCGTTGTAGTCCACCTTCTGCATCGCCTCGCCGTTCCAGTAGGCGCCGCCCTGAGAGGGCACGGTGAACCCGACGTCGTCCAGGGCCTGGAACACATCAGCGACGATCTTGTGGGCGCCGTCCTCGTTGCCGACCACGGCCGCGACCGCGACCTTCCCCGACATGGAAAGCCGCCCCGCGGAATCGGTCTCGGACAGTTCGGCGTCCAGTCGTTCCAGTACCCGCTGGGCGACGCTGCTCATGTGACCCATCCAGGTCGGGGTGGCCAGGATCAGGATGTCGGCGTCCAGCAACTGGCGCCGGATCCCGGGCCAGGCGTCGCCGTTCCCCTCGTCGGTGCTCACGCCGGGCCGGACGTCGTGGTCGACCACCCGGATGCTCGTCCCGTTCACACCGTGCTTACCGAGCTCCTCGATCACCTGGCTGGCCATCAGCTCACTGCTGGAGGGAGCCGGTGACGGTTTCAGGCTGCAGACCAGCGCCAATGCCGTGAGCGGGGCCGATGACGTGGGTGTGGTCACGATGTCCTCCTGGTCGGGCAGCCCACCGGGCCGCGACTCATCCTCGCGGTCTGGCGCCGGCAGCCGGTGCACATCCTCTGAATCGGTTCAGGGCGTGTCGGTGGCAGCCCGCCGGACCGCGTCGGCGACTGCGGGGGCAACCTGCGCATCGAAGACCGACGGGATGATGTAACTGGCGTTGAGTTCCGACGGCGACACCGCGTTGGCGATGGCCTCAGCGGCAGCCAGCATCACTCCCTCGGTGATCTGGTGGGCTCCCGCATCGAGCATGCCGCGGAAGAAGCCGGGGAAGGCGAGCACGTTGTTGATCTGATTCGGATAATCGGAGCGGCCGGTGGCCACCACCGCTGCGCTGCGCCCGGCCGCCACCGGGTCGACCTCCGGGGTCGGGTTGGACAGCGCGAACACGATCGCCTTGCTGGCCATGGTGGCGATGTCGCTGCCGGAGAGCAGGTTCGGGCCCGAGACGCCGATGAACACGTCGGCCCCGGCGAGCGCCTGCGCCAGGGTCGCGCGTACTCCGGATTCGTTGGTGTGCTCGGCGATCCACTGCTTGGTCGCTTCCAGCCGGGAACGCCCGGGGTGCAGGGTGCCCTGCCGGTCGCAGACCACGATGCGCCGAGCCCCTTGCGCCTGCAGCAGCTTGACGATGGCCTGGCCTGCGGCCCCGGCCCCGCTGATCACGATCTGGACGCTGGCCAGTTTCTTGTCCACCACCCGCAGGGCGTTGGTCAGCGCGGCGAGTACCACGATCGCGGTGCCGTGCTGATCGTCGTGGAACACCGGAATGTCCAGCTCGGCCCGCAACCGGGCCTCGATCTCGAAACACTTGGGCGCGGCGATGTCCTCGAGATTGATACCCCCGTAGACCGGAGCGATCGCCTTCACCACCTCGATGATCTTCTCGGTGTCCTGGGTGTCCAGGCAGACCGGCCAGGCATCCACCCCGGCAAACTGCTTGAACAGGGCGGCTTTTCCTTCCATCACCGGCAGTGCGGCGGCCGGGCCGATATTGCCCAGGCCCAGCACAGCCGAGCCGTCGGTGACCACGGCCACGGTGTTGCGCTTGATGGTCAGCCGCCGGACGTCGGCCGGGCGCTCGGCGATGGCCAGGCAGACCCGGGCCACTCCAGGGGTGTAGGCCCGGGACAGGTCATCGCGATGCCGCAGCAGGACCTTGGGTCTGACCTCCAGCTTGCCACCGAGGTGCATCAGGAAGGTCCGGTCACTGACCTTGCCCACCGACACCCCCTCGACCGCACTGATCGCGCTGGTGATGCGGCCCGCGTGTTCGTCATCGGTGGCGTTGCAGGTGATGTCGATGACCAGCTCGTCGGCGTGCGACTCAGCGACGTCCAGAGCGGTCACGACTCCTCCGGCGGCGATGACCGCGGCCACGACGTCTCCGGTGGCGGCTGCCGCGGCCGGCACCCGCACCCGGGCGGTGATCGAGTTGCCGGGACTGGGAGTGGCCATAGTCGTCCTCCGTGCTCATTCGCGCCCACCGGTGGGCTGATCGCGATGCGTTCGCGGAGAGACTACGGAACATTATCCGGGGGGTTCACCCAGCACCGTCCGCCGCTGGGCTCGACAGGATCCGAATGACACAATGGAGACCGTGCCGCAACAGTCACCGGCCAGCGCGCGAGATCCGTTCGGTGGACGGCAGCCCACCAGTCATGAGCGATTGACCGGCCAGCCTTGGGAGGCTTCGTACTACGACGGCCCGGCGCCGTGGGACATCGGCCGCCCGCAGCCAGCGATGGTCCGGGCCATGTCGGGCGGTATGGAGGGGCCGGTGCTCGATCCGGGCTGCGGAACCGGCGAGCACGCGCTGCACGCCGCCTCGCTGGGGTTGGCGGTTCTGGGTGCCGACGTGGCCCCCACGGCGGTCGCACTGGCCCGGGCCAAGGCCACCGAACGCGGCCTGGACGCCGAGTTCATCGTGGCCGACGCGCTGGCCCTGGAGGGACTGGGCCGAAGCTTCGCCACCGTGCTGGACTGCGGGCTGTTCCACACCTTCGACGCTGGCGAAAGGCCGCGCTACGCGGCCAGTCTGGCCGCGGTGACCCGGCCCGGAGCCACCGGCCACGTGCTGTGCTTCCGGGACGACGGCCCGGCCACCGGCCCGCATCCGATAGGTCAGGATCAGCTGAGCGAGGCGTTCGCCCCCCGTGCCGGGTGGCGAATCGTGGCCATCGAGCCGGAACGGATCCTGACCAGGTTCCACGATGACGCCGGGGCCCCGGCCTGGCTGGCCACCATCGAGCGCGTGTAGCTACTGGCCCAGTCTGCGCACCAGGGGCAGCCGGGACCGGACGGTGACGAAGGCGAGCGCCATGGCGGCCAGCGGCAGGCCGATCACGGTGCCGGCCAGCTGCGGCCACGGGATGGCCAGCTGCCACGCACCGGGATACTGCCCGGCCGAATAGTTCTCCGGCCGGGGGCTGTTCAGCCGGACCAGGGCCCAGCCCACCAGCAGGCCGGTGGCCAGTCCGAGCAGCGCGCCGGTGACCGTGATCACGGCGGCCTGGGCCGCGGCCAGGCGGCGCCGGACCGCCGGACTGGCTCCGATCGCGGCCAGCGTGGCCACATCGGCTGCGCCCTCGGTACGGGCCAGGCCGACCGCGGTGAAGGTGCCGATCAGGGTGATCAGCGCGGATGAGGCGATCAGCGCGAGCAGCACCAGCCCCACGGTGCTCCGGTAGCCGCGTTCGATCGAGACGCTCAGGTCGAAGTTGTCGTTCAGGGTGGCGATCAGCCGCTCCTCCTGGTCCGCGGTGGGCATCCGGGTGGTGCTGACCACCAGGCCGGTGGTGCCGATCCGCAGTCCCAGGCGTTTGGCCGCCGCGGGCGGATAGACCGGCGTCGTCAGGCCAGCCGCGGATGCCGAGGGCGGCACGAAAGTGGCGGGCAACGGGATCACCTGGACCGGAAGCCGGACGTCGGGCCGATCCAGGTCCTGATCCTGGACCCGGACGTGCACGGTGCCGTCCGGCCAGAGCAGTTCGCGGCTGAAGACCACCACCCGGCCGGCCTGCAGCGCGGACCGGGCAGCTGGCTGTGGATGCCCGGTCAGCAGTTCGATCGATCCACCGCCGTCGATCAGCGGTTCCGGCAGCTGCGAATGAAAGAGCTCCGGCGAATCCGGAGCGCAGGTATCGGGTTCCGTGTCGTCCACCAGCGGCTGGTCGGCGGAGGGGCAACGCTGGCCCGGCGGCAGGAGCAGCCCCACGTCGCGGTATCTGGTTTCGCTCTGATTGATGACGCCGAAGGCGGGCTTGAGATCACGCACCGGGAGGATGCGCCGGATCTGCGCCTCCACCGCGTCCTGGACCCGATCGCCATTCTTCTGGTCACGGCCCTCGGCGGTCAGAGGCTCGGAGTACGAGACGGTGACGGTCCCCAGCGGTGCCGCCGGTTCGTAGCCGATGCGGTAATAGTGATCCTGGGACGCCAGATAGACCCCGGCGGCGACGCTCCCGGCAATAGCCGCCATCACGGCCGCCACCGCCGGTGCGGTCCGGCCGCGCTGCCGGGCGGCGTCCCGGACCGAGAACCGGCTCGCGAACGGCAGGAACCGGCCCAGCCGGGCGATCAGCGCGAGCAGTCCGCCGGTGGCGGCGACCAGCCCGATCTCCGTGATCGCTATCCCGGCCACGGTGGGAAACTCGTGCTGCCGCAGGGCGGCCCAGACACAGAGTGCGGCTCCGGCCGCCGCGGCCAGCAGGCCGATCACCGGCACCCCGCGCGCCGGAGCCGCCTGCCCCCCGCGTCCGGTCCGGGTCCCCCTCCCGTTCAGCCCGGCCCCCCGCCCGGCTGGGGTCAACGCGGCCGCCGTCGCCGTCGCGGTGCCCACCGCGACCAGGGCGATCAGGTCGAGCGGGTGGATGTCGACCCGGGGCAGCACCTGATCGAAGCGCTCCCTGAGCACGATGACCAGGACCGCCCCGCCGGCCGCGCCCAGGACAGCGGCGATCAGGCACCCGGCCAGGCCGATCACCGTGCTGGTGGCCAGCACGATGCTCCGCAACTGGCAGGGCACGGCGCCGTTGGCGGACACCAGGGCCCGCGG
>CAXUFS010000052.1:6674-13522 GCA_964250315.1 uncultured Kineosporia sp. | reverse complement strand
GAGCGGCCAGCCAGCCTCAGCAGCTGATCGCGCGCCGCCGCCGGATCGGCCGGCAGATCTTCCTTGGTGGCGTTGATCATGAAGATGCCGACCGCCAGCCCCGCCGCCAGCAGCCCCGACGCCCAGAAGAAGGCCGTGTGGTAGCCGTCCAGGAACGCCAGCGGAGTTGCCTGCAGCGCAGCCTGGGGACTGGCCGGACGATGATCGACGAAGTACGCCGTGACGCTCGAGGCGAAGACGGTGTTCAGCAGCGCGGTGCCGAGCGAGCCACCGATCTGTTGTGAGCTGTTCAGCACCGCGCTGGCCACCCCGGCGTCGTGCGATCCGATGCCGACCAGCGCGACGCTGGCGGTCGGAATGAAGACGCAGGCCATGCCGACACTCAGCAGCACCTGCGGCAGCAGCACGTGCGAGAAGTACGCGGTGTGCTGACCGACGGAGGTCAGCCACAGCATGCCCGTCACACCGAGCACCAGCCCGATGATGATCAGCGGCCGGGGCCCGACCCTGGGCAACAGCTGTGACACCGCACCAGCGGCGAGAATGATTCCCGCGCTGAAGGGCAGGAAGGCAAATCCAGACTTGAGCGGACTGTAACCGAGGTTGAACTGGAAGTAGTAGGTCAGGAACAGGAACATCGCGAACAGGCCGGCGCCGATGAGCAGAAAGATCAGGTAGGAACCGCCGCGGTTCCGGTCGAGCACGATGCGCATCGGCAGCAAGGGATTCTTCACCCGGATCTCCCACACCACGAAGGCCGCCAGCAGCAGCACGGCGATGGCCAGGAAGGTCAGAGTCGGTGCGGCCAGCCAGCCCTGCACCGAGGTGTCGGCCGCGTTGCCCGGGTGCTTCGCCTTCGCCGCTTCAGTGAAGCCATAGACCAGGCTGACCAGGCCCAGGGTGGACAACACGGCACCGGGAAGGTCGTAGCGGGTGTTGCCATGGGCCCTGCTCTCGTGCACCACCGCCGTCGCCGCGACCGCGGTGACCAGCGCGATCGGCACGTTCACGCCCAGGCACCAGCGCCACGAAGCGTATTCGGTCAGGACGCCGCCGAGGATCAGCCCGATCGCCGCACCCCCTCCGGAGATGGCACCGAAAACGCCGAAGGCCAGGGCCCGTTCCTTGGGTGCCACGAAGGTGACGGTGATCAGCGAGAGCGCGGCCGGCGCCAGAACCGCTGCGAACGCTCCCTGGAGGCCACGGGAGGCGAACAGCAGGGCGGCGTTGGGGGCGATCCCGCCCAGCGCCGAGGCGGCCGCGAATCCGATCAGGCCAATGATGAACGTGCGCTTGCGCCCGGTGTAGTCGGCGATTCGCCCGCCCAGCAGGAGCAGGCCACCGAAGGCCAAGGTGTACGCCGTCACCACCCACTGCCGATTGGCGGTGCTGATGTGCAGGTCAGCCTGGGCACTCGGCAGCGCGATGTTCACGATCGAGGCGTCCAGAACGATCATCAGCTGGGCAACGGCGATCACTCCCAGCGCCAGCCAGCGCCGTGGATCGTCGGAGGCCATCCCGGTCGGATGATCGGTCGTGGTGGTCGGTTCGGTCACGGAAACTCCAGTCGGGGCGGCCGTCCGCTCGGTGCGGCAGGCTTGTTTTCCTGAGTGAAACTACAGTTCACGGCGTCCAAGAACTGATCGGGCGCGAACATTCCCATCGCAGCGACATTGGTCAGGTGCTCGGCCGATCTGAGCCGATCCCCGGATCCTGGCAGACCGCACCGACAGTCTCGGGGATGACCGGCCCCGCGCTGAAACTGGCCCGGCGGCCTGGGTTCGTTATGGGGGATAGGTCAGATACGCACCATGAATCGCGCCGGAGCGCCATGAAAGCCGCAGGCGGCCAGCGCGGCCGGACTAAGGTTCCCCCGTGAAGCTGCGCGAGGACGAGGCGCGGGTCGAGGGGCCGGATGGTGAGATCCGATCGGTCGTGATCAGGCCGGCTGGCGACCAGCACTACCCGGGCGTGCTGTTCTACACCGACATCTTTCAGCTCACCGAGTCAACTCTGCGGACCGCCCGCAGGCTGGCCTCGGCCGGTTTTGTGGTCTGCGCTCCGGAGATCTACCCGCGGGGCGAATTGGCCGGCCGGGCGCTGGATTTCGACGACGCCGGCAAGCAGGCCGGGCTGGCGGGGGCGGCCGCCACCAGCACCGCCCAGTTCGACGCCGATCGGATCGCGGTCCTCGACCACCTGGCCGCTCGCAGCGATACCAGCGATCTGTTCGCAGTGGGGTTCTGCATCGGCGGTCATCTGGCGTTCCGGGCGGCCATGGATCAGCGGGTCGCGGCGACCGTCTGCTTCTATCCCACCGGACTGCAGAACGGCGGCCTGGGAGCCGGCGTGGCAGATTCGCTGGAGCGAGCAGCCGGCATCCGGGGCCGACTGATGATCGTCTTCGGTTCCCGGGATCCGCACGTGCCGGCCGAGGCCAGGATGCACATCATCTCCACCCTGTACGCGGCGGGGCTGGAGGACGTCGAACTGCACGTCTATGCCGGCGGTGAGCACGCCTTCATGCGGGATATCGGCGCCCGCCACGATCCCGTGATCACCGACCTGGCCCTGACTGAGGCGATTTCCTTCCTCAGCGCTCACTGACCGGGGTTCCACCGCCCGGCCCGCTAGAGTCCGCTGAGATCATCGGGAACGTCGATGGCCTGCTCCTTCAACGCGGCCAGGGGAACCACTCGCAGCACCGCCTCATTGGTGCAGGCCAGCACCACCGGAGCAGCCATGCCTTCCCGGTACGCACGGGCCCAGTTCGCGGCCGTGACACACCATCGATCGCCGGGAACCAGTCCTGGGAACCGGTATTCAGGCCTGGGCGTGGACAGGTCGTTACCGATCCGGCGCTGATGCTCCAGGAACTCGGCCGTGACGACCGCGCAGATCGTGTGACTGCCGATGTCCTCGGGGCCGGTGCTGCAGCAGCCGTCCCGGAAGAATCCAGTCACCGGATCGGATCCGCACGGTTGCAGTTCGCCGCCCAGAACATTGCGCTCAGCCATTGGGTCATCATCCCGGATCCCGGCTGCTCTCCCGCAGCGGCACCTCGGACATCAGATCAGCTGCCCGGCCCCTGATCACCTGGCCGGGCTGCCGGGCTCCGGGCTCGAATGATCTCGAATGATCTCGTCGTGGAATGGAGTCGCAAATGTCACGTCGAAGAGTCGGCCGCACATGTCTGGACAGGACTGACTCGCGGGTACTCTCTGACCAGATGCCTGCTCCACGCAGGGATGGGACGTTGCTTGGCGTCTCACCGGCTGCGTGGCTCCTTCCGCAGTAGCCCGAGGGTGGGCATGGTGTGCCTTGTTCTGGACACTCGGAGGTACTTATGGCGTCGAACGCCGCTGGCGTCGCCGGGCCGACCCGGGCCCGGATCGAAGAGAAGACCCTGCGCGAGGACCAATGGTGGCTGCCGCCGCTGACCACCTTCGTGGTCTTCTTCGCCTTCGTCGTCTACTCGACGATCCGAGCATTCATGGCCAAGGACTACTACTCGGCGCCGTACCTGTCGCCGTTCTACTCGCCCTGCCTGGGTGACTGCGTGAAGGGTTCGTCGGACTTCGGCCAGCCGTTCAAGTGGTTTCCACTGTCGGCCGCGCTGATTGTGCTGATCTTCCCGCTCGGCTTCCGGCTGTCCTGTTACTACTACCGCAAGGCCTATTACCGGGCCTTCTGGTTCTCCCCACCGGCCTGCGCCGTGGCCGAGCCGCACCAGGGCTACTCAGGTGAGACCCGCTTCCCGCTGATCCTGCAGAACGTGCACCGCTACTTCTGGTACGCCGCGGTCGTGGTCGGCAGTGTGCTCACCTACGACGCCGTACTCACGTTCCGCAACGCCGACGGCGAATGGGGCCATATGGGCCTGGGCACCGTGTTCTTCTGGATCAACGTGGTGCTGATCTGGCTCTACACCTTCTCCTGCCACTCCTGCAGGCACATCCTGGGCGGGAGGCTGCGGCACTTCTCCAAGCATCCGGTCCGCTACCGGCTCTGGTCCGGCGCTTCCAAGCTCAACCAGAAGCATGCGCAGTACGCCTGGTTGTCCCTCTTCTCGGTGGCGCTGGTCGACGTCTACGTCCTCCTGCTGGCCAGCGGCGCGATCAACGATCCGAGGTTCTTCTGATGGACAGGCATCCGATGACCGGTAACGAGATGTCCGCCACCGAGGGTGGCGGGATCGAGCGGCACAGCTACGACGTCGTGGTGATCGGGGCCGGCGGGGCCGGCCTGCGGGCAGCGATCGCCGCCCACGACGCCGGCGCCCGGACCGCCATCGTCTGCAAGTCGCTGCTGGGCAAGGCCCACACCGTGATGGCCGAGGGCGGCATCGCTGCCGCGCTGGGCAACCGCTGGCCCGACGACAACTGGCAGGTCCACTTCCGCGACACCATGCGCGGGGGCAAGATGCTGAACAACTGGCGGATGGCCCAGCTGCACGCCCAAGAGGCTCCGGAGCGGGTGCTCGAACTGGAGGACTGGGGCGCCCTGTTCGATCGCACCGACGACGGGCTGATCTCCCAGCGCGATTTCGGCGGCCACCGTTATGCCCGGCTGGCCCACGTCGGCGACCGGACCGGGCTGGAAATGATCCGCACTCTGCAGCAGCGGGCGGTCCAGCTCGGCATCGACGTGTACATGGAGTGCACGATCACCGAGCTGCTCAAGGACGCCGAAGGTGAGAACGGCCGGATCGCAGGCGCTTTCGGCTACTGGCGGGAGACCGGCCGGTTCGTCGTCTTCGAGGCGCCGTCGGTGGTGCTGGCCACCGGCGGGATCGGCAAGTCGTTCAAGGTCACCTCGAACTCCTGGGAGTACACCGGCGACGGTCATGCCCTGGCCCTGCGGGCGGGGGCCGCGCTGATCAACATGGAGTTCGTCCAGTTCCACCCGACCGGCATGGTCTGGCCGCCGTCGGTGAAGGGGCTGCTGGTCACCGAGTCGGTCCGGGGCGACGGCGGGGTGCTGAAGAACTCCGACGGCGAGCGCTTCATGTTCAACTACATCCCGGAGTTCTTCAAAGCCGAGACCGCGGACAGCGTGGAGGAGGCCGACCGCTGGTACGAGGACAAGAAGAACAACCGGCGCCCGCCTGAGCTGCTGCCCCGAGACGAGGTGGCCCGGGCGATCAACTCCGAGATCAAGGCCGGCCGCGGGTCACCCCACGGTGGCGTCTTCCTGGACATCGCCTCCCGGCGTTCGGCCGACTTCATCCGTAAGCGGTTGCCGTCGATGTACCACCAGTTCAAGGAGCTGGCTGACGTCGACATCACCACCGAGCCCATGGAGATCGGCCCGACCTGTCACTACGTGATGGGCGGGGTTGAGGTGGACCCCGACAGCCAGCAGTCTGCGGTCGATGGCTTGTATGCGGTCGGCGAGTGCTCCGGCGGCATGCATGGTTCCAACCGGCTGGGAGGTAATTCGCTGTCCGACCTGCTGGTCTTCGGCCGGCGGGCCGGTGAGGCGGCGACCGCATACGTCTCAGGGATGTCGGGCCGGCGTCCTGCCGTGAACGATGTGGATGTCAAAGCGGCCCAGCAGGCGGCGCTGGCGCCGTTCGAGCTGGACGGTGGTGAGAACCCGTACACGATCCAGCGCGATCTGCAGCAGTGCATGAACGACCTGGTCGGCATCATTCGCACGGCGTCCGAGCTGGAGGAGAGCCTGCAGGAGATCGAGGTGTTCAAGCAGCGCGCCACCAAGCTGGCCGTCGAGGGGCACCGGCAGTACAACCCGGGCTGGCACCTGGCCATCGACCTGCGGAACATGCTGATCGTGTCGGAGTGCATCGCCAAGGCCGCTCTGGCCCGGACCGAGTCCCGCGGCGGTCACACCCGGGACGACTACCCGATGACCGACCCGGTCTGGGGAACCAAGAACCTGGTGCTCAGTCTGGACAGCTCCGGCACCGTCGTCGATCTGGCCGAGAAACCGCTGCCGGTGATGCCGGACGAGCTGAAGACCTACTTCGAGGAGAAGTGAGATGGGCTACGACCTGAAGATGAAGGTCTGGCGCGGAGACGCCGGTGGGGGAGCCCTAACCGATTTCACGGTCGAGGTCTCCGAAGGCGAAGTGGTGCTGGACGCCTTGCACCGGGTGCAGGCCACCCAGGCCGGCGACCTGGCGATCCGGTGGAACTGCAAGGCCGGCAAGTGCGGCTCCTGCAGCGCCGAGGTGAATGGCAGGCCCCGGCTGATGTGCATGACCCGGTTGTCGGACTACCAGCCGGAGGAGACGATCACCGTCACCCCGATGCGGACGTTCCCGATCATCCGCGACCTGGTGACCGACGTGTCCTACAACTATGAAAAGGCCAAGGAGCTGCCCTACGCGTCCCTGCCGCCACGGGATCCGGACGGCAAGCGCCGGATGGCGCAGATCGACGTCGAGCGGAGCCAGGAGTTCCGCAAGTGCATCGAGTGTTACCTGTGCCAGGACGTCTGCCATGTGGTGCGTGACCACGACGACAACAAGAAGGCTTTCGCCGGGCCGCGGTTCTTCCTGCGCTACGCCGAGCTGGACATGCACCCGCTGGACACCGAGGACCGGCGTGACTACTCCCAGCACGCAGCTGGTCTGGGCATGTGCAACATCACCAAGTGCTGTACCGAGACCTGCCCCGAGAACATCAAGATCACCGACAATGCGATCATCCCGATGAAGGAACGGGTGGTGGACCGGCGCTACGACCCGCTGGTCTGGCTGGGCAACAAGATCGGGATCCGGAACAAGGACAACCAGGGCCGCACCGAGGTCTGAAGGAGGACCCCGGGCTGGTTGGCCGCTACTGGCCCGGGCGAAGCGTCGCCCTCAGCGCGGGCGCATCACC
>CAXUFS010000052.1:0-6664 GCA_964250315.1 uncultured Kineosporia sp. | reverse complement strand
GGCAGCGGGCCCCCTCCGCCCGGGCCCACCCCCCCCGCGCGGCGGGCGACGAAAAGCGACAGGAGCACCGGAACCCAGAGCGCAGCCGGAAGTCCGGTCACTGTGGCAATGGTGCCGATCAGGACCGGCCCGATCAGGAAGCCCAGATAGCCGATGCTCACCACCGTCGATAGCGCGGTCCCGGCGCGCTCCGGATCCAGCTGGCCGGCCGCCGAAAACACTTGTGGGGCGATGCAGGACAGCCCCCCACCCAGCAGCCCGAAACCGATCACACCGGCCACCGGCCGGCTGAGGAGCAGGCCTGCCCCCAGGCCGATCGCGGCCAGCAACCCGCCCGCCCGTACCAGCAGAACCGGGCCCATCAGCTGCACCAGCCGGTCACCCAACAGCCGCCCAGCGGTCATCGTGATCGAGAACGCCGAGTATCCCGCCGCCGCGAGACCCGCGCTGCTGCCGAGGTTGTCGCGCAGATACACCGCGCTCCAGTCTGCGGCGGCCCCCTCGCCCACCAGAGTGCTCAGCACCAGCATCCCCAGAAAGATCAGTAGATGGGACCGGCGGCCCGAGAATCGCGACGGCGCCTGAGTGGCGCTGAACTGCTCATCGCCCGGCTCAGGAGCAGCGGGCAGGCTCCAGGAGGATGCCCAGACCGCGAGGATCAGCAATCCCGTCCCGGTGAACAGGAATGTGTGGCCGGGACTGATCTCTTGCCGAGCGAACAGCCCGCCGCTCACCGATCCGATAAATCCTCCGATGCTGTAGGTGGCGTGGAAGGACGACATGATCGGCCGCCCCCAGGCACGCTGTACCTGCACGGCACCGGCATTCATCGCGATGTTCAGCGTTCCGTGAGTCAATCCGAAGGCGCCCAGGGCCAGCGACAGGGCAGCCAGATTGGGCATGTATCCCGGGATGACCAGGAGAACGCACTCGAGCAGCACGGTGGGCACGAATACCCGCTTCGGGCCAAGGCGATCGGTGAGACGGCCGATGACGGCCATTCCGAGAATGCAACCCGCTGCGAATGCCAGCAGGGCGACACTGAGCCGGCCGTCGCTCAGCTCGAGATGCCGCTTGACGGCGGGAATCTGAGCCGTCCAGGTTCCCAGCGCAACGCCGAAGACGAGGAAGCCCAGTGAGGTGGCGACCCGGCCTCTGATCATCCGGCTCGATCCTGGTCGGCCACCTCCACATCGCCCCCTGATCTGACCGGCGTCATGGGTTACCAGGAGAGGTTCAGATACTCGGTCCCGTAGTGCTGGGCGAGATCGAGTGCGGGCCCACTGAACGAGCCAGGGGGAAGGAGACTGAGCTCGCAGCGAGCGTTGTAGGCGAGAACCCAGGCGGCTGCACCGGCACTGGCTCGCTGCTCGTGACCGGTGAAAGGATGGGCGCGAGCCTGCTCGAAGTCCTGGAGGAAGGCCACGACCTCGCCCGGGCCGGGCATACCGCCGCCGGACGTCGAACTCGCTGTATAGGCACCGGCGGTGAAGCCGGCAATCACGGATTCGCTGCCGCTGACCAGCTCCCAGTCGAAGCTGGCCACGATGCGGCCGCCCTCGAACTGAAGGTTGCCGCCGTACCAATCAGCGTGTCCCACCACCGTTTCACCGTGAGTTCCGGCTTGGAGCACCAGCTCGGCGGCCTGGCGGGCGAAGTCGTCCAGCCACCGGTAGCCAGGTGGGGTGTGGCAAAAATCGAAGATGGTGTCGTGAGGCACGGGCCAGGGCCCGTCCTGGTAGCGGCACCAGGCCGGGCCAGGGCCGGCTGCTGGCCCGAGTTCCGGCCGCACTCTGAGCAGGTCGATGTGCCGAGCCAGTCCGATGGCGATGGCCTGCCGGATGACCGGCTCCCGGGCGTCGGCTGGGCTTCCGTCCGGAACGAGTGACTCCGCGCTCAGTACGAGATCTTTCATCAGGTCCGGGCCGGATAGCGGCGCCGGGCACGGAAAGCCGGCGGCGACCAGCAGGTGCTGCGCCTCCACCGCGGCCGACCTCGCCTCAAGATCGACTGGTGCCCGATGGGCCTTGATCACCACGTCACGCCCGTCATCGAGCCGGACGCCGCAGACCGCGTCGATCCGCCCCGCCCGGAAGAGGATTTCGGCCACACCGGAACCAAGACGGCTATAGGCGTAGGAGTTCAGGGCGGCCAGAAGCTCAGCCGCCGAGATGTCGCCGTAGATGGCGCGTTCAGTGCCGTTCAAGGGCGGGCTGGTCACAGAGCCACCTTAACGAGACTGACTGCTCAGACTCCTTGTCGCACATCGACGGAGAACGGATCGAGATCCGGCGAAACCGGCGCCGCCGATTTGGCCTGGCGCAGCTGCTCATCCAGCATCTGAGCGAAAAGGCCTGCCTGCGCGACCAATCCGGCATAGGTGCCGCGTTCCACGATCTGCCCGGCGTCCAGCACGAGGATCTCATCGGCGTCCCGGGTCGAGAGCAGGTTGTGGGTGATGAAGATCGTCGTTCGTCCGCGACGTGCGGAGTCCAGGGCGGACAGAACTCGCTGCTCAGCCAGCGGGTCGAGTCCGGCGGTCGGCTCGTCCAGCAGCAGGATCGGCGTGTTCCGTACCAGGGCACGGGCCAGCGCAACCCGCTGCCGCTGGCCACCGGACAGGCTGCGGCCCCGCTGCCCGACCTGTGTGTCCAGGCCTTGTGGCAGGTCGGCGACGAACGACGCGGCGTCAGCCGTCTGCACGGCGGCCGCCAGGGTGGCGTCGCCGACGTCCTGACGGCTCCAGATGATGTTGTCCCGCAGAGTGCCGTCGAACATCACCGTCTCCTGCATGACCAGCGATATCTGATCGCGCAGACCAGCCAGCGGCCGGTCCCGGACGTCCTGGCCGTCGAGCAGGACCGCTCCCCGATCGGGGTCGTAGAGCCGTAGCAGCAGGGCGGCCAGCGTGGACTTGCCCGAACCGCTCAGGCCGACCACGGCCAGCAGTTGCCCCGGCGCGATGGTGAAGGTGATCCCGCTCAGAGCCTCCCGATCGCGGCCCGGATACCTGAACGAGACGCCGGACATCCCCACCACGCCCTGCGCCCGCCCGCCCGGCCATGGCCGCGGATCGTCGATCACCTCAGGCTTGGCGTCCAGCAGTTCGGCTATCCGCTCGGCCCCGGCGCTGGCCGCGAACGCGGCGGTCCAGAGCTGGCCGAGTTCGCGAAGCGGCGCGTACAGCTGAGCGAAGTAGGCCATGAACACCAGCAGGGAACCGAGAGTGAGGTTGCCCTGGCTGAGCTGCCAGGTGCCGACGCCGACCACCAGGAGCAGCCCGATCAGTTCAGCCAGATCGACCAGCGGCTGGTAGAGCCCGCGCAGCCGGGCCGATGACATGGCCGTCTCGACCAGCATGCCGCCCTCGCCGTCGAACCGGTCGACCAGCGATCCCTGCTCGTTGTAGGCCTGAATCAGGGTGACGTTGGACAGCCCCTCCTCGGCGATCGCCGAGAGCCGGCCGAGGTGGTAGCGGGACCGGCGGGAGACGGTCTTGAGCCGGCCAGAGAACCAGCGGGAGATCAGCCAGAACACCGGGGTGACAGTCAGCGCGGTGGCGGCCAGCAGCGGACTGACGACGAAAAGCATCCCCCCGAAGGCCACCACCTGCAGCACTGCGGTCACGCTGGTGGTCACCCCGCTTACCACCAGCGTCTCGATCGCACTGACATCGCCACCGACCCGGCTGAGCAGATCGCCGAGCTGATGACGCTGAAAGAAGCTGGGGGACAATGTGTTCAGGTGCGCCATCACCGATGTTCGCAACCTGAGCAGGAAGGTCTCGCCCACTGAAGTCATGACCACCCCGGTGGCAAAGGCCAGCACTGAGGTCAGCACGGTCAGCGACACATAGGCGATGGCCAGGCGGGGGAAGATGTCGAAACTGGCCGGTTGCAGCACCCGGTCCACCAGGACCTTGAACAACCAGGTCGCCAGGGTCTCCAACGGGATCGCGGCGGTAGCCAGGGCCAGACCGAGCAGGAGCCGCCCGCGCAGTCCGCGGGTGTAGGGCCAGAATCGGCGCAGAACCCCGCGGATGGACAGGATTGGTGCTAGAACCTCTGGCGAACCGGCTTGTGCCTCACCGCTTCCGGGTTCTCCGGCGGTGTACCGGGTGGCTCTGCGCGTACCGCCCCGGGCCGCATGACGGCTTGGCTGGCCACCGGAGCGCGCGTGCGCCGACGTCCGGGGCAGCCATGAATCGAGGTCCGAGATCGACTGTGTGGGCGTGACCATGTGGTCTTCTCCGTTCGCCTGCCGAGAGGCGGGTTCCGGCCGGAGAGCGCCCGGCCGGAACCCTTGGTTCACCAGGCGCTAGGGCCGTCTAGCACGGGGCCCACTTCTTCTCGCAGTGCGACTCCCACTCGTGGCTGTGGCAGTTGTTCCACTCCCAGCCGCCGTCGTGACACCACTTGCGGTGATCATGGCGGTGGTGCCAGCGCTCCTTGTGACAGTCGTTCCAAACGGGTTTCCAGCACTTCATTGTCTGACCTCCGTCGTCCGTGGCGAACATCTCGTCCGATGGCCAGGGCTGCACCACTGGACGGAAGGGGTTCGCGGCGATCATCGGTGACGGATTGGTTAATTCGGAAATTCGGGCGTATTTCCTGAAACCAGGAATGGCCGGACGCCAGGCCGGTGCGAATGGATCACGGCGTCAGGTCAGCCTGCAGCACGATGACGGCCACCTGCTGCCACGACGTCAGTTGTGCCACTCGTCCGGCGGCGTTCGTAGATCCACAGAGCTGCTGGGTTGCCGGTGAAGTCACACAGATCGCTTGCCGGACGGCGATTCCCGGTGCGGTCACCGAGATGGGCACGCCGAGGCCGCGAGCTATCGGTGCCGTGAGCGGAGCGACCACCAGCAAAGCGCGTCCCGCACTCACAGACTGGGATTGCCGGATGATGGCGCCATCGGCGTCGTACTCGACCGTGATTGCGGAGGACGTCCGGCGAGCCGAGGATTGGGCCACCCAGCCCGTCGCCGTCGGCTGGGTGCTCAGCTCACCACCGGCACCCATCACCCGGAGGCCGGAGATCGCCGGCTGGGGCAGGGTGAGCGTTCGGTCGGCGGACAGGTCGGGGCGGGTGAGCTGTATCGACGACGCCGGGCGGCCCAACACCAGCCGTTCGGTCAGGTGCAGCCGGCTTGGCCCGCTGCGAGTCACCACCACCTGACTGCTCGGCGTTACCGGCCTGACCGGCGGCGTTGCGGCGGTTTTCGTTGAGGCCGGCGCCTCGCGCAATCCACTGACGGCGGCGACCGTGGTCACGACGGCGGCCAAAGCCAGAGCCCCTCCGAGCCACAGGGTCCAGCGGGGACGGCGGGGACTTCGCCAGGTATCCGCGGTCCCCGCTGCCGGTTCCATGCCCTGACGGGCCAACCCGGCGGGCAGCAGTGTCGCTTCGATGGTGCTGTCCCGGACTGGCCTGGGACGCCCGGCCGGGCTCGGTGGGCCAATCTGCTCGCCGCGCGGCATTCGCATCTCGTCCACCCTTCGTCAAGCCCGGTTCACCGGAATCGTACGGGTGAAAGGCCGCCCTGGCGGGATGAGGGGAATCCTCCGATTGAGACCAATCCGCCAGCCTCATAGCCGCGAATCTTCTCCGATGTGACGGGCAGCCCAGTCAGGACGGGCGACGTGGCAGCACCACGATGAGGCGGTGAACGCGATGCGTGAAAAGTTTGCTGGCAGAACGCTTCCGGCGGTCCGGGGACTGCGCCGATTGCTTCCGGTGCTGGCCGTGGCGGCCGTGGCGGCCGGGTGGCCGCTGGCCGTGGCCGCCGATGCCGCCACCGGTTCCGGCGTGGTCTACGTGGTCCAGGGGATCGCTGGGACCACTGGGTCGATCACCCTGGATGGCCGGATCGTCGCCCGGGACGTCGAGGCCAAGACCGTGGTGGGGCCGCTGACCGTCCGGCCCGGCGCACATACGGTCCAGTTGTGGCGCGGCGACGACCCGGTTGCCCAGGCCTGGTTCAGTGCCGCCACCGGGTCGAGTACAGATCTGGTGGCCCACCGGTTTCCGGACGCCGGGCGCGCGCCCCCCGACCCCACCAACGCCCACACCACCTCCCCCCCCCCGCGCGGCACCCGCCGCCGGCGGGGGGCGCGCCCCCCCACCGAGCGGCAAGAGCCGCCTGCTGGTGGCGCACACCGCGGTTGCTCCACCCACCAACATTGTGCTGAACGGGCGGGTGCTGATCCGCGATCTGGCCAACGGGGAGTTCGCCACGAATGTCGTCCCGGCGGGGACGTATCAGGTGGCGGTGGTCCCGTCCGCGACTATTGGGCCGCCGATCCTCGGGCCGTCGTCTCTGACTGTGAAGGCAGGACAGCTGGTCAACGTGTTTGCGATCGGTGACGCCACGGCCGGCCGGATGGACGCCGTGGTCCAGGTGCTCGCGGTCGGATCCAAGGGCGCGGTCATGCCGTCCAAGGTCGAGACCGGTAATGGTGGCCAGGCGGCAGGCATGTTCTCGCAGAACCACCCTGGCGGTTCAGCATGGTTCTCCGATCTGATGCCGATCGCACTGGGCGGGGTTCTGTTCGCCGCGGGGCGCAAGCTGCGCCGGGCTCGCCGAGCGGCCGGGTGAGCCGAGCCGGACGGGCGCCGTTCCCGACGGCCGCCCTGTTGGTCCTGCTGGTCCTACTGGTGA
>CAXUFS010000051.1:0-13697 GCA_964250315.1 uncultured Kineosporia sp. | reverse complement strand
ATCGTGTCCCTCCAGGTGCTGGCCGCCGACCTGCGCGCCAAGGGCCGGACCGCCGTCGTCGTGTCTGCCACCGGCACCAACACCGGCGACCTGAACGACCAGGCCAGAACCCTGGACCGGGCCGCCCGGGAACAGATCAGGGCCGGAGCGCCGTCGGTCGACGTGGTCGGCTACTCAGCCGGGGGCGTGGTGGCCCGGATCTGGGCCGATCAGGACGGCGCCGGGGTCGCCCGCCGGGTGATCACTCTGGGCTCACCCCATCACGGCACGGACGTCGCTGGGCTCGCGGCCGGGCTGGCCGCATCGTCGTGCCCGGTGGCCTGCCGTCAGCTGGCCCCCGGCAGTCCCCTGCTGGCCGGACTGCCGGAGACGCCGTCGGCCGCCCGCTGGGTCAGCATCTACACCGCCGACGACGAGACGGTGATCCCGGTGACCACCGCCCGGTTGCAGGGTGCCGTGAACATCGAGTTGCAGCAGATCTGCTCCGGCGTCCAGGTCAGCCACGGCCAGTTGCCGAAGAGCCCGCTCACCATCGGCCTGGTCGAGCTGGCGCTGGACGGTCCGCCGATCCAGGATCCGCCCGGGGCCAGCCAGTGCGCGGCCCTGACCCGCTGATCAGCTGCGGATGTCGCGGGTGCTGAAGTTCGCCCAGGCCATGCCGAGCAGGACGGCGATCCACAGGCCCTGCACCAGCAGCCCGCGCTGGATGTCGTGCCAGAGGATCGGGTCCCGGAACAGGTCGATCCAGGCCAGCCAGTAGCGGGTCGGCAGCCAGTCCCGGACCGAGTCGGCCGCGTCCAGCGCGACCAGTACGGTGCTGCCGATCAGGGCGGACAGGCCACCCAGGGCCGCCCCCAGGGCCGAGTCGGTGACCGTGGACAGGAACACCGAGACCGAGGCCACCCCGAGCATCGAGATGCCGATGTAGCCGATCATCAGCACCGTCCGGAACAGCAGCTGACCCATCGTGAGGGGCGTGCCGGAGACGGTGATCGTGGTGACGCCGGGCTGGGCTGTGCCCAGGATCAGTGTCCCGACGATCCAGCCGGTCCCGGCGACCATCAGCACGGCCAGCAGGGTGAAGACCACGACCGAGACCAGCTTGGCCACCAGCAGCCGGGTCCGGCCGACCGGTCGGATCAGCAGGTAGCGCAGGGTGCCGGCGCTGGCCTCACCGGCGACCGTCTCGCCCGCGATCACCGCCACCGCCACTGGCAGGAAGATCGGCAGCACGATACCCAGCGCCGCCGCGGGAAACAGCTGGCCGTTGGCCAGCACCGCCGACAGCAGGGCCGGCCCCTGACCCGGTCGCGGCCCGATCTCGGTGACGGCCAGGAACACGGCCACGATGGTGGGGAGCAGACAGAGCAGGAAGATGGTGATCCAGGTGCGCGGGCGCCGGACCATTTTCCGCAGCTCAACCGCGATCATGGGGGCGACCCGTCGACGCGGTCGGAGCCCGGCCCGGTCAGCTCCAGCACCAGGCCCTCCAGCGAGCGGCGCTCCGGAGCGGCCTCGTGCACCTCGATCCCGGCCTCGACCAGGCGCCGGGTCAGCTCGGGCACCGGAACCCCGTCGACCACCAGCCGGTCCCCGGTGCGCTCGGCAACCCGGCCGTCGAGCAGGGCCAGCGCGGCCGACGGGTCGTCCACCTGGATCAGCGAACGCCCGGTGAACCGGCGGACGTCGTCCATCGATTCCTGCGCCACCAGGCGCCCCTGATCCATCACCCCGACCCGGCTGCACAGTTGTTCGACCTCGGCCAGCAGATGGCTGGACAGGAAGATGGTGGTGCCGTCCCGGTTCAGCCGCAGCAGCAGTTCGCGGATCTCCTGAATGCCTTGCGGGTCGAGCCCATTGGTCGGTTCGTCCAGAATCAGCAGCCGGGGCTGGCGCAGCAGGGCCCCGGCCAGGCCCAGCCTCTGCCGCATGCCCAGCGAATAGGCCTTGACCGGCTTGCGCCCCACGCCGCCCAGACCGGTCAGCTCCAGCACGTCGTCGATCCGGGCCCGCCGCTGACGGCCGCTGATCCGTGTCCGCCGCGGACCGGAGGCGTCCATCAGGGCCAGATTGGCCCGGGCGGACAGGTGCCCGTAGGCGGCCGGGCCCTCGACCAGCGCGCCGATGTCGATCAGCGCGGCCCCGGCCTGGCTGGGCACGGGATGACCCAGCACCTCGATCTCGCCCGCTGTGGCGAAGACCAGGCCGAGCAGCATCCGCACCGTGGTGGTCTTGCCGGAACCGTTGGGCCCGAGAAAGCCGTACACCTCGCCCTCACCGACATCGAGGTTGATCTGATCAACGGCCAATGTGCTGCCGAAGCGCTTGGTCAGTCCCCGGGTGGTGATCATGCCGGACCGAAGGGCCCTCGGCGCGGAGGAGGATGCGCGAACAGTTCGGTAGCCGCCTGGAACAGGACATCGGCCGAGACCAGCCCCGCGATCGCGTAGACCCGTCCCGAGCCGGCCTGCGCGACAACCAGATTCAGAGCACCGGCACTGATCAGCAGTCCCTCACCGCCGCTCAGCGATCGGTCTTCGCTGGCCCCGGATCGGGCGGCCCGGGCCCACTCAGCGGCGTTGCGGCGTGGCACCGGCAGCACGACGAACCGGACCAGCCCGGTGCCGTACGTGGCGGTGCCACCCACGATCGGCGCGGAGCTGGCGAAACCGGCCAGCTGAGCAGGTAGCTGGAGGGCGCCGAAGCGGTTGATCTGGCTGGCCAGATCCGGAGCTGGACTGTCGATCACCTGCATGCCCTGCTCGAGCGGCACCCTCAGATCGGACAGCTCGGGCAATCCGAAGTTCAGTTCGGAGAACTGGGATTCCAGCGCCACCACGCCGTGGGCATCGGTGATGCTGAGGCCGATGGGCAGCCCGTGCTGCGGGTCGGTCCAGACGTCGATGGAGCCGATCGTACTGCGCGCGTCCGCGGGCCGGATCCGGAATCCCTGTGCGCTGAGACCGGCCACCCGGTGCCGGGCGGTGATCAGCTCAACCCGGTCCGAAGGCCCGACGCCCGCCAGTAGCCGCCAGCTGGCTTGGGGTGGCAGCAGGTCATCGGCGCGTGGCAGGCGCAGCTGCGGCACGCCACTGATGTGGGTCAGCGAGTTCTGCTCGTAGCTCCAGAGATAGGTCTGGCCACCCAGGTCGTAGGTGCCCTGTTCGCCGGTAGGACTGAGCACCGAGACCCGCCACAGATCCCGGCTGGCCCACCACACCCGGGAGCGGGTGGTGCCGCCCAGCGCAGCGGTGACGGCGCCAGCCGATGGCAGGTCGGGCAGGCCCAGATTGCCCCGGCTGACCGCCAGCCCGGTATACGTCACATCCTTGGACCTCAGTGCCTTGGCGAGCAGTTCGCGCGCGGCCGGAGACGTGGACGGATCATCGCTGGCCCACATCGCCGCCACCGCCGGCACCACCGGCAGGCAGATCAGCACCACCACGGCGGCGGCCAGCACCGCCCAGCGGCGGCGGGCTTGGCCGGTGACCACGGACATCGCTCGACTGTACGTCGCCAACCTGAGCTGACCCGGTGACGTGGCCGCGCGGGGTCAGCAGAGGGGCGGCCAAGGTTTTGACCGCCGGCCTCTTCCCATGTTCGGCTGATCGCGTGATCACCGGTCTCCCCAGCTTTGACGACGTCTGCGAAGCCGCCGCTCAGATAGCCGGTGTCGCGCACCGCACGCCGGTAGCGCATTCCCGGCTGATCGACGATTTGCTCGGCGCCCAGCTGTTCTTCAAGTGCGAAAATCTGCAACGGGTCGGCGCTTTCAAGTTCCGCGGTGCTTACAACGCGCTGTCCCGGCTGAGCGGCGAGCAGAAGCGGGCCGGGGTGATCGCTTACTCGTCCGGCAACCACGCTCAGGCGGTGGCACTCTCCGCCCAGCTGCTGGATATCGGCGCCACCATAGTGATGCCCTACGACGCGCCCGCCGCCAAGCTGGCCGCCACCCGCGCCTACGGCGCCACCGTCGTCCACTACGACCGATACACGCAGGAGCGCGAGAGCGTCGCCGCCGAGGTGGCTGGTGATCGAGGGCTCAGCGTGATCCCGCCCTACGATCATCCGCACGTGATCGCCGGGCAGGGGACGGCGGCCAAGGAACTCCTCGAGGATGTGCCCGGCCTGGACGCTCTGGTCGTCCCGCTCGGTGGCGGCGGTCTGCTGTCGGGATCGGCCCTGTCCGCGCGAGCACTGGCGCCGGACTGCGTGATCTACGGGGCGGAACCCGCAGCCGGTGATGACGGCTACCAGTCCTTGAAGCTCGGCCACATCGTCACCATCGGCACCCCCGCAACCATCGCCGATGGCGCCCAGACCACCAGTCTCGGCCTGCGACCGTTCGAGATCATCAAGAACACGGTGCGGGACATCGTCACCCCGACCGATGCCGAACTCGTTGACGCGATGCGGCTTTTCGCGACCTATCTGAAACTGCTGGTCGAACCGACCGGTGCGCTCGGGCTGGCAGGCGGGAGGCGGCTGGCTCCACAGCTGACCGGCCAGCGCGTCGGCGTGCTGATCAGCGGCGGCAACATCGACCTTGACCGATACGCCGCCTTGATCGATTCCAGGGCCAGCTGACCGGCCGCAGCGGGGCAATGAGGCGCTTGACGGCGGCTACGGGCCGGCCGTACCGGCAGGGAGGATCAATCGCAGTGTCTCACCTTCGTCGTGGAGCCAGGCTCCGACTCGCGGCTCGCCCGGCGCTCCCGGCGCTCGCGGCTCGGTCTGCTCGGTCTGCTCGCCCGGCGCTCCCCGCGCTTGCGGCCCGGCCGGCTCGGTTGAGGGAGAACTCCCGGATCAGATGCGCGACGGGACGCTCGATCGCCGCCCAGCTGAGCCAGCCACCGAGGATGGAGGCGATGAGCACGATGAGCGCATCCCGCACGAAGGCATCGGGGGTCTGGCCGACCAGACCCAGGTGGCGGCCCGCGAGCAGCAATGGCTCGTGCCACAGATAAACACTGAGCGAGATCCGGCCAAGCCATCGCAGCGCCTCCAGGCCCAGCCCTGGGCTTGGTGATCCGTTCCTACCGGGCCCCAGCACCGTCGCAGCGACCAGACAGCCGAACGCCAGGGCGCAGAGCGTGGAGAAGTAGGCATCTGCCCAGCTGCCGGGCACACGAGTGACGAGGGCCACGATCAGCAGCCCGGATCCGCCGATCCGGAGGATGAGACGCCCGCGCAGGTCGAGTTTGCCGGACGAGGAACCGGCCACGACGAACAGTGCGACCACCATCCCGATCGCGAAGTTGTCGAGGTTGGCCAGCGGCCCGAACCAGGTGGTGAACGAGGCCAGGTCCGGGTGGCCGAGAACCAGCGACGAGGTCTTCCAGCCAAGTGCGGCCACGGCCAGAACGGCAGTGCTGCTGGCCAGCAGCACAATTCTCCGGCGCGGGCTCACGCCGTAACGGCTCACCTTGGTCAGAACACTTCCCGCTGCCGCCAGAAGAAGGAGGAACCATGCAGTCACCGACAGAGCCCAGGCCGCGCCGATCGTCCAGAAGATCCGCTTGTTGTCGAAAACCTGGGTAAAGGTGAGGTGTTCGAGAAGGTCTCGCCAATCCCCCGGTAACTCGGTCTGGCGCAGCAGCCAGACGGTGACGATCGCGACGTAGTAGGCAGGCAGGACCCGGGCAGCGGCCAAGGCCAGGAACCGACGAGCCGCGAACGGGCGGCCGGACTCAGTGATCCCTCGCGCGATCGGCTCGAACAGCAGAAAGCCGGCGATCACGAACAACCACGGAATGGCTGCGTCCAGGGAATTCAGCAGCGTACGGACTGCCGTTCCGGCGCGGGACGCGGGGGCGGTATTGCAGAACTGGTACACATGGAAGACGACGACCACCACCACGGCGAATCCCAGCTGAGCGCCCAGCCCGCTGACCTCCGATTCCAGGTTCCCGTCGTCCGCCGCTCGTGGTGCCATGACCGATCCCCAGGCCACGGGCATCGACCGGCGATGTTCGGGGCTGGTGGACGATGCTGTGCGCATGCCTCAGTTCGCTTCCCGGTTGCGGGCCGGTTCATCATCGTTGCGGCTGGATTCCACCGCCCGCGGCGTGACCCGCCACTCTCGCTCACCGGCGATCTCCTTCAGCTGTGCCACCCGCGAGATCAGGTTCTTCAGCTCACCGAACCACAGCACGTTGTGGAGCGCGTACAGCGAGAACCAGCTCCGGTGCTGACGAACCGGCTCAGCGCCCAGCAGATAGGCGAAGATGGCCTGCGCCGGGCCGACCGTGAACGTGAACAACGACAACAGCACGAACATCGGCACCAGCAGGTCGATCCGGCCGATGCCACCATCCCGCCAGGCGGTGAAAGCCAGCATCGGAATCACCTGGATCGTCAGCCAGGGAACGATCTGGTTCCAGCCCAGAAGGAACGCCGCACCCACCTTCTGCCGCCGGGTGAGTTTGTCGGAGTTCATCGCCGGCCGCAGGTGCCGCCGGGCGGTTTGGGTCCAGCCCTGCGCCCAGCGCATTCGCTGGTTCCACAACGCGGAGAGCGTGGTCGGCGCAAGCTCGGTGGAGATCAAGCCCGGATCGGAAACGATGTGGAACCCGTCGAGCAGGCTGCGCATGGATGAGTCGATGTCCTCAGTCAGCATCGAACCCTGCATCCTGATCTGCAGCAGCGAATCGGTTCGCCAGTACCCGTTCGAGCCACCGAAGATGCCGAAACCGTGTAACCGGGCCCGTCCGGGATGGCTCACCGCGTAGATGGTTTCGAACTCGACCGCTATCAGGCGCGCGATCCAGGACGACGTGCCGTTCCGCACGACGCAGTGACCCTGTACGACGTCCTGGCCGTTCGAGAGCCATTGCCAGGCCCGCGAAAAGCTGTTCTGGGCGGGATGATGATCTGCGTCGAAGACGCCGACGAAATCTCCTTGGACGTAGGTCAGCGCCGCGTTGACGTTCTGGGCCTTCGATGTGCTTCCGCGGACCCGCAGCAGCAGGAGCCGGGGATCTCGCGCGGCCAGTTGCCTCAGGGTGTCCTCGATCGGCAGGGGCTGGGGGGTGTTGTAGGCGAGAATGACCTGCAGGCCCCCGGGATAGTCCTGGTCCAGCATGGAGGCGACCGTTGCCATGATCGTCGCCGCTTCGTTGGGGAGGTAGGCAGCGATGATCGCGCTCGCCAGCGGCGGAGAGCCTGTCGCCTCGGGAGCGGTGACCGCGCCGACGGCCTGGAAGTTCTCGGCCCACAATCCGGCTGCGGTGGTGGCCAGCGCCAAGGCCATCAGCGGGTAGGTGATCGCGGTCAGATCGAATCCGCAGTACCAGCTCACGACATAGACGATGAACGGAAGCAGGACGAGCAGGGCCATGGTGAAGGCGATCTGCAGCCCGGCCTCCAGTCCCTTGAAGCCGCGAGGTGGCCGGGCTGCTGGGGTCGCAGCCGGCATGGGTCCGCTGGTGCTTCCGGTCGCGGGAGGCGGCGACAGTGCTGGAGAGTAGCTGACCGGGATCAGATCTAGGTGTAGCTCGGCGTTCCACAGCGCGGTTGCCGAACGATCACGCAGCTCCTGGGCCGAGCCAGCGTCGGTGAGCGCCGCGTAGCCGATGACCGGGGTGACACGGATCTGCTCACCATCGACGTCTATGGCGGTCCGGGCGATGGCGAGCAGCAGTTTGCGCAATCGGTCTGCCCCGCTGGACATCTCCGTCTCCGGCATCAACAGGAAGACCCCGCCATCGCTGCGGGTGCTGTGCTGCTCCAGAACCGGTGCCTCTGCGGCCAGCAGCTCATCCATCACTTCAGCGAGCGCCTCTTCGGCCCGGCTGCCCAAGCGCCGGCGCAGCTGCTCCAGTTCCGCGACACTGATGGCGGCGAGCATGCCAGGCCGGCGGGCGACATTGGCGCGATGCAGTTCGCGTTCGATCTCCTCGTTGAATCGCCATTCCGATACTGGCAGCCGCCAGTGCGACGGTGCTCGACGCGGCCCGCTGCGGGTGGGCGACGGGATCAGCTCGAGTCGCGCCCGGCCGTGTTGTGTTCCCCCGGCCAGATGGGACACCGGCTGTGATCCGGTGTCGACCGGGTACGCGCCCGACTCGTTGTTCCCGATGGCGTATTGGGGCTCTGTCATGTGTGCTCTCCGTCGATAGCGACCGCTAATGGTGTTCGAGTTCCATCACGCCGTGGCTGATGGTGATTCGCTGGCCCGGACGAATCAGATCCGGATCCCGTCCGATGACGGCTCGATTGGCTCGGTACAGATCCCCAAAGCCGTGCTGCTTGAACCAGGCGGCGATGCCTGAGAGCGTGTCCCCGCGCTTGACCGTGTAGGTGATCGAATCGGCTCGGCGTTTGCGGAGATCCATTCCGGCTGAGGTCGCCGAGGGCCGCAGGGTCGCACCCGGCGTCGCTGTCGCGGGCGATGGCGGAGCCAGCTGCGTCGAAGAAGGCGTGCTGGGCGCCGGCTTTGCGGATGACATCACCGAGGCCGAGCGGTCGGGTCTGGTCCAGAAGATGCCACTTGATGGAAGCGAAGCGGCCACGACGGCGCCAGCTGCCAGGGTGAGCGTTGCGGTGAACAGCAGTGTGATCATAAGTCTGGACTTACGCGAGGTCGCCATGGCCTGAATTCGCCACCATGTGCGACCCGGCTTTGTGAAGCCAATCACGTAATGCCTTTGAAGGCCGAATGGCGACGCATTAATGTATTGGAGATATGTTTCGAACAATTAACCGGCAATGATTTATTAGCCGGTTGGCACCCGTTGCCTCAGACGAATCCGGCACCCCGGCAAGAATGGCTGAGAATAGCCTGAGAAAGGGCTGGCCGTATCGGCGGGGAGGATCGATCGCGATTCTCGACGGCGGACTGGCCCGATCAGCCCCTTGCTCCTCCCGGCCGGACCGCTTTCAGTCAGGTCGGCGAGCGCTCCGGCCGGGCGTCGGTGACACTGCTCCGGTGCCACGACTTCGCCGCTCCGACCCGGCCCGGCCGGGCTGGACTCGCCGCCGCAGCGGCAAGGGCTTCATCTTCCTGGATCAGCACGGCAACCGGCTGGACGATGCTGAGCAGGTTCAGCGACTGCAGGATCTGGTGATTCCTCCGGCCTGGCAACAGGTCTGGCTCTCGCCCTACCCGAACGGCCACATCCAGGCGATCGGCACCGATGACGCCGGCCGGCGTCAGTACATGTACCACGCCCAGTGGACCCAGCAGCAGGCCGACAAGAAGCACGCTCACGTGATGGAGTTCGCCCGGCGGCTGCCAGCCGCTCGCCGCGTCGTCGACGAGCATCTCGAGCTGCCGGGCATGCCCCGGGAACGCGCGCTGGCCACCGCATTCCGCCTGCTCGACCTCGGCCTGTTCCGGGTCGGCGGCGAGAGCTACGCCGAGGAGCACGGCAGCTTCGGGCTGGCCACCCTGCGCAAGGAGCACGTCCGGATCTCCGATGGCGCCATGGAGTTCGAGTACACGGCCAAGTCCGGGCAGCATCGGAGGATCCGGATCCGGGACGAGGACGTGCTCGATGTCGTGCAGAGCCTGCGCCGACGCCGCGGCGGTAGCGACGAGCTGCTGGCCTACCGGATCGGCCGGGGCTGGTCCGACGTCTCCAGCGCCGACATCAACGCCTACGTCAAAGAGGTGGTCGCCCCCGATTCCTCGGCCAAGGACTTCCGCACCTGGCACGCGACCGTCCTGGCCGCGGTCGCCCTGTCCGGACGGCCCCAGCCGACGTCAGCTACCGCGCTGAAGCGGTCGGTCAGCCAGGCGATCAAGGAAGTGGCCGGATACCTCGGCAACACTCCAGCGGTCTGCCGGGCCTCCTATGTGAATCCGCGGGTGATCGACCGCTTCGCCGAAGGAGTCACCATCAGTGCCGCGCTTCGGCGAGCCGCTCCCGGTCGCAACGACCACCCGACCGGCGACACCGGGATCGAACGGGCCGTGCTGCGGCTGTTGAACAGCAAGCCTCAGGCCAGTCGCTGAACTGCTGAATCCAGTTCACCCGAAGGTGCTGGCCAGCAGTGAGGCTGCGAGCCCACCAGCAGCTGTGCCGGCCGGGACGCTGGCTCGCGGATCGCCGGCTGCCGGTGTAGGACCAGAGCATGGATTATCGCACCCTGGGCCGCAGCGGCTGCTCGGTCTCCACCCTCTGCCTGGGCACCATGACCTTCGGCGCCGAAACCGATGAGAAGGGCGCGCACGCCCAGCTCGATCGGTTCGTCGAATCGGGCGGCACCCTGGTCGATACCGCCGACGTCTACGCCAAGAGCGCCTCGGAGGAGATCATCGGCCGCTGGTTCGCCAGCCGCCCGGCCGAAGTCACGCAGCGGGTGGTGCTAGCCACCAAGGGCCGCTTCCCGACTCAGCCGAACCCGAACGGCGAGGGACTCTCGGCCCGGCACCTGACCCGGGCGCTGGACGCCTCGCTGGCCCGGCTCGGCCTCGACGCGGTCGACCTCTACCAGGTACACAGCTACGACCCGCTGACCCCCCTGGACGAGACCCTGCGCACCCTGGACGGCTTTGTCCGGGCCGGCAAGATCATCTACTACGGCCTGTCCAACTTCACCGGCTGGCAGCTCACCAAGGCCGTGCATCTGGCTCGGGCGATGAACCTGGCCGAGCCGGTCACTCTGCAGCCGCAGTACAACCTGCTGGCCCGGGAGATCGAGTGGGAAGTCGTCCCGGCCGCCATGGATGCCGGGCTGGGCCTGCTGCCCTGGAGCCCGCTGGGCGGCGGATGGCTGTCCGGCAAGTACCGCCGCGACCAGCGCCCGGCCGGTGCGACCCGGCTCGGGGAGAACCCGGCCCGCGGGGTCGAGGCCTACGACCTGCGCAACGTGGACCGCACCTGGGAGGTAGTCGGCGCCGTCCAGCAGATCGCGGAGAAACGGGACGTGTCGATGGCCGAGGTGGCACTGTCCTGGCTGACCGCCCGCCCGGGTGTGACCTCCACCATCCTGGGCGCCCGCACGGTGGAGCAACTGGAGACCAACCTGGCCTCGGCGGACCTGCATCTGAGCGACGATGAGACCGCCGCCCTGGATGCCGCGAGCCAGCCCGGCCCAGGCGAATACCCGTACGGCGAGCTCAGCCAGCAGCAGCGCGACCGAGCCCTGGACGGGGTCCGGGACGCCTGACCTCACCGCCGCCGCAAGGGCCCAGAGCTGGCGGGGCCCGTACCGCCGCCGGGGCCGAAAATTCACGCCCGCGCACGTGTCATCGCCCGGAAACCGACCTACAGTCACTTAATGGGACCCACGCGTGGAGGGCTCGCCGAGAGCCCGCCGAAATCGGCGCCGCCGGTGGGCACGAGCCGGTCCGCGCTGGGCCGGATGTCGCCGCGGTCGTGGTCATGGCCGGTGTGGGCCCTGCTCGTTGTCGCGGTGGTGGTGATCGTCGCAGGCGCACTGGTGTGGCGGGCCGTCGCCAGCGGGCCGCCTGCGCTGACCCGGGCCGACGTGGCCCGCACCGTGCAGCAGGGCATCACCAGCGCCGAGGCGCAGCAGCGCAAGGCTCCCGCCGACGGGGTCACCGTCTATCGCACGATCCTGCCGTCACTGGTCACCGTGACCACCCAGAACGGCTCACTCGGCGCTGGAGTGGTGGTGAACTCCGACGGCACCGTCCTCACCGCCCTGCACGTGGTCGCGGACGGTACCCCCGTCACCATCGAGTTCCAGGACGGCACCAAGTCGCCCGCCTCGATCGCCCGCCGCCGCCCGGACACCGACATAGCGGTACTGGCCATCCAGAGGGCGCCCGGGCTGATCGTGCCTGCGGTGCTCGGTGGCGGCGCGCAGATCGGCAGCGCGGTGTTCTCCGCGGGCAATCCTCTGGGCCTGCGCGGAACCCTCACCGCGGGGGTGGTGTCCGGCCTGGACCGGACCACCGCAGTGAACGGCGGCCAGGCCCTGCACGGCCTGATCCAGTTCGACGCCGCCGTGAACCCGGGCAACAGCGGGGGCCCGCTGCTGAACCGGGACGGCCAGGTGATCGGCATCGTCACCGGCCTGGCCAACCCGTCCAACCAGCCCTACTTCATCGGCATCGGCTTCGCTGTCCCGATCCAGACCGCCGGCGGTGCCGCCGGGAGCCCGCAGAAGTAAGCCAACTGAACAGGGAGACCATGGACACGCCACCAGAGGCGCCCCCGCTGTCGTTGACCACGACCGCCGCGCAGCATCCCCTGGAGCACACCCTCTACCAGGTGAAGAAGACGATCGTGGGCCAGGACCTGTTGCTGGAGCGGATGTTCGTGGCCCTGCTGGCCCGCGGGCATCTGCTGGTCGAGGGCGTCCCCGGGCTGGCCAAGACGATGGCGATCAAGGCGATGGCGGCGGCGATCGGCGGTCAGTTCCAGCGCATCCAGTTCACTCCCGACCTGGTTCCGGCCGACGTCGTCGGCACCCGGATCTACAACCAGAACGAGGGCGAGTTCCAGGTGTCGCTCGGACCGGTGTTCGCCAATCTGCTGCTGGCGGACGAGATCAACCGGGCTCCGGCCAAGGTGCAGAGTGCATTGCTTGAGGTGATGCAGGAGCGCCAGGTCACCATCGGGCGCCAGACCTTTCCAGCCCCTGACCCGTTCCTGGTCATGGCCACCCAGAACCCGATCGAGTCGGAGGGCACCTACCCGCTCCCGGAGGCGCAGGTCGACCGGTTCATGCTCAAGGTGCTGGTCGATTACCCAACCCCCGCCGAAGAATTCGTGATCGTGCAACGGATGACCGCTGATCACGAGGGCACCACTCAGGTGGTTGACATCGACACCCTGCGCGGCTTCCAGCGCGCCGCCGACGCCGTCTACGTCGACCCGGGCATCGTCGAATACGCGGTCAAGCTGGCCACCACCACTCGCGACCTGGCCGGGTCCGGGCTGCCCAAGCTGGCCCGTTACCTGTCCTTCGGGGCCAGCCCGCGAGCTTCGATCAACCTGGTGCTGGCGGCCAAGGCGCTCGCTTTCCTGCGCGGGCGTGACTACGCGCTGCCCATCGACGCCCGCGACCTGGCCCGGGATGTGCTGCGGCATCGGATCGTGCTGTCCTACGAGGCGCTGGCCGACGACGTCTCCCCCGATGACCTGCTCGGGCCGGTGCTGGCCGCTGTCGCGCTGCCCGACATCCCGATGCGGGAGCGCGCCGCCGCGCCATCCGGCGGACTGGGCACCGGGCCGGCCTGATGGATCAAGCGGTCGAGCCGGGAACGGCCGGTCTCAGCCCTGAGCGGGTACTGCGGCGCCTGGAGTGGCGGGTGATCAGGCGGCTGGACGGCCGGCTGCAGGGCGACTACCGCACCCTGTTCCGCGGGCCCGGCATCGACGTGGCCAACCTGCGCGAGTACCAGCCCTACGACGACGTGCGGCACATCGACTGGAACGTCACCGCGCGCACCGGGCAGCCGCACGTGCGTGAGTACGACGAGGACCGCGAGATCACCAGCTGGCTGCTGCTGGACCGATCCCCGTCGATGGGCTTCGGGCCGATCCAGCGGCGCAAGCACCAGGTGGTGATCGAGGTTGCGGCCACCATGGCCCAGTTGCTGACCCGCGGCGGCAACCAGATCGGCGCGATGCTGTTCGACGCGGGGATCGAGCAGACCATCCCGCCCAGCCACGGCCGTAATCAGGTGCTGCGGATCCTGGCCGCGGCGATGCGTGAACCACGTAGCCGGACCGGCCCGGAGCCGTCCCGGGCCCGTACGGCCGGGCGCTGGCTGCGGC
>CAXUFS010000050.1:0-13820 GCA_964250315.1 uncultured Kineosporia sp. | reverse complement strand
CCAGTTGATCGCGGAGCACGTCCGGGCAGCGATCACGCACGAGGCACGGACGGTGGTGGAGACCAGCCTGCGCCGGGCGGGGTCATTGTCGGCCAGCCAGCGGTTCGAGGAGGCGGCCGTGCAGAGAGATCGGATGATGGCCTTCCTGCACGGCGCGGCCCGGAACCAGCGGCTCAGCCCGATCGCCCGCAGTGCTGAGCTGGTCGGTGCCCGGCGGCGTGAGCGCGGAGGCTGGGAGTTCGCGCTGGTCCGTTATGGCCGGCTGGCGGGCAGCGCGATCAGCCCGCCCGGCGCGAGTCCCATGCCGTACGTCGAGGCCCTGCAGGCTGCCGGTGAGATGGTGAGGGCCGGAAGCCCGCTGTGGTCGTCGGCGCTACCGGAGGAGACTGAACTGATCGTGCGCTGGCTAGAGCAACCGGGCGTTCGCCTGGTCGCCATCGAGGGCACCTGGGCGGTGCCGATCGCCGGAGCGCAGGCTCAGCTGTGGCGGCAAGCCCAATGAGAACCCTGACCGCTGAACCGGTTTCAGGCAGACGCGGCGGCCACCCAGCGGTCCAGCACCGCGGCTGCGGCCTGCGAGTCGATCGCCTCGGCGGCCGTTCGCATCCCCGAGATCAGCCGGTCAGCCAGCTCGCCCCCCGGATGCTGACCGGCCCCGGCCGCCACCAGCCCGGCCGCCGCGTTCAGCACCACCGCGTCGCGGATCGGTCCCGGCTTGCCGGACAACACATCCCGGACGACGCCGGCGTTGTGGGCGGCATCGCCGCCCCGCAGGTCCGCCAGGTTGGCCCGGGGAACGCCCAGGTCAGCGGCGTCCAGAGTCAGGGAGCGCACCTGGCCGTCCTCCACCTGCCACACCCGGCAGGGCGCGGTGGTGGTCAGCTCATCCAGGCCGTCCTCGCCGCGGAACACCAGGCCGCGATCACCCCGGGCGGCCAGTACTCCCGCCATGATTGGCGCCATTCGCAGATCCGAGCAGCCGATGGCCGCCGCTCCCGGCTGACCTGGATTGGTCAGCGGCCCGAGGAAGTTGAACGCGGTCGGGATGCCGATCTCCCGCCGTACCGGACCGGCGAACCGCATAGCCGGGTGGAACAACTGCGCGAAGCAGAACGTGATCCCAACCTCTTCGGCCAATTCCTGTACGCGTTCCGGCGGCAGATCGAGCCGAACCCCCAGGGACTCCAAGACGTCCGCCGCACCGGACGACGACGACGCCGCCCGGTTGCCATGCTTCACCACCCGATAGCCGGCTCCGGCCACCACCAGCGCGGCCATGGTGGAGATGTTGACCGACTGCGAGCGATCTCCACCAGTTCCGACCACATCGACGGCCGGGCCACGGACCTCGATCCGGATGGAGTGCTTCAGCATCACCTCGACCAGGCCGGTCAATTCGCCGATGGTCTCCCCCTTCGACCGCAGCGCGACCAAGAAGGCGGCCAGTTGAGCCGCGGTGGCCTCGCCGGTCAGCACCTGTTCCATCGCCCAGGCTGCTTCCTGGTGAGTCAGATCGGTGCCTCCCAGCAGCGCCGACAGCAACTGCGGCCAGGACGTCGCCAGGCTCATCGCAGGACGGCTCCCGACATTCGCTACGCCACCTCAGAACGGTGCATCCGGGCCAGACCCAGAATCGCCGTAGCCAGCGCACGGGGATCGAGCGGATGCGGGACGGCGGCATCGGCCCGCGACCAGGTGGCCAGCCAGGCATCCTGCGGGCGCCCGGTCAGGACAAGTACCGGCGGGCATTCGTACTTCTCGTCCTTTAACTGCTTGCACAGCCCGATCCCGCCGGCTGGTGCAGCCTCGCCGTCCAGGATCAGAACGTCGAACCGGCCCTTTGCCACGGCATTGATCACCGCGGGAGACGTAGCGCACTCGGTCCATTCCACTGCGGGAAGATCGGCGGCCAGCTTGCGGCCCACCGATCGGCGCACCCGGGCCCGGGTGTTCATGTCGTCGCTGTACAGCAGCAGGTTGATCGGATGCGGCGGTGAGATCGGCTGCTCTCCGCTCAGCCGCGGATCCGGGTGCCCGGAGGTGTCGACCGCGGGACGGTGGGCCGGTACCGCAACCTCGTGGCTGCTAGGAGCACCGCCCCGGGCATTGCCCGGATCGCCGAGGGGCTCGCTGCCTGCGGATGAACCCGGCTCGGCAGCGCTCGTGTGCGCGCCGGATCCGGCTGGGCTGCTGGTCATGCGTCGTCTCCGAAACTTGGGTGTACTGCGCTGTATCGGCCCGCCTCCAGCCCGTGCCAGGCGGCTGGGCGACCTGGCGGTGATCGTACCGCCGCGAGCATGCTCCGCTCCGGGCCGGCGGCCCGACCGTCTAGGGGGGTCCGGAACCTGGCGATCCAGCGGCGACACGCCGTTCCCGGCGAGCGGGGAATGGACTTGGGACGACGGCTGCGCCGCCTACCCAGCCGTTACAACAGCACCATCTCCAGCCGGTTCCAGCAATCAGTTACCGAAACGATTACCCCCGGGAGCAGCGCGACCCTACTGGTACGGCAATAATGACGCCGTGGCCTCCGTATCGGCAGTAGACAGCCCCTCCGGGGCGGACGTACACGCGAGTATCAACCGCCCAAACATGGTTCAGGTCGGCACCATCGTGTGGCTGGCTTCCGAGCTGATGTTCTTCGCGGGCCTGTTCGCGATGTACTTCACCATCCGGTCGGTGGTTCCCGAGCTGTGGGTCTCTCAGCCGGCCAAGCTCAACATTCCCTATTCGCTGGCCAACACCATCAATCTGGTGCTCAGTTCGGTCTGGTGCCAGATGGGCGTGTTCGCCGCCGAGCGTTATCAGGCCTCCGCCCTGGGGGCCTGGTACACGCCGTGGACCAGGCGGGACGGCTTCCGCAACTGGGGCATGCGCGAGTGGTACACGCTGACCTACGTCGCCGGAGCGGTCTTCGTCGCCGGGCAGATTTTCGAGTACGCGCATCTGGTGCACGACGGCCTCACCATCGCCTCCAGCGGATACGGCGCGGTTTTCTACCTGACCACCGGCTTCCACGGCCTGCACGTCACCGGCGGGCTGATCGCGTTTCTGCTGATCATTGGCCGTAGCTTCATGGCGCGCCGTTTCGGCCACGCAGAGGCGGTCAGTGCGATTGTCACGTCGTACTACTGGCACTTCGTGGACGTGGTGTGGATCGGACTGTTCCTGGTCATCTACGTGATCCAGTAAGGCATCTCGCAACAACTGCGGCGACGCGCATCCGCAGCAGGCCCGCCCGACGTAGGAGTAAATGTGACCGGACTCGCAGCTCGCCGGAGGCATCCGCTGGCCCGGGGCCTGCTCGTGCTGCTCGGCCTGATCGTGACCGGCTCGGTGTACGCCGCCGTCGCCCCCAGCCAGGCGAGTGCAGCCACAGCCACCAACGGCGATGTCGCGGCCGGTCATGAGCTGTTCCTGGCCAACTGCTCGACCTGTCACGGGATGAACGCCGAAGGCCTCAACCGCGCCCCCTCACTGATCGGGGTCGGCGCTGCCGCGGTCGACTTCCAGGTCGGCACCGGGCGGATGCCGCTCGAGGCCAGCGGCCCGCAGGCGCCCAAGTCCAAGGTGTTGTTCACCGATGCAGAGGTCAAGCAACTGGCCGCCTTCGTGGCCAGCCTCGGTCCGGGCCCGGCGATTCCGGGAGGCGACGCCGTCCAGGCCGACGGGCAGGCCGGGCGAGGCGCACTGATCTTCCGTACCAACTGCGCCATGTGCCACAACTCGGCGGGCAAGGGCGGCGCACTCACTCGGGGCAAGTACGCGCCGAGCCTGACCGGAACCTCCCCGACCCACATCTACGAGGCCATGGTCACCGGCCCGCAATCGATGCCGGTGTTCAACGACAACACCCTGGACCCGCAGTCGAAGAAGGACATCATCACCTACTTGACCACAGTGAATAAGACGCCGAACGTTGGTGGTCTGTCACTGGGCCGGATCGGGCCGGTGAGCGAGGGTCTGGTGGCCTGGGTGGTCGGATTGACCGCATTGATCGGATGCGCAGTCTGGCTCGGATCAAAATCGGCCTGAGTGACGGACGGACGACGAGATGACCATCGATCACGAACCCAGCACCCCGGCCGCGGGATCAGCGGGCTCCGAACTGGCTGAAACCACACCGGCGACGCTGCCCGAGCGATTCGAGAATCCAGGACTGCCGGTGCACCAGCACCGGATGGCCGACACCGACCCGAAGGCGGCCAAGCGAGCTGAGCAGCAGGTGGCTGGCCTGTTCACGCTCTCGATCATCGGCACCCTGGTCACCATCGTGGGCTACTACGCCGTTCAGTACGACCACCACCTCAAGCCGTTCGACTATCTGCGGCGGGTGGAGTTGTCGAACAAAGTCCTCGGCATCGGCCTGGCCGTGGCCCTGCTGGGCATCGGGCTGGGCGCCGTGCACTGGGCCAAGACCCTGATGCCGGACGAGGAACGCGTCGAATACCGGCACCTGCAACGCGGATCGGATCAGGATCGAGCCGACGCCGTCGCGATCCTGCAGACCGGCGCCGACGAGTCGGGGGTGGCCCGGAGGCCGCTGCTGCGCAACACCTTGATCGGCGCACTGGCGCTGTTCCCGCTGCCGGGCATCGTGTTTCTGCGCGACACCGGGCCGCTGCCGAAGAACCAGCTGTCCACGACGTTCTGGAAGGCCGGAGACAAACTGTCCCGCGATCAGCCCGGCGGCACTCCGATCAAGGCTTCCGACCTGACCGTCGGCTCAGTCGTGCACGTCATGCCTGAGGGGATCGAGGACACGGAGCACCCGCTGGACGAGCGGGCCAAGGCAGCCGTCCTCCTGATCCGGCTGGAACCGGAACTACTGGCCAAGGAATCCGTACCCGGCTCCTATCAGGGCATCGTGGCCTACTCGAAGATCTGCAGCCACATGGGCTGCCCGGTGGCGCTGTACGAGCAGCAGACGCACCATCTGCTGTGCCCCTGCCATCAGTCGACGTTCGATCTGACCCAGAACTGCAAGGTCATCTTCGGTCCAGCCAAAAGAGCACTTCCTCAACTACCGATCACCGTGGACAGTGACGGATATTTGATAGCTAAGGCCCCGTTCGCAGAGGCCGTCGGACCAAGCTTTTGGGAGCGCGGATGAGTTCGACATCGCCGGCCGGCGCAGTCGGTAACTTCCTCGATGAGCGGGTGAGCGCCAGCAAGGGCGTCAAGTTCTTCGCTCGCAAGATCTTTCCCGACCACTGGTCGTTCATGCTGGGCGAGATCGCGCTCTACAGCTTCATCATCCTGCTGATGACGGGCACATATCTGACGTTCTTCTACGTGCCCAGCGTCAACGAGGTGACCTACAACGGCAGCTACGCGCAGTGGCAGGGAACGAAGGTCTCGGAGGCCTTCGCCTCGACCATGCACATGTCATTCGATGTGCGAGGCGGCCTGCTGGTCCGGCAGATCCATCACTGGGCTGCCCTGATCTTCGTCGTGGCAATCATCGTGCACATGTTCCGGATCTTTTTCACCGGCGCTTTCCGCAAGCCCCGGGAACTGAATTGGATCATCGGTTTGGTGCTGGCCCTGCTGGCGATCGTGGAAGGGTTCCTGGGCTACTCCCTCCCCGACGACCTGCTGTCCGGAAACGGCCTGCGCATTGCGAACGCGATCATCCTGGCCATCCCTTTGGTCGGCTCCTATGTCAGCTTCTTCCTGTTCGGGGGCCAATACCCCGGTGAAGCGTTCATCCCGCGGATCTACACGATCCACGTGTTGCTGTTACCGGGCATCTTCTTGGCGCTGATCACCGTCCATCTGTTCCTCATAGTGCTGCAGAAACACACTCAGTACCCCAAGCCGGGCCGAACCAACGACAATGTGGTCGGCTATCCGCTGTTCCCGATCTACACCGCCAAAGCGGGTGGCTTTTTCTTCATTGTCTTCGGCGTGACCGCACTCATGTCGGCGCTGTTCACGATCAACCCGATCTGGCTGTACGGGTCTTACGATCCATCACCCATCAGTGCGGGTGCTCAGCCCGACTTCTACATGGGCTTCCTGGACGGCGCCGTCCGGCTGACGCCGGGGTTGTTCGAATTCCACCTCTTCGGGTTCACCGTGTCCGGGAACATCATCCTCCCGGCGTTGATCATCCCAGGGATACTGACCACGCTGGCCGTGGCCTATCCCTGGATCGAGGCCTGGGCCACCGGGGACAAGCGCGAGCATCACGTCCTCGACCGCCCCCGGAACGTGCCGACCCGCACCGGCTTGGGCGTCATGGCCATCACCTTCTACGTGCTGCTGTGGATCAGTGGCGGAAACGACATCATCGCCACGCACTTGCACCTGTCGATCAACGACATCACCAACACTCTGCGGATCCTGGTGTTCGTTGCTCCGCCGCTCGCTTATGTGATCGCCAAGCGGATCTGTATCGGGCTGCAGCGCAAGGACCGGGAGAAGGTGCTGCACGGCCGTGAAACCGGCCGGGTGTTCCGAACCGAGGGCGGAGAGGTGTTCGAGTTGCACGAGCCGCTGAATCCCTACGACCGGTGGATTCTGGTTCAGCAGGACATCCAGCCTCCGCTGCCGCTGGCTGCGGCAACGGATCGGGATGGCGTCCGGCGGCCCGGAGTGCTGCTGGACCGGCTGCGACACAAGTTGTCCGCCTTCTACTTCGAGGACCGGGTTGCTCCGGTGACGCCGTCCGAGCTCGCAGCGGCTCATCACCACGGCACCGAACACGAAGCGATCGAAGCAGGCGAGGAGCAGCAGGCCCTCACTCACTGAGCATCGTCAGCGCAGTGGCGCCAGCCTTCGTGCTGGCGCCACTCGCATTTTGCGCGGCCTCGTGACGGCGCTCCTGTCGCTTTGCCTGACCGCGATCCCATTCCCCGCGCGCGGCCAACACTGCCCGCAGCACAGACCAAGTCGAGGCGCCGAGAGTCAGGCCGAATCGCAGTCACTAGTACTGACGGTAAATCGCCCCAGGAGGCCCCGCGGTTCCGAGCACCGGCTCGAGAAGGGCTCAGCTGAACATGGCGCGCAGTACGGTCAGACCGCCTAACTGTTTCGGCAAGAGCGGTATGCCTGGCGCTCGGATCGCAGACCTGGATTCAGTCAGACGCCCGGTGAAAGCCGCACCACTATTGGAGGGCTCAGCTAGCTGCCCACGTGCTGTAGGGCATGTTCCAGGCCGTGTAGCCGTTGCCCCACTCCAGCTTCCGGCTGCTGCCGGTGTAGATGACGACGTCGCCCATCTTGGAATGATTGAACATCCACAGCGCATTCGCGGTGCTCATCCCCGTGCAGCCGTGGCTGACGTTGGCCCGGCCCTGTGATCCGATGGACCACGGCGCAGCATGGATGAACTCGCCGCTGTAGGTCAGCCGCATCGCGTACTTGACGTTGATGTTGTAGTAATCGGGGTCATCCTTGTCGATCCCGATCGTCTCCGAGTCCATCCGGTGAGTGGTCTCCCGGCTCATGATGACCTTGATCCCGTTCCGGGTGGCCAAGCTGGCCCGGCCCGTGGTGACCGGGATGGTCTTGATCACCGCACCGTTCTGCCGAACCACCATGGTGTGCTTGTCCACATTCACCGTGCTGATCATCGACGAGCCGATGGTGAAGTCCACGGTGTCCGGCTTGCTGTCTCCCCAGACGGACTTGTCTAACTGAATCCCGGCCAGCTTGGACGCCACGTGAACCTTCGCGCCGCTCGGCCAGAACGTCTTGGGCCGCCACTGCACCTGCCGGCTGGAGAACCAGTGGAACGCCCCCTGTACCGCTGGGTTCGCGGTAACGGTCAAGCCCTTCTCAACTTCGTCACGGCGGTCTTCAGCGACACCACGGGAGAGATTGAAGATGATCGGCATGCCCACTCCGACCGTGCTCCCGTTACTGGGCTGGATCCAGGCGTCCGCCGTGTACTTCGGCGCCAACGTGGTGAATGTGGCCGACTGAGTGCTGCTCTTGCCGCCGGCATCCGCCGCGGAGGCATTGATGGTGTACTTCATGTCCGCGGCCAGGGCACCTGTGCTGGTCCATTCGGTGCCGTCAGAGGAGAGGTCACCGGCCAGTGTCGTTCCCTTGGACGGTGTGACCGTCACCGACGACAGCGTGCCCTGCTTGACACTGACTTTGACTGGGCTGTCCAGCCGAAGCTGGGTGGTGCCATTTACCGGAGCGAACGACACCTGAGCCGGAGGCGTGGGCTGCGCCGAAGCGGCACTCTGAGTGGTCGCCGCCCCAGTTGCCGAACTGTTGTCCGGCCCACAACCGGTCAGCACGGCCGACAGCGCGGCCGTCAAAATCAGCAGTATGAACGGCCCCCCGCGCCGTCCACCAACCTCGTTCCAGCTCACGGACACCCCAACGAGACTTTGCGTGCATTCAGCAACTGGTCAAGCCTACCCGCAGTCCAGAACGTCTGCTGGGCAAGAAGGGTTGCTAGGTCGACGTTAAGGGAGTCTAACCAGAGCCGCAGCAAATCCACGTAACCCGCAGCCAACGAAACCGATGGATTGGCTGCATCGTGCTCAGCTGTGGTCGCTCAGACACGGCAGCTGGGCCGGACCAGCACCGCGACCCGGGCGATGCTTCTAGTGCGCGTGCTCGCCGCGGTAGAACTCGAACACCCAGCCGACCAGGCCGACCGCACCCATTCCGAGCCCAATCAACATCATCCAGACGCCGATGGCCATTCCCAGAAAAAGGATCGCCCCACCGGCCGCAGCCGCTAGCGGCCACCACGAATAGGGAGCGAACTGCCCGAGTTCGCCCGCGCCCTGCGCGATTTCACCGAATGGGTCGTCCTCCGGCCGGGGATCGACGTGAGCACCGGTGTAACCCAGATAAGCGCCGATCAGTGCGGCCAGCCCGGCAACCAGGATCAGGCCGGCCAGGCCGACCGGCTCGTCCCAGGACGACATGATGCCGTAGAAAATGGCAAAGCCGATGAAGATGGGGGCGCCCGCGCCGAACAGCCAGGCCTCTACCTTCATTCGCGGGTCTCCTTCGCACCTGGGCCTCGTTCATGCAGCTCAGGACCGCCCAGCATCGTCTCGAGCAGGTTCTCGTTCGGCTCCGGACTGTCCATCGCCGCGACTTCTGGATGGTGCAGGTCAAAGGCGGGCCGCTCGGACCGGATCCGGGGCAGCGAGACGAAGTTGTGCCGAGGGGGCGGGCACGACGTCGCCCACTCCAGCGAACCGCCGTATCCCCAGGGATCGTCCACCAGGACCATCGGCGCCTTCCGCCAGGTGCGGTAGACGTTGTAGGAGAAGGGGATCACCGAGGCCCCCAGGATCATCGCGCCAATGGTCGAGATCCGGTTGTAGTTGCCGAAGCCGTCGGACGCCAGATAGTTCGGGATCCGGCGGGGCATACCCTCGACCCCCAGCCAGTGCTGGATCAGGAACGTGGTGTGAAAGCCGATGAACGTCATCCAGAAGTGCAGGTAGCCCAGCTTCTCGTCCAGCATCCGGCCGGTGAACTTGGGCCACCAGAAGTAGAAGCCGCCGAACATCGCGAACACCACGGTGCCGAACACCACGTAATGGAAGTGAGCGACCACGAAGTAGCTGTCGGACAGGTGGAAGTCCAGCGGCGGGGCGGACAGGATGATTCCGGTCAGTCCGCCGAACAGGAAGGTGACCAAGAAGCCGATCGCCCACACCATCGGCGTCTCGAACGTGATCGACCCGCGCCACATGGTGCCGATCCAGTTGAAGAACTTCACCCCGGTCGGCACCGCGATCAGCATGGTCATGAAGGCGAAGAACGGGAGCGCCACCTGGCCGGTCACGTACATGTGATGCGCCCACACGGCAACCGACAGCGCGGCGATCGCGATGGTCGCGTAGACCAGGGTGCGATAGCCGAAGATCGGCTTGCGGCTGAACACCGGAAGGATCTCAGTGATGATGCCGAAGAACGGCAGCGCGATGATGTAGACCTCGGGGTGGCCGAAGAACCAGAACAGGTGCTCCCAGAGCATCGTTCCGCCGTTCTCGGGCGCGAACACCGGGGCATGAAGCTTCCGATCGGCTCCCAGCGCGAGCAGAGCTGAGGCCAGCGGCGGGAAGGCCATCAGTACCAGCACGCTGGTGATCAGAATGTTCCAGGTGAAGATCGGCATCCGGAACATGGTCATGCCGGGCGCACGCAGGCAGATGATCGTGGTGATGAAGTTGACCGCGCCCAGAATCGTGCCGAAACCGGCCAGGGCCAGTCCGAACACCCACAGGTCGCCGCCCAGGCCGGGCGAGTACACCGAGTTCGACAGCGGCGAATAGGCGAACCACCCGAACGAGGCCGCCCCCTGCGGGGTGAGGAAGCCGGCGCAGACGATCAGGCCGCCGAACAGGTACAGCCAGTACGACAGCATGTTCAGCCGCGGGAACGCGACATCCGGCGCGCCGATCTGCAGCGGCATGATCGCATTGGCGAAACCGGCGAACAGCGGGGTGGCGAACAGCAGCAGCATGATCGTGCCGTGCATGGTGAAGAGCTGGTTGTACTCCTCCTGGGTCCGGACGATCTGGAGTCCGGGAGCGAAGAGTTCCAGCCGGATCAGCAGCGCCATGATGCCGGCGATGATGAAGAATCCGAACGAGCTGATCAGGTACAGATTGCCGATCACCTTGTGATCGGTCGTGGCCAGCCATTTCACCGCGGTGCGGCCCTTGCGAACCGGCACGACGCGGATCGGAACCGCTGTGTCGGGGGTAAACGCTGTTGTCATCAGGAGTTCCCGTTCTCCGCGTCCAGGCGCTGGCCCTCTGGACTCAGTGCGCTGCGGCCCAGCGTGGTGGGCAGTTCACCGACCTGACCTGACCGGCGCAGGTCATTCAGGTGCGCTTCGTATTCAGTCTGCGAGACGACCTTCACATTGAACAGCATGTTGGCGTGGTATTCGCCGCAGAGTTCGGCGCACTTGCCCTTGTACTCACCCTCGACCTGAGGCACCACCTGGAACTGGTTGACGATCCCTGGGATGGTGTCCATCTTCATCAGGAACGCCGGGATCCAGAACGAGTGGATGACGTCGCGAGAGGTCAGCTCGAACTGGACCCGCTTGCCTACCGGCAGCCACAAGGTTGGGCTTCCGGTCTCGGGCTGAGAGTTTCCGGTCTCCTGGGCCTGAGTGCCGGTCTCGTAAGTGTCTTCACCCAGATAGTTGAAGTCCCAGGACCACTGCTTGGCCACTACACCGATTTTCAGATCAGGCTTGATCTTGGTTGAGATCAGCTCAGACTCGTCCCGCGCGGTGTAATAGAAGAGCACAGCGACCATCATCAGCGGGACCGCCGTGTACATGATCTCCAGCGGAATGTGGTAGCGAATCTGTGGCGGAACGCCGACGGTGCCGCGACGGCGCCGGTAGACGATGATCGCCCAGAAGATCAGGCCCCACACCAGGACGCCGACCGCGAGCGCGGCGATCCAGGACCCGTTCCACAGCCGCATGACCCGGGCGGTGTTGTTGGTCACGCCCTTGTCCGAGGGCAACCAGCCGTGCTCGACCTGCCGGGTACAACCCGACAGAGCCAGCATGGCCAGGCCGGTCAGGCTCAGAACGAGGGCGCGGAGCCGGCGACCAGTCACATCGACATGCGCCTTGCGCTGTACTTCGTCGTGCGAACGCACTGGCGGCCTTCCCACGGTCTGGTCCCGGTGCCCCGTTCGATGGAGCAGCGAGTGCTGATGGGCTGAAAAGTACTGCCTGCTCGATGGTGCTTCGGGGTCGATCGTGCCCGTTGCTCTGGCTAGTACGGACGAGCGTAGCGGGTGGATGGGCAGCTGCAGCAGTGAGGGCACACTGTGTCCGTGACCTACCTGGATGCGGCCGTGGCCGCACCCGTACACCCGCTCGCCCGGCAAGCCCTGGACTCGGCACTGGACGAGGGCTGGGCCGATCCGCGGCGGCTGCATCGCCAGGGCCGGCACGCGCGATTGCTGCTGGAGAACGCGCGGGCCGCGATCGCGGCCGAACTGGGTGCCCGGACCGAAGAGGTGATCTTCACCGGCTCGTACGAGAGCGCTGTGCACGCCGCAGTTCTCGGTGTCCGGCAGGCCCGGCGGCGGATCGGTTTCGCCGTGGTCGCATCCGCGATCGAGCACTCCGCGGTGCTGCAGGCCGCCGACTGGTCCGAGCCGGGCGCGGGGCGGGCCGGGCAGCCGCCGGTCGCGGTGCGAATCGGCGTGGATCGAGCCGGCGCCGCCAATGTGGGCGATTTCGCTGAGGCGGTACGCGATCCAGGCGTGGTCCTGGCCTGCCTGCAGGCGGCGAACGCCGAGGTGGGCACCGTCCAGCCGATCTCCGCTGTAGCCGCCCATACCCGAGATGCGGGCGTGCCCCTGCTGATGGATGCGACCGCAGTGGCCGGGCACGCACCGTTGCCGGCCGAGTGGGACATCCTGGTCGCCGATCCGCGATCGTGGGGCGCACCTGCCGGTCTGGGCGTGCTGGTGGTCCGGGCCGGTACCCGGTGGACCGCGCCGGGCCCCCCCGACGACGGCACCGAAGCGGTACCCGGGCTGCCGTCGGTACCGCTGACGCTGGCCGCCGCGGTCGCTCTGCAGCGGGCGAACCAGGATCGGGTCGCCCAGCACACCCGGCGCCGGGCGCTGCTGGCCCGGATCCGGGCTGCGGCCCAGCAGATACCGGACACCGACATCGCCGGGGACCCAGGCGCGGCCCGCGCGCTGCCGCATGTACTCACATTCTCCTGCCTGTACGTCGACGGCGAAGCTGTGATCGGTGAGCTCGACCGGCTCGGCTTCGCGGCCGGGTCCGGCTCGGCCTGCACCGCCTCCACCCTGGAACCCAGTCACGTACTGGCCGCGATGGGCCTACTGACCCACGGCAACATCCGGATCGGACTGCCGATGGACGTCGGCGAGCCCGACGTGGCCCGGTTCTGCGAGGTGCTGCCGGGCGCGATCGCTTCAGTCCGGGCAATGCTCGGAGCCAGCGAGCTGTGACCGGCGAGCCGGAGCCGGACGAGCAACCGGAACTGGCCGGCTACCTCGATCCCATCGATGCCCGCGGCCTGCGTTGCCCGCTGCCGGTGATCCGGCTCGCGGCCCGGGCCAAGGAGTTGCCGTCCGGGACCGAACTGGTGGTCTTGAGCACCGATCCGGCCGCCCGTCCCGATATCGCCGCCTGGTGCCGGATCCGGGGACACGAACTGGTCAGCCAGAAGCCGTTGGGCCAGGACGGCGTGCTCGAGCATCGGATCAGACTCGGCTGAACACCGGCGGCTGCGGCGCCTGCAGTGCCTCGGCCAGGAGCCGCCGGTACTCCTCCCGCGGCACGTCGATCACGCCGAGCGAGGCCAAGTGGCCGGTGCGCCACTGCACGTCGAGCAACCGGCGCCCGTCGCCGTCCCCGCCCAGCATCCGGACCAAGGCGACCAGGGCAGCCTTGGATGCGTCCCGCTCGCGATGAAACATCGACTCGCCCGCGAACAGTCCACCGATACTGACCCCGTACAGCCCGCCTGCCAGCTGCCCGTCCAGCCAGCATTCGACCGAGTGCGCCCAGCCGAGGTCGTACAGCCGCCGATAGGCCTCGGCGATTCGCGGGGTGATCCACCGGCCCGGACGGTGGCTGTCCGCGCAGGCGCTCAGGATGTCGCTGAAGGCGGTGTCCACGGTGATCCCGAAGCGGGTGCACGACCGGCGCAATGAGCGGCTGACCTTCAGCCCATCCAGCGGCAGCACCCCGCGTGGATCGGGCGACCACCAGCCCAGCGGCCCCCGGCCGTGCCGCCCCAGGCCCATCGGGAAGACGGCGGACCGATAGCCGGCCAGCAAGGTGCTCGGCTCCAGGTCCGCGCCCACCC
>CAXUFS010000049.1:11874-14176 GCA_964250315.1 uncultured Kineosporia sp. | reverse complement strand
GGATCCGGCCCGGGCCGGGCCGGGAGGGGGCGTCGCCCGATCTGTCAGTGACGATTGTGACCAACCTGGGCGAGGCCCGGAACGCGGTGATCGTCTGGAGCGCTGATGCGGTGATCGCGGTGGGCGGCAGCTGGGGGACCCTGAGCGAGATCGCGCTGGCGCAGCGGCGCGGCAACGTGCCGGTGGTCGTGCTGAACGGATGGCGAGTCACTGACGCCGAGGGCAACCCGGTCGCCGGGCCGGACCACGTCTCCTCGGCCGAGGACGCCGTCCAGCGCGCCCTGGCCGGCATAGAACCACCGGCGAACTGACCATCAGTCAGCCAGGGCGGCCCAGGGTTCCAGGTCGGGCGCGGCGGCCTGACCGTCCGGGCAGTGCCGGCGCCAGTCACACCAGGAGCAGGCCTTCGACGTCTGCGGCGGGAACATCCGGTCGCTGGCGTCGCCGGCCGCGAAGGCCCGGTCGGCCCGGGAGCAATCGGCGGCGATCGACTCCGCCTGAGAAACCTTGCGCTGCAACGCTTCGGCCGTGTGATCCGCCGCGGCCACGCTGCCCGTCGGCAGATGGTGCAGCTCCACCCGGGACGATGGACGGCGCAGCGTCCGCCCCGCCGCGACCGCGTACACCGCCAGCGCCAGGCTGCCGCGGGCGTCGTCGTCGTCCGGGATGTAGCGCCCGGTCTTGTAGTCCACGATCACCGCCTGGCCGGAGCGCTGGTCGATCCGGTCCACCCGGCCGGACAGCACCAGATGCTGAGTCGGAGTGGAGACGGTGCGCTCGACCCCGACCGGCTCGTCGCCCGGATCCACCCCGGTCAAGTATTCGCTCACCCAGCCGGCCGCCCGTTCGCAGTACTCGGCCGCCTGCCGATCGCTCCGAAACCCCTCTCGCAGCCAGCGCTTGCGAACCAGGCCGGTCCCGGCGGACGGCGTCCGGGCCGCCACATCCAAGCCCCACCAGTCGGCCAGCGCCGAGTGCACGGCGGCGCCCACGCTGTTGTGGGCCCACGGCGGTCCCTTGGCCAGCATCGGCCGTTCCAGGTAGGCGAAGCGGTAGCGGCGGGGACAGTCCAGCCAGGTGTTCAGCCGGGTCGGAGTGCAGGGGTAGAGGCGCCGGGGCATGCCCGGCAGCTCCGGCTGCAACGACACCGCCTACCCCTCCCCCGCGATGAACGCCCGGATGGCGTCGGCGACCAATTGAACCGCGATCGCCGACAGCAGCAGACCAGCGATCCGGGTCAGCAGCATCACCCCGGACTCACGCAGCAGCCGGTGCAGCACGGTGGAGAACCGCATCACCAGGAACAGCACTACGTGCACGAGCACGATGCCGGCCGCCACCGCCAGATGCTCGGCCCAGCCCTGGGCCCGGCCGACGAACACCATGGTGGCCACGATCGCTCCCGGCCCCGCCAGCAGCGGCGTCCCCAGCGGAACCATCGCCACATTGCCCGCCGTTCCACCCGGTTCCGGCTCTCCCACCTGCCCGGTCAGCAACTGCAGCGCGACCAGGAGCAGCAGCAAACCACCGGCCGCCTGCAGCGCGGGCAACGAGACGCTCAGGTAGTCCAGGATGCTGCGGCCGAACAGCGCGAACGCCACGATCACCACCAGCGAGACCAGCACGGCCTGGGTGGCCGCCCGGGCGCGGTCCCGAGGCGTCATCCGGGAGGTGAGGACCAGGAACACCGGCAGCGTCCCGGGCGGATCCATGATCACGAACAGGGTGACGAAGGACTCCAGGAACAGCTGGAACGGGCCGCCCGCGAGCAATCCGGTGCTGTTCATCGGCCGGTCACGGCTTGACCACTCGTTCCGCCGTACCCAATGCGATCAACTGGTCCAGAACCTCTGGGGCAGTGACGTTCTCGCCGATCCGGTTCAACTTTCCCGCGCCGTGGTAGTCGCTGGAGCCAGTCGCCAGCAGGCCGAGCCGGTCGGCTAGGGCTCGCAGCTGGACGCGGTCGGCCGGGGTGTGATCGCGGTGGTCCACCTCGACGCCGAGCAGACCGGCGCCGGCCAGATCCTGGATGTCCTGGTCGCTGATCACCCGGCCCCGGTGCCGGGCCCGGCAGTGGGCGATCACCGGCACCCCGCCCGCGGCTCGAATCAGCCCGGTCATCTCGTCGGCGGGCGGCGCATAGTGCGGAAGATAATACGGAGAGCGGGAGTTCAGCAGGGTGGCGAACGCCTCTTCCCGATCGGCCACCACGCCGCGGGCCACCAGCGCATCGGCGATGTGCGGGCGCCCGACGGTGGCCCGCCGATCGGCCTGGTCGAGCACATCCTGATAGGTCACCGGG
>CAXUFS010000049.1:808-11829 GCA_964250315.1 uncultured Kineosporia sp. | reverse complement strand
CGGGAAGTCCTCAGCCAGGCGGGCGACGATCCGGCGGGCCCGGTCCAGCCGATCGCCGCGGGTCCGGGCGATCTCGGCCAGCAGCAGGGGATCATCCGGATCGTGCAGATAGGCCAGCAGGTGCACCCCGACGCCACCGACCTGGCAGGAGAGCTCCGCCCCTGGGATCAGGGTCAGGCCGGCCTGCCGCGCCGCGGCACCGGCTGCGGCCCAGCCCGCCGTGGTGTCGTGGTCGGTCAGCGCGACTACGTCGAGCCCGGCGTGGGCCGCCGCCGCGATCACCCCAGCGGGCTCATCCGTACCGTCCGATGCCCGGGAATGGGTGTGAAGGTCGATCGGCACCGGGCCAGGCTACTGAGCCGCCGTCCGGGCCGCCGATCGGATCAGTGGCCAGTCAGCGGCAGGTCAGCGCAGCCGAGGAGTCAGAGGCCCGCAGGGAAACTCCAGGTCATGACCGGGATTGCGGGTGTCCACCAGTCCGAACCGGTTCAGCAGTACGGCCGCGGCCGGGGCCGGCCAGGCCAGCATCCACAACCAGTCGCCGCCGGCCTCACCCACGTAGGCGATGCCGTTGTCCATCGGCACCGACCACAGCGGCACATCGTGCCCATCGGCCACCAACTTGATCTCGGCCGGTTCATGCACCACCTTCTCGGCCAGCAGCGGGCCGGGGTCGACCCCCTGCAAGCCAGCCAGGTGCGACCCGATACCCACGCCCGGCTGCTCGGCCACCACGATCAGGTCCGCACCCGGTTCGTCGTCCATCCCCGGAATCGGATGCGGGCCGCTCACCGCCACCACGCTGGCCACCGTGCCGCTCTTGTCGTCACCGGCCCAGCGCAACCCCGAGACCACCCAGCCGTCCGGCAGCGGCCAAGGCAGCCATACCGGCACGTGGCTGTCCCGGGCGAGCCGGCGGATCAGGTCGGGCGTGGGCGCCACCGCAGCCGCGGCCGGCTGTACCTCGCCGTGCTCGTCGCAGATCCAGTAGCTGGCCCACAGTCCTGGCTGGCGCACCACGGCTCCGCAGCGGGGACAGGTCCTCATCAGGCTCACAGGAAGGACGGTTGCTGCTGGGCGCCTGCTGGTCAAGCCGCCGCGCAATTCCCTTGCTGGTGATCATTGGTTCAGTCCGGCCGTTCACAACCTGAGCTGGCAAATCGCCCGGCTGACCTGCCGATCACGCCCGGCGCGGCAGAATGACTGGATGAGCGAGATCCAGCCCGAGGGCGAACCCGCCGAGGCCAACGAGCCGACCCAGGTCGAGCACCGCCATCGGCCCTCGTCTCCAGCCTTCCGCCGGTTCATCGCATCCGGGTGGGCTGAGCGCCCCGATCGGCTGCCGCCGCAGATGCCGTCGGCCGGATACGCCCGCCCGCGCCGGGACCTGCTCAGCGCCGCCCTGCCGGGAGAACGACTGGTGATCCCGGCCGGCCAGCTCCGGGTCCGCAGCAACGACACCGACTACCGGTTCCGGCCGCATTCGGCCTTCGCCTGGCTGACCGGACTGGGCACCGATCGCGAGCCCGACGCCGTCCTCGTGCTGGAGCCGGACGGCAACGCTCACCAGGCGGTGCTGTACTTCCGCCCCCGGGCGGAACGAGACAGCGAGGAGTTCTACGCCAATCCCCGCTACGGCGAGCTGTGGGTCGGGGTCCGGCCCAGCTTGGCCGAACTGGAGGCGGAGACCGGCCTGAGCTGCCGTCATCTGGACGATCTGGCTGAGGCGCTGGCCAAGGACGCCGGATCGATCGCCATCCGGATCGTCCGGGGCGCCGACGCTGGAGTCGAGCAGGTCGTGGACGAGGCCCGCGAGGCCACCGTGGAGGACCAGGTCGGCGCCGACCAGGAGGAGGCCGACCAGCTGGTGGCGCAGCAGACCGAGGCGGTCGAGGAGCAGGCCGAGAACGCGGACGCCGAACTGGCCCGGATTCTGTCCGAGCTGCGGCTGGTCAAGGACGAGTACGAGATCGCGCAGATGCGGCTGGCCATCGAGGTCACCGCGCGCGGATTCGGTGACATCGTCCGGGCCCTGCCGGACGCGGTGGCCGCCACCCGCGGGGAACGCGTGATCGAGACCGCGTTCGACGCGCGGGCCCGGCGCGAGGGCAATGCGGTCAGCTACGACACCATCGCCGCGTCCGGCCCGCACGCCTGCACGCTGCACTGGATCGTGAACGACGGAGCGGTGAACGATGGCGATCTGGTGCTGGTGGACGCCGGGGCCGAGGTGGACAGTCTGTACACGGCGGACATCACCCGGACCATGCCGGTGAACGGCTCCTTCAGCGATGCCCAGCGCGAGGTCTATCAGGCGGTGCTGGACGCCGCCGATGCCGCCTTCGCGGCCGCCAGACCGGGAACCCGGTTCCGGGATGTGCATGAGGCGGCCATGCGGGTGATCGCCCAGCGGCTGCACGACTGGGGACTGCTGCCAGGCACCGTGGAGGAGTCGCTGGACCAGGAAGGACAGTTCCACCGCCGCTGGATGGTGCACGGCACGAGTCATCATCTGGGCATCGACGTGCACGACTGCGCCCAGGCCCGCCGCGAGATGTATCTGGAGGCCGAGCTGCGGCCGGGAATGATCTTCACCATCGAGCCCGGCCTGTACTTCGGGCCGCAGGACCAGCTGGCGCCGGAGGCTTTTCGCGGAATCGGGGTGCGGATCGAGGACGACGTCCTGGTGACCGCTGACGGCTGTGAGAACCTGTCCGCCGCCCTGCCCCGCCAGCCGGTCGAGATCGAGGCCTGGATGGCAGCGCTGCGCGGCTGATCCGGGCCGGGATGACTGCACCCAGGCCGGCTCCCCGCTGCCCGGGAGCCCGCGATCCCGGCTGGCACACTGGCTCCGTGTCCCCCGCCGCCCCCACGCCGGAGCCTGGGCTCGGCGTGCTCGATGGGCCTGCGGGCGAGCTCAGCCGGATGGACCAGGCCAGGCCACGGCGACTGCGGCGCTGGTCGGCTGGGCTGGTGCTGGCTCTGGTGGTGGCCGCGACCGTCGGGGGCCGGTACTGGTACACCTCCCATCACGTGCACCGCAAGCTGCTCTCAGCCGCCGTCGGCCTCGACACCGGCGGCCGCCTGGTGAACGTGCCGGAGGGCAGCCCGGCCGACGTGCTGATCAACGGCAGCCGGGTGGTGCACAACAGCGCCCGGGCCCAGAGTCGCGCTCAGGAGCAGCGGCGCTGGCTGCGGGCTGGCGCGGTGCCCGGAGTCAGCGTTCCGCAGTTCCAGCCGATGGTCGCCGACGCCCTGCTCGACATCGACACCCTGACGCTGTCCAGCGGCGCCTCCGTGGCCAGCGGCCCGAGCATCTGGCGCTATGTCTGGCCCCGGGACGCGGCGTTCTCGGCCGTCGCCCTGTCGATCACCGGGCACCAGGCCGACGCGGAACGCATTCTGGCCTGGCTGCAGCGAATACCCGCTCCAGACGGCGTCTTTCAGGCTCGATACCAGCCGGGCGGCTCTGGACCGCCGGACGAGCGCGGAATCCAGACCGATGGCACCGGCTGGGTGCTCTGGGCCATTGACGCCACCGTTCAGCAAGCCCCGCTCGATCGCCGGGCGACCCTGCTGAACGAGCTGCGGCCACTGATCGACCGGCTGACCGGCGCCGTCCTGCGTCTTACCTCAGCTCCGGGCGCACTGCCTGGGCCCTCACCGGACTACTGGGAGGTGGTCGATCCCCGGCTCAGTCTGGGCACCGCCGCGCCCCTGGCTCTCGGACTCGAATCCGCCTCCCGGATCGCCACCGCTCGCGGCCTCGGCAGCCAGGCCACCCGGCTGCGGGCGCGCGCTGCCACCCTGCGGCGGAGCATCTCCACCGAGTTCGGGCGGGCCGGATATCCCCGGTATCTGGGCGGCCAGAACCTGGACGCGGCCCTGACCTTCCTGCTTCCGCCGTTCACCGCCCAGGTCGACCCAGCGGTACTCCAGGCGTGGTCGCGAGCGCAGTCTGGGATGAGCCGGCCCGGCGGTGGGCTGGCTCCTGGAACCGGCTGGCGCGACGACGGGATCAGTTGGACGCCGGAGACTGCGCTGGCCGCGCTCGCCGCCGCCGCAACCGGAGATCGCGCGCAGGCGATCGCCCGGCTGGCCTGGCTGGACGCGCACCGGACCGAGCTGGGTGCCCTGCCGGAGAAGGTGCTGAGCAATGGTGATCCGGCGGGACCGGCGCCGCTGGGCTGGACTGCCGCCCTTGTGGTGCTGACCGCCCGCGAACTGGATCGCCAGGCCAGCTGAGCGCCGCGCCTGTGATCAGCGTCCTCCCTGTCCATGATCAGCGCCTCAGCCCGCGATTTGCCCGTTCTGGCCGCACTTTTGCAGGCTGAACCGGCAATCACGCGGAGAGAGCCGGGCGGCCGGGACCGGCAATCGGAGCAATGAGCGGAGCCCCGCGCACGTAACAACTGGGCAGCCCGTACGATGGGACCGATGCAACGTTGTCAGCGCTGCGAGCTCGAGGAGGTGAGATCGGTGCCTGCAAGTGAAAGCACCCCTGCCAGTACCGAATCTCCCGCGGAGAACGGCGTCCTCGCGCCACGCTGAAGGGGTTGCCGCCGCGGGCGCCACTGCTCCCGGAGGTGATCTGCGATGGCTCGCATTCCCCGTTACGGCTCGGGCTTCAACTCGTCCCGGCCGCTGGCCCCACTTGTCCGCCCCCTGGCTCTCACGCCCCTGCGCAGTGTCGTTCCGGCACTGCGCCACGCGGCTGCCGGTGCCCGGGTGGAGGGGCTCACCCGCGCGGGCGATGGCGGCCTGCTCGATGCCGCCGTCGACTGGGCGCTGTATCAGGACGGCGCCCGCTGCCCGGCCCAGGACTTCCACGACGCGGTCGGCCAGGCCCGGGCCGGTAACGGTTTCGTCTGGCTTGGCCTGCATCAAGCCTCGGCCGAGCAGCTGACCCAGCTCGGCGAGGTGTTCTCACTGCACCCGCTGGCGCTGGAAGATGCTTCCTCGCCCCGGCAGCGGCCCAAGGTCGAGCGGCACGAGAACGACATCTTCCTGGCCATGCGCACGCTTGCCTATGCGGACCGGGCCGCTCAGCAGGAAGGTGGCGATGTCGTTGAGACCGGCGCCGTGATGGTGTTCGTCGGGGAGTACTTCGTGGTCACGATCCGGCACGGCAAGCATGCATCGATGTCCGGTCTGCGCCGGCGCCTGGAGGCCGACCCGGAGCAGCTGGCGCTCGGACCGGCCGCGGTACTGCATGCCGTGGCCGACAAGGTGGTGGACGACTACCTCAGCGTGGTCGACGACATCCAGCAGGACATCGAGGAGATCGAGACCCAGGTGTTCGCACCGCGGGCGGGCACCGACATCGAGCGGATCTATCAGCTCAAGCGCGACATCATCGAGATGAAGCGGACGATCTGGCCGATGGCCAGCCCGCTGCGGGAGCTGGCCGAACGGCCCCGGCGGCTGATCAACCCTGAGATCCGCGAGTACTTCCGCGACGTGTCGGACCACTTGGCCCGGGTGCACGAGCAGGTGGCCAGCTTCGACGAGTTGCTCAGCTCGATCCTGCAGGCCGGTCTAGCCCGGGTCGCGGTGGCCGAGAACGAGGACATGCGCAAGATCTCGGCCTGGGTGGCGATCGCCGCCGTCCCCACCATGATCGCCGGGATCTACGGCATGAACTTCGACCACATGTGGGAGCTGCACCAGCGGTTCGGATATCCGGGGATCCTGCTGCTGATGGGCCTGATCTGCGCGGTCATGTTCCGCGGATTCAAGCGCAACGGCTGGCTGTAGCGCCGGTCATCATGGATGGCGAACTGGCCGGCTGGGGTTCGATCCGCGACGTACCAGGAGTGCTGGCCGGGCATGCCCAGCGGATCGGTGACGGCTGGCTGACCGGCGTCACGGTGGTGATTCCGCCGCCGGGATCGACGGGATCGGTGGACGTGCGGGGTGGCGGCCCGGGCACGCACGAGACCGACGCGCTGGACCCATCCACCTTGGTGGCGACCGTGGACGCCGTCGTGCTCACCGGAGGCAGCGCCTTCGGGCTGGCCTCGGCTGGCGGGGTCCAGCGCTGGTGCCGCGAACAGGGCCGGGGCTTCCCCGCTGGACCACCGCACGATCCGCGCTCGATTCTGGTGCCGATCGTGCCTGCGGCGGCGGTGTTCGATCTGGGCCGAGGCGGCGCCGTCGGTGCTACTCCGGATCCGGAGATGGGTTACGCCGCAGCGGTTTCGGCTTGGGAGGCGAGCGGCCCGCTGTCCGGGCAGCTGGGCGCGGGGACTGGAGCCCGGGTGGCGCGGCAGCAGTTCGCCGGTGGGGCCGGCACGGCCAGCCTGCCCCTGGTCAGTACGGATCCCGATACGGGGCCGGTCGAGGGCGTGGTGGCCGGTGCGGTGGCCGTGATCAATGCGGCCGGCAGCCCGTTCACACCGTCCGGCGGCTTCTACGCCGAGCCCTTCATGCCCTCCGGCTACCGCCTGCCAAGCCCGCACCAACCTTCCGGCGTTGAAACCCCCTCGGGCGCAACGATTACTGGCCGGCCGCCCGCTGACAGCGCGGCCCTGAACACCACCCTGGTGGTGATCGCCACCAACGCCCGGCTGGATCCGGGCCAGTGCCAGCGCACGGCCATCTGCGGCCACGACGGCATCGCCCGGGCGCTGGTCCCGGCCCACACCATGCTGGACGGCGACACCGTGTTCGCGCTGTCCACCGGCGTGATCGAGCTGCCCTCCAGGGCCATGATCGAACTGCAGGCGCTGGCGGCGCAGGTCACCCTGCTGGCCATCGCGGACGCTGCTCGCCGGATACCGCTGACTCCGGGTTAGTCCCCAGCGCACCGGCGGGGAGGATCAATGGCTGACATCAAGCAGATCTGCGCCGGTCCGGTGTGATGCTCCTCCCGGCCGAGCCGGTGCCGGGCGGTTCAGGCCGGCCCGTTGCCGCTGTCGCGCTCCTCCTGCCGTTTGCGCTCGATCATTTCGCTGTAGGTGGGACCGCTGGCCGCCTGAGCGTGTTCCGGCTGATCCGGCTGGCCGGCTCCGACTGGCATCGCGGTCGCGCCCGGAGCAGCCGAGCTCCCGTAGGCCGGTCCGCCAGCCGGGGCGGTGGGAGCGGCCACGGCCGGGCCACGGCCGGTGCCGCCGGGCAGCTTGTTGAGCAGGCTCATAGCCTGGCCGGCCTGCTCGTCCAGGCAGAGCACGCGGTACTCCCCGGCCACGATCTGACTGGTTGAGGTGAAGTCGCGGCGGCCGCCGGTGAAGGCATAGGAGATCAGCCCGAACAGCAACCCGAACGCCGCCCCGATGAACACCGCCGCGATCAGGCTGAAGCCCTGGGCTCCCCCGAACAGTGAGATCAGCAGGCCGACGAAGAGGCCGAACCACGCCCCCGACGCCATGCCGGCGATGGCCACCCGGCTGTAGGTGAGCCGTCCGGTAACCCGCTCCACCATCTGCAGATCCACCCCGACGATGGTCACCGCCTGCACCGGAAAGTGCTCGTCGGACAGAAAGTCGACCGCTCGCTGAGCCTGGGCGTAGGTGTCGTAGCGGGCGATGGTCATGCCCTTGGGCGGCGTGGGCAGGCCCGGCTGCTGGTTCTTCTGGAAAGGGGCGAGGTTAGACATGTGATCATTGTCCCTGCGAGGTCTGGATCCAGGCTGTATGAATGCTGATCCTTCCTGGTGCCGGTGAACTCTGCCACCGAACGCGTCCAGCGGCGAAAGAGTGGAATAGCTTCGCCGATAACTCAGTTCACAAGCTGTGCTCACGACCTGATCTGCTGTCCGAATGGCGGACAGATCTTTGACCGGTCCGAATTGTGAACGTACTGTCAATGAAGCCATCCAGAGCGGCCGAGAGACCTGGCTCGAAGACGCCGCAGCAACCACCCCATCGAGGGCCGGTGCTACCGCCAGGGTCGATGGGAGAGACATGACAGGGCAGCCTCCACCGCTGATCATGCTGACCAAGCGTCACCATGTGGATCTTCTGCGTACGGCCAGCGCGATCTGTCGTTAGCCCCGATCGCCCAGCCGAGTTCCGGCATCAGCCCAGGCTCACGTCTGCCCTGCCTCGCTCGTCCGGTGTCAGCCGGCGCCCGCTTTGGCGCTCGACTGCGACCGTGAGCTGCCAGCAGGGCACATCGAAGGAGATTCGTGCCCACCCCTGCAGAGTCCGCCCCCGAGGCGAAGCGCACCGCGCGCCCGGAGCGCCCGGAGCGCCCGGTACGCGGGGGTGCCTCTCGCCCGGAAGGGCAGTGGGCGCTGGGGGAGACAACCGCGCTGAACCCGAACGAGGCCTGGAAGGCTCGCGAGGGTGGTCTCGCCGTCCGGGAGCGGGTGCTCTCCACCTACGCCCGTGAGGGTTTCGCCAGCATCCCGGGCGAGGACCTGCGCGGGCGGCTGCGATGGTGGGGGCTGTACACCCAGCGCAAGCCCGGAATCGACGGCGGCAAGACCGCGGTGCTCGAGCCGGAGGAACTGGACGACGAGTACTTCATGCTGCGGGTCCGGATCGATGGCGGGGCGCTGACCCTGGCCCAGCTGCGGGTGCTGGCCCACATCAGCGAGCGGTTCGCTCGCGGCACGGCCGACATCACCGATCGGCAGAACATCCAGTACCACTGGATCCGGATCGAAGACATGCCCGAGATCTGGCGGCTGCTCGGCAGCGCCCGCCTGATCACCACCGAGGCCTGCGGCGACACCCCCCGGGTGGTGCTCGGATCGCCGGTGGCTGGGATCGCCCGGGACGAGATCATCGACGGCACCCCGGCTATCAAGGCGATCGTCAAGCAGTTCATCGGCGATCCGGAGCTGGCCAACCTGCCGCGCAAGTTCAAGACCGCGGTCAGCGGCAGCCCGCACCAGGACGTCGCGCACGAAGTGCACGACATCGCCTTCATCGGCGTCGTGCACCCGGATCACGGGCCGGGCTTCGATCTGTGGGTCGGCGGCGGCCTGTCCACCAATCCCATGCTGGGCCAGCGGCTGGGCGCCTGGGTGCCGCTGAATGAGGTGCCCGAGGTCTGGCACGGGGTGATCCGGATCTTCCGGGACTACGGGTACCGGCGGCTGCGAACCCGGGCCCGGCTCAAGTTCCTGGTCGCCGACTGGGGCCCGGAGCGGTTCCGGGACGTGCTGGAGAACGAGTACCTCAAGCGCAAGCTGATCGACGGCCCGGCGCCGGAGCTGCCGGCCGGGACGCACGACCACATTGGCGTGCACCGGCAGCGCAATGGCCGGTTCTACGTCGGCGCCGCGCCGCTGGTCGGACGAGTTCAGGGGCTGGCGCTGCGCCAGCTGGCCGACGCGATGGAGCGGGCCGGCAGCGCCCGGCTGCGGCTGACCGCACAGCAGAAGCTGGTGGTGCTGGACGTGGCCGCCAAACGAGTGCCGGACCTGCTGGACGACCTGGACGCGATCGGACTTTCGGCCCGTCCTAGCGCTTTCCGCCGCGGAACCATGGCCTGCACCGGCATCGAGTTCTGCAAGCTGGCGATCACGAACACCAAGGACACCGCCGCCACCCTGGTGCAGGAGCTGGAGGAACGGCTGGCCGACGTCCCCGAGCTGTTCAATCTGGACGGCCCGGCGTTGTCGATCAACATCAACGGCTGCCCGAACTCCTGCGCCCGGGCCCAGATCGCCGACATCGGGCTGAAGGGCATCCAGGTACCCGATCCCGATGACCCGCAGGGCCCGACGGTGGACGGATTCCAGATTCACCTCGGCGGCGGGCTCGGCCTGAACGCCGGGTTCGGCCGCAAGCTGCGTGGGCTGAAAACCACCGCGGCCAGCCTGCCGGACTACGCCGAGCGGGTGTTGCGGCGCTGGCTCGATCAACGGGCCGACGACGAGCGCTTCGCCGACTGGGTGCTGCACGCCGACGAGGAGGACCTGCGATGAACACGGCCTCCTCGTCTGCCCCCGGCCAGCAAAGTCAGCGGGCAGTTCCCTACCACTGCCCGTTCTGCGCGGAAGAGGATCTGCGCCCGGTGCCGTCCGGCGCCGTCGACGGGCTGACCCGGGGCGGCTGGCACTGTCGCAGCTGCCTGCGCGTGTTCTCCCTCAGCTTCTTCGGCCTGCATCAGCCTTTTTCGGAGAGTGAGCAGTCATGATCGGCTCCTTGATCAGCCGTCCCGAGGACGTGGCCGCCGCCCTCGAAGAAGATCCGTACGGGTTCGCCGCCGAAGCCAACAGCGTGCTGGACGGCGCCGATCCGCTGACCGTCCTCGGCTGGGCCGGGCGGGCGTTCGGCCACGACCTGGTGGTCACCGCATCCATGGGTGACACCGTGCTGGCCCATCTGACGTCGCGCGCCGTGCCGGGCACCACGATGCTCTTCGTCGATACCGGCTACCACTTCATCGAGACCATCGGCACAGCCCAGGCGGTGGAGGCGTCGTATCCGCTGCGGATGCTGACCGTGCGGCCGAAGGAGACCGTGGCCGAGCACGAGGCCGCTCACGGCAAGCTGTACCTGACCGACCCGGACGCCTGCTGCGCGGCGCGCAAGGTGGCACCGCTCAATCGCACTCTGCGCTCCTATCGGGCATGGGCCACCGGGCTGCGCCGGGACGAGAGTGCTACCCGGGCGCATACGCCGACCGTGCAGTGGAACGAGCGCAAGGGCCTGCTCAAGCTGGCGCCGATCGCGGACTGGACGCAGGCCGACATCGACGCCTACCTGGACGCGTTTCCGGAGGTCCTGACCAATCCGCTGCTGCAGCTGGGCTATCGCTCAATCGGCTGCGAGCCGTGCACCCGCGCGGTCCTTCCGGGCGAGGACGCCCGGGCCGGGCGCTGGGCCGGGCGGGCCAAGACCGAGTGCGGCATCCACCAGTAGCCGGCTGATCAGCTGATCATGCAGGTTCTTGCAAGATCAGCGCCGGTCGAGGGTGTGGGCCAACTTTCACCTTGATCAGCGCCTGATTGTGAGCTCCGCCGCGATCACGCCCGGCTCGCTTCTGTGGACGACCCGGTTGGCGCTGCCCGGCCCGGCCTCGGGGGGCGCCAAGCAACCCCACGATGCGGCGCACGCCCCCGC
>CAXUFS010000049.1:0-798 GCA_964250315.1 uncultured Kineosporia sp. | reverse complement strand
GAACGCCGCTCCTGCTTCCCAGCCGATTCCCAGCCGATCGGCAGCGTGGCCCGGACCCGGTCGAACCCGCGATCACGGGCCAGCTCGAGCAGAGCGTGCCCTCGGGGGCCGCGTAGAACAGGCTCTGCACGTCGCCGGGCGGGGCACGGTCCCCGGTCAGCGCCACGAAGAAGTCCTCGGACGCCGCGAACAGCGCCGGCAACGCCGGTTCGTCGTCCGGCTCGATGTCCCTGATCCGCAGGCCCCGGCCCGGCCTCGACGTCCGTCATCCGAGTACGTCAGCGCCTGAACAGCAGCCGGAGCAAGCGATTTCGCAGACCCGCGTGGCGCGCCGGGGCTCCCATCGGGCACGATCGCTGCTGTGCTGCCATCCTCGCCCGCCGACCCGGACCAGTTCAGTGGCAAGGCTCTCCCGGGTGCGGCCCGGCTCTTCGCCCGGCTGGCGCCGACCGTCCGCGGGCAGCTGGCCGGGGCAGCGATGATCGCGATCCCGGCGCTGGCTGAACCGCTGGCGCTGAAAGGCGCGGCGGGCTGGCTGATCGATTTCGTGGCGGCTCTGACGGGTGCGGCCGGGATCGTGGTGGTGTTCGGCGGACTGGCCTACCGGTTGCTCGAGCCAGTGGTGATCGGGGCCAAGGCCCGCGGCCGGTCCCTGGACGACGCCCTGCTCGGCCTCCCCCATGCCCGCGAGATCTGGCTCGGACTGGCCGGGGTTCTCGCCGTCATGGCTGTCCTGGTCGTCGGCCGCGTATTCGTGAACGTGAACAGCGATGGGGCCAGCCGGGCGAAGAGCCGGGC
>CAXUFS010000048.1:3398-14320 GCA_964250315.1 uncultured Kineosporia sp. | reverse complement strand
GCTTTGGACCCCGTGCGGTTCCAGACGGCCACCCGATGACCGGATTCGATCAGATGCCGGGCCATCGGTGCGCCCATGGTGCCCAGCCCGATCACACCCACCCGCAAGCGCTTCGCATTCATGCAGGCGACGATGACACACCGGGCCGGGCCGGGCTTGACCGGCTCAGCGGGTCAGATCGACGATGCGGGCTGGAAGCTGGTTGAACTGGTGGAACCCGAAGGAGCCGGAGCAGGGCTCGTTCCGCCCTCCGGACCCGGTCCGAACCCGGAACGCCCCGGTCCGAAGCCGCCGCGACCCGGACCGCCCATTCCGGGGCCACGGCCGAAGCCACGCCCGTTTTCGATCATCTGCTTGACTTGGTCAGGAAGATTCTTCTGAATCTCGTTCGACTGCGCCTGAGTGAGGTGACCGGACTTCACCGCGTCGGCCAGGTGCGTCTTGGCCACCGCGACCAGAGCGTCGATCACCGCGGTCTCACTCTTTCCCTGCTTCTTGGCCAGGTCGGACAGAGTCGAGCCACTGCGCAGAGCCAAGCGGACGTCGTCCGCCGACATGCCCAGCACCTTGGCCGCCGCATCGATGCCGTCCTGGAGCAGACCCGACCCACCCATGCCGAAGCCGTGATGACTGAATCCGCCACCGGGGACAGCGCCTTGCTTGCCGAGGGCCTCTGCCACCTTGTCCGCCTGCGCCTGGGTCAGGGTCTTGTCGTCAACCAGGCCCTTCAGGGCATTCTTGATCGCATCCACCCGGCTAGCCGGAGCCGAGCTGGTGGTGGAATCGCCTGAGGCGGCGAACGCGGGGACGGCGATCGCCGCGCCCCCGCCCAATACCACGGCCCCAGCGATCACGGCGGCGGTGAGCTTCTTCTGCATTGAAATGACCCTTCATGCTGACGTGCATCTACCCATGGACGCTGAAACCCCCGGCCTCTCACAGGCTCGGACACGTTCCTGTGCCCATCATGCGCCCAGCCTGGCAACCGGCTATGAACGAATTCACCACGATCGGGATCCGTCCGGGCAAAATCAATCGCCTGGACATGCCGATCGTGGCAATCTGAGCTCGGCGCAAGGGCCTGGCGCGGTGTCTACCGCTGCGGCGGTGTCCTCGGCCACCCTTGAGCTTTGGTAGTCTCATCGCCGCCCGCTCGATCCCCCGTAGCTCAATTGGCAGAGCATTCGACTGTTAATCGAAGGGTTACTGGTTCAAGTCCAGTCGGGGGAGCAAAACACCAGGTCAAAGCGCAAGTGTCCGCGCTTCAAGATCAAGTCCACCCTGACCGACAGAATTCAGGCTGTTCTTGGATCGCTGCCGGTCCCCGGCCAACGGTCTTCCAGCCCCGGGCCACGTTCTCGCCGAGGCGGATCGGCCCCGGAGCCGCTTCCGCTGCCTTGCGGGAGGCGTAGCGCGCTCATCGGCCGGCCGCCACCTGGCGAACACGACGTCAGAAGGGAGTGATCCCGAAGACCACACGGCCCGGGCTGGGCGAGCAGGTCCAGTGGACCTCGGCCCATTCGGTCAGCGAGTAGATGGTCGGGCCGCCCGGTCCGTTGCGCCAGAGGTACAGATCTTCGGAACCCACGCCGATCTTGTGCGATGCCCGAAGCGTCCAGTCACTGGTATTGCGGGTGTAGGCGCCCAGAACAGAGGGATCGCATCCACTGCTGGAGCTGAAGTACCAGGTGGACCCGGCGAAGACGGCGCCCTGGATGTGCGAGGTGGGCAACGTCCACACGTAGTTCGCGGGTACATAGGACGTGTCGCCGGTGCCATTGGCTTGGTCCGTTGCGTAGTAGATGTCGCTCAGGGAGTAGCCCGCCATCCAGCCGTTGAAGCTGCCCGAGCAGTATGAGCCGGCCACCAACGAGTCCTTGCCGCCCCGGTTGACGGACAGGTAGGAGAAGCGCATTCCCTTGTCCGTGGTCTTGCAGTCGTTGCCGCTGGGCGCCGCACTGGCCTGGTTCCAGGTGGCGACCTGGGGGATCAGGTACCGGTATCCGAAGCTGTAGTAGACGTTGTTGTACCGGCCGATGGCATGGGTCTTGTCGGTGAGGTTGGTGGTGGTTCCGCTGCCCGGCTGCGTGCTGGGCCCGGATAGCGGGTTCAGGTCGAAAACGTGCTCGAGGTCGAAAACCCTTATTCCGACGGAGGTGTCAGGCACGAAGAGGAAGTGGCCATACCAGGCGATGCCTCCAGCGTGGATGTCCACCGGCCGGTAGGAGCCGTGATTGGCGCTGTTCAGGTAGGGCTCGACGAGCAGAAGCAGGCGGTACCGGTTCGTCGCCGGGTCGATGATCGAGAGCCGGACGCCCTTGCCCTCGTCCTTGCTGTACCAGGTGGTGATGATCGGCTTCTGCGGGTTGGTACCCCACTGCTCATCATCCTGAGCGTCCGAGATACCGGTGATCCCCTGAGGGATCCAGTGCTTGGTCCAGGCGTCAGTATCCGTGCTACTGGCGTCCTGCCAACATCGCCGGCTGGTGATGACGCTCGCGTCCGCGTGGTCGAGAGCATGAACGGTGCTCGGACACGGGACTGCCATCTGCCGATTCAGGTCGTCGCCCTGAGCGGCACCATTGAAAATGGAACTGAACGCCGGGGTGTATAGATTCACATCCATCGAGTTGATGGCCACCCGGTAGTTGTGCGAGCCCGACATGGTGAGCCCAAGTGATGGGCTGGCCGCGGTCGCAGAGCCAGCACCGAGTCCCAGGACCAGCGGGGCCGTCACGGCGAAGGTCAGAGCAGCCCGGCCCAACAGACGTCTCATGGTGTTCAGCTCCCGTCGGATGCCCCTAGCGGGCGACGTGCGCCACGCGTTGTTACCGGCCGATATACACCCCTTCGTTAACCTTTGGAAAGCCTGTACGACTCGACGCGGGCGGTTCAGGCCGATGGAGATCGAGAACCTGCAGGTGGTGCCATGAGCGAGAGCCGCGCAGCAGTCATCAACCGGACCCAGCAGGTCGTGCTCGGTTTCGTCATCCTGGTTTGGCTGGTTCTTCTGGTCGTCCTTCTGCTCGCCCCGCGGATCCTTGACCGCTCACTGCGGCAGACCGAAGCTCCACAACAGCTGATCGATCTAGGCGTGCTGGCGGCCCTGACCAGTCTGCTGGGGCTGCTCGGGCTGGCGGTGGTGCGCCGCTGGCGGTGGGCTTTCTGGGTCATCCTGCTTGGCTTCTTCGGCGGCCTACTTCGAGTGCCGGTGGCGACACTGGAGCTCACCGGCCACCTCTCCACAGCTGACCCGGCCTGGTATGTCGTCGTACAGGCCGTGATTGGCGTCATCCAGTTCATGATCGCGATCGCCATGTTCATCGGCTATCGAAGGGCAGGTATCTGGGGGGAGTTCTGAATATCCACCAGCCAGCGCCCGCCCCGGCACGCCAGGCCAGCGATCAGCCGGGCGCCGCGGTGAGGGTGAGCAGTTCGTGCAGGACGCCGCCCGCGATGTCATCCAGGGAGCGGCGCTCATCCGGATCGATCCATTGTGCAAAGGCGATCGAGAACACTGTGACGGTCGACTGAGCGGTCAGTTTGGCGGCCACCTCGTCCGCCCCCTGAGCCTGCAGAGCGCCGGCCAGGGCAGCGGCCAAGCCAGCCAATTTGTGCAGCTCCCTTTCCTGCAGGGCCGGATTCTGGTCGATCACCGCCTGCCGGGCCCGGGAGTAGGGCCGGCGCGCATCCGGGAACAGGGACGCCGCTGAGTGCAGCGCCTCGGCAATCACCTGGGCCGGAGCAGCGCTGGCCGCGGCGGCCGGGTTCAACCCGGTCAGGAACGCCTGCACGAACTGCTGCTGACCGTAGAAGAGGACCTCGCGCTTGTCGCCGAAGTGCCGGAAGAAGGTGCGCTCGGTCAGGCCGACCGACTGGGCGATCTCCGTGGCCGTGGTCTGTTCGAAACCGCGTGCCGCGAAGAGCGCGAGCGCCGCCTGCTGCAGTCGTTCGGACGTCCCCGCTTCCCATCGCGCCATTCACCCAGACTAATGATGACAGCGACTGACAAGAAGAGTAAGTTGCAATGACATCAGTTACTGACATCACTTGAGCACAGTCGTTCCCGCTCCGGCGGAAACTGAGGGAGACACAATGCGCGTATTCGTCACCGGAGCCTCCGGATGGATCGGTTCCGCTGTGGTTGACGAACTGCTCGCCGCCGGCCACCAGGTCACCGGGCTGGCCCGATCCGACGAGTCGGCCAAAGACCTCGAGGCCAAGGGAGCCGCCGTCCGCCGCGGCAGCCTCGATGACCTCAGCTCCATCCGGGGCGGCGCCGAGGACGCCGAGGCAGTCATCCATCTGGCCAACAAACACGACTGGTCCAACCCAGCCGCCTCCAATGCAGCCGAGCGCGGCGCCGTCCAGACCATCGCCGAGGCGCTGGCCGGCAGCAATCGCCCGTTCCTGCTGGCCGCCGGAGTCGCTGGCCTGACCCAGGGCCGCCCCGCTACCGAGAACGACGCATCTCCGTTCCACGGCCCGGACTCCCTGCGCGGCGGCAGCGAGAACCTTGCCCTGGAGTTCGTCGACCGCGGCGTGCACACGGTCAGCCTGCGCTTCTCCCCCACCGTGCACGGCACCAGCGATCACGGATTCATCGCCTACATCGCGGCTACGGCCCGGCAGAAGGGGGTCTCCGGTTACCCCGGCGATGGCAGCAACCGGTGGGCGGCGGTGCACCGGCTCGACGCCGCCCGCCTGGTGAGGCTCGGCCTGGACAAGGCACCGGCCGGGGCCCGGCTGCACGCGGTAGCCGAGGAAGGCGTACCGACCAAGGAGATCGCCGAGGCCATCGGCCGCGCACTCGATCTGCCGGTGGCGTCGATCGCGCCGGACGACGTTCCGGACCACTTCGGCTGGATCGGGTCGTTCTTCTCGATGGATCTTTCGGCCGTCAGCGGCGCCACCCGCGAATTGCTCGGCTGGACCCCCACCGGGCCGACGCTGGCGCAGGACATCGATTCCGGCGCCTACGCGGAACACTGACCACGCGGCCCGGGCCGGTCGACGTCAGCAGAGATTGAGGCGGCGGCCGGCCACTGGTGGCCATAGGGTCGCAGGCATGACGGCCTATGATCACATTCTGTCGACGGTTCCAGCCCCGGACGGCAGTGATATCAACTCCACCGCAATTGATTACGAACTGGACGGCACTCAGCTGCAGGGCCTCCTGGTCAAAGATCACGCGGCCACCGGCAAGAGACCGGGCGTCCTGGTCGTCCACGACTGGCTCGGCGTCAATGACTACGTTGAGGCTCGGGCCACCATGCTCGCCCGGCTCGGGTATGTGGCGTTCGGCCCGGACATCTACGGCAAAGACGTACGCCCGGATGACTCCGCCGCGCCCGGCGTTGCAGCGGGCTTCTACCAGGACCTGCCGCTGATGCGTGCCCGTGCCTCGGCCGGCCTGCGACAGCTGCTGGCCGATCCGGACGTCGATCCGGCCCGCATAGCCGCGATCGGCTACTGCTTCGGGGGCTCGGTGTGCCTGGAACTGGCCCGCACCGGCGCCGACCTGGCTGGAGTGGTGTCGTTCCATGGCCGGCTGATGGCGCACGACCCGTCGGACGCCGCGAACGTCACGGCCCGGCTGCTGGTGCTGTCCGGCGGCTCCGACCCGGTGGTGCCCGACCAGGACATCACCGCCTGGAAGGAGGAACTGCGCGGTGCTCCTGGCGTGGACTGGCAACTGACCTCGTACTCCGGGGCCATGCATGCGTTCACCGTGCCGACCGCCAACGCCCCAGACCATGGAGCGCAGTATCAGGCCCGAGCTGACCAGCGCTCCTGGCAGGCCATGCGCGACTTCTTCGATGAGATCTTCGCCGCCTGACGCCGCCCGATTTTCCAGGCTGCTGACCCGCAGCGGACGCCCGGGCGCCCACTCAGATCACGAGCAGGGACTTGATCGCGCGCCGTTCGTCATCGCGCTGTAGGCCTCGGCGACCTTGCGGCATCCGGGACAGGGGTTGCCGGAGGCCAAATCGTTTCAGCTCGCCGCTGCGCCGTCCTTCCGCACGATCGAATCCTGTGCGTACGCCTCATGCATGCGGCGGCCACGGCATCAATGGATGGCCGATCTCCCAGACATGTCCGGCTGGATCCTCGATCCGGCCGAGCAGCCAGCCGTAGTCCTCGGTAGCGGGATAGATCAGATCGGCACCGGCAGCAACCGCCTGCTCGATCAGCGCCTGCGGATCGGCCACCATGAGCAGCAGCCGAACAGTACTGCCAGACAAGGTTTCCGGACTGAAGTTGTGGTGCTCAGCCGACTCCTCGGCGACCCAGAAGAAGGCGTTGCCGACGCTGAGTTGAGCAAGCTGGATCTCGTCATCGCCGTCGCCGGGCAGGCGAAACAGTTCGACGGCGCCGAAGGCATCCCGGTAGAACTTCACCGCCGCCCGGCCGTCGCGAACTGACAACTGCGCCGACACGGTCAGCAGACCGGCAATCTCGTCCGGTGGAGGCATCATCAACCCTCTCAGCGATCCTTGGCGATCCTTGGCGATCTGCGGCGATCCGTGGCGATCCGTGGCGATCTTGCGGTGCGATCATCCTGGCACGGCCCGTTCCGGCGGCTGCCCGGTTCGGCAGGCGGCCCTGCCATGATGACCGCATGGAGCTCTCCGAGGCGCTCACGTTCGCCAGCCAGGGTCATCAAGCGGTGCTCACCACGATCCGGAACAACAGCCGGCCCCAGCTGTCCAGCGTCCTGCACGCCGTAGGTGACGATGGCATCATCAGGATCTCCATCACCGCCAGCCGGGCCAAGTACACGAACATGCGCCGCCGTCCCTGGGCCGCACTGCATGTCGGCTCACCGGACTTCTGGTCCTACGTGGTGATCGAAGCCGACGTGACCCTCTCCGGCGTCGCCCAAGCCCCGGACGACGAGACGGTCGACGAGCTTGCCGACCTGTACCGCTCGGTGATGGGCGACCATCCGGACTGGGAGGAGTTCCGCCGCGCCATGGTCGCCGACCAGCGGGTGGTGGCCCGGCTGCACCCGTCTCGGGCCTACGGCTCGATCCGCTGAAGCGCCTGCCGGTATCCCTTTCAGATCTTGGGCGGCGCAATGGTGTTCAAGCCCACCTCACCGGCCTCGGCCCACAGCTCGGCGGTCGCCCGGCGCAGCAGCGGGGCGACATCCTCGGCGTCCTCCCGCACTCCCGGGGGCAACAGCGATTGCGCGGTCAGGCCACCAGAAGCGTCGCGGCGCAGGGCAACTCGAGCGATCCGCCCCCCGGGCAGAACCACCGACGAGGTCAGCACCACCGATGCCTGGACCCGCTCGCGGATCACCTCCGGTAGCCGTCCTACGTCATCAAGGATCTCCAGCGGTGTGGTCTGACGACTGTCCACCCACCAGATCACCAGCATCGCCGAGTCCTGATCCCAGACGGCATGATCCACTCCGACCCAGGGCTGGCTGATCAGCTTGCCCCGCGGGGTCAGGATCCGGAGCCCGCCCATGGTCGCCACCGCCGCTCCCCCGCCGACCAGAGACGACCAGGCCAGCACACGCTCGGCCGGGGCCAGCCTGAAGGCGGCCGCCATCTCGGCGGGCATCGCGCCGCGCCGGGCGAATAGTCTGGCCACCGCCAGCAGTCTAGTGCCGTGCAGGCCAGCCCAACGTCTGAGCCTGAGCCCGAGGCCTGAGCCAGGTCAGGTGCCGTACTTGCGCTGCCGGATCGAAGCGAGGCTGGCCTCGGCATCCATCAGTCGCTTCAGCACATCCAGCGCCTGGCCGGCGTCGTCGCCCGCCCGCTGAACCTGGCTGCGGAGATCACCGATCCGGCGGACCAGCTCGACCTCGGCCAGCGCCAGCACCATGGACGACGCGTAGCGGGCCAGCATCTCATCGGAATCCGCGGGCAGAGGGGCCACCGCGAGCCGGGTAATCATTCCCTGCACCGGCTCGGACGCGTTCTGCCGCACTGACTCCACCCAGGCCACGCCGGGAAGCCCATCAGCCACGGCCATTCCGCCGGCGGCGCGGATGGCGTCGTGGACGGCGGCATACGCAGGCACGGTGAAGGCCGAGCGATTCAATGCGTCGGCATCGGCGGCGGGGACCAGGCGGGGCACCTGCAGAAGACAGGCCAGCACCTGGGCCTCGGTACGGGCAATCGGGTCAGACGGGTTCGCAGCGGCCGGAGGCTGCGAGACGGCCGTCATCTGGGTAGTCGCCTTGGCCGTCGCTCTGACCGCGGCGATGACCGGTTCCACCTCCATGCCCAGCCAGCCGGCCAGCTGCCGGGCGTACTCCGGGCGCAGTGCCGGATCCCGGATCTGGGCCACGACCGGGGCCGCGGTCCGCAGCGCCAGCACCCGGCCCTCGGCGGTGCTGAGGTCCACCTGGTCCACCACCGATCTGATCGCGAAGGCGAACAGTGGCTGGCGGGTGGCGATCAGCTGGCGGACCGCCTCGTCACCATGCTTGAGCCGCAGGTCGCAGGGATCCATTCCATCCCGGGCGACCGCGATGAAGGTCTGGGCCACGAACCGCTGATCCTCGTCGAATGCGCGGATGGCCGCCTTCTGGCCAGCCTCGTCGCCATCGAAGGTGAAGACCACTCTTCCGCCGGCCCGGGTGTCATCACCGATCAGCCGCCGGGCGATCCGGATGTGATCGGCCCCGAACGCTGTCCCGCAGGTTGCCACAGCAGTGGTCTCTCCGGCCAGATGACAGGCCATCACGTCGGTGTAGCCCTCGACCACGATCAGCTCGCGCTTGCGGCTGATGTCGCGCTTGGCCAGATCGACGCCGTACAACACCTGAGACTTCTTGTAGATAGCGGTTTCCGGCGTGTTCAGGTACTTGGCTTCGATGCCGTCGTCGTCGAACAACCGCCGGGCGCCGAACCCGACCACGTCACCGGTGACATCGCGGATCGGCCAGATCAGCCGGCCCCGGAACCGGTCGTAGAGACCGCGCTGACCCCGCCCGGCGACTCCGGAGGCGACCAGCTCGTCCTCGGTGAAACCGCGCCCGCGCAGATGCCGCAGCAGGACCTCGCCGCCCCGGGGAGCGAACCCCACTCCGAACAGTTCGGCGGCGGCCCGGTCGAAGCCCCGGCCGGTCAGGAACTGCCGTCCGGGCTGGGCATCCGGCGCTGCCAGCTGCTCGGCGAAGAACTGCGCGGCGACCCGGTTGGCCTCGATCAACCGCTGCCGCTGCCCGACCTGATCGCGCCGAACCTGCGCCCGCCCACCGGCGTCGTCCTCGTACCGCAACTCGACCCCAGCCCTGGCCGCGAGCCGCTCGACCGCCTCGGTGAAGGAAAGGTGGTCGATCTTCTGCACGAAGTCGATCACGTCACCGCCCTGACCGCAGCCGAAGCAGTGATAGAGCCCGACCTGGGGGCGGACATGGAAGGACGGAGACTTCTCGTCGTGGAAGGGGGACCGCCCCATCATAGAGCCCCCCCCGGCACGCCCGGCCGCGCCGTGCGCGGCCACGGAAAACTCCAAGTGGGATCTCTCGCGAACCGCCTCGACGTCCTCCCGGCGGATCCTCACCGGGTGAGTTTAGGACGCTGGCCAGCGGGTGGGGCCCGGCGGGATGCTCCGCCCGCCGGTTGAGCGCGAGGTCAGCGCACCGTGCAGGGCGACGGCTCGGGCATCGGTCAGGTTGGCGACCTGGTCGATCACCACCCGGAGCTTGGCCGCGTCGCCGGGAGCGCCGGCCCAGATCGCCGCGAACAGCGGATCGAGGCTGCCGGGCGCGGTCTTGGCCATCTCCTCGACCAGCTCGGCCAGCAGGGCACGCTGCCGCTCATAGACCGGGCGCCGCTCCTCAATGGTCATCACGTAGACGGCGGCCAGGCCCTTCAGGGTGCCGATCTCGTACCCGGTCTCCACCGGTATCACCACGTCGGCCTGGTACCTGGTCAGCCGTGCTTCCGCACTGCCGGGCGAATACCGTTGCCGGGTGGCCTCTTCCGCGGCCTTCACGAATCGGCCGATCAGCTGGCTGGTCATGTTCTTCAGGGCGGCCAGGCCGCGATAGCTACCATCGAAGTCGTGCACCCAGGCGGGCAGTTTCCGCAGGCGGCCCAGCGCCGCAGCGATGTCGTCGCCGCCCACCCCGGGCAGGTACCAGTCCTGAGCCTGCTGGACCACGCGATCCAGCTGCTCGCGGGCGCCGAGCTCGCCGGGGACGAGCCGGCCGGAGACGATCGCGTCCTCGACGTCGTGCACGCTGTAGGCGATGTCATCGGCCAGATCCATCACCTGGGCCTCCAGGCAGCGGCGCTGTTGCGGGGCACCCTGGCGCAACCAGCTGAAGACCTCGAGATCATCGTCATAGACGCCGAACTTGGTGGTGCGGATCGGGGCCTCCCCCGCTCGCCAGGGATACTTGGTGGCCGCGTCCAGGCTGGCCCGGGTCAGATTGAGCCCGTGAGAGCGGCCGGATCGGGGGTCGTAGAACTTGGGTTCGAGCCGGGTCAGCAACCGCAGGGTCTGAGCGTTCGCCTCGAAGCCGCCGATGTCCAGAGCCAGCTGGTCCAGGGCCTGCTCACCGTTGTGCCCGAACGGCGGGTGCCCCAGATCATGTGCCAGACAAGCGGTTTCGACGACATCGGGATCGCAGCCGAGCTGAGCACCCAGTTCGCGCCCGACCTGGGCCACTTCGAGGCTGTGGGTCAGACGGTTGCGGACGAAGTCGTCGGTGCCCGGGCCGACCACCTGGGTCTTGGCACTCAGCCTGCGCAAGGCCGAGGAATGCACCACCCGGGCCCGATCGCGGGCGAAGTCGCCGCGCCAGGAGTGCTTCGGTGGCTCGGGATAGGCTCGCTCCCGGTCAGCGGCGGTGTACCCGCTGATCTGGGGCTGATTCATCCCCCAGACACTGCCAGCTCGGCGGCGTGCAGTTCGGCGGCACGAGCGGTCCTGTAGCGGGCCAACTTCCG
>CAXUFS010000048.1:0-3388 GCA_964250315.1 uncultured Kineosporia sp. | reverse complement strand
CCTCGCGGGGGGGCCCCCGCCGGGGGGGGGCCCCCGCGACCGGCCGGGGCGATCCAGACCGGCCCCGTGGCCCTTCGGCCGGCTCGCCCGGGTAGGGCTGTTCCAGGTCCAGGCTCGCGGTGATCTGATCGAACTGGTCCAGTGATTCCACCGTCGCCAGCGCCTGCCGGGCTGCTTGACCGGCCGAATAGCCCTTCAGATACCAGGCGATGTGCTTGCGGATGTCCCGGCAGGCCCGGTCCATCGCGGTAACTGGGCGCCGATCGTCACCGCCACGCTCGTAGCCGGTGAAGTGCTCGGCCAGCAGCTCGATGTGCCGCCGGATAGTGGCGACCACGTCACCCAGACCAGGCCGCACCCGGCGCTGATCTCCGTTCATCACTGCGGCCAGATCGGCGAACAGCCAGGGCCGGCCCAGGCAGCCGCGGCCGACCACCACCCCATCGCAACCGGTCTGGCGCATCATCATGATCGCGTCCGGCGCCGACCAGATGTCGCCGTTGCCCAGGACCGGGATACTGGTGACGGCGGCCTTGAGCTCGGCGATCGCATTCCAGTCGGCCTGACCGGCGTAGTAGTCAGCTGCGGTCCGGGCATGCAGAGCCACCGCTGCCACACCGGCCGCTTCAGCGATCCGGCCGGCGTCCAGGAACGAGAGATGCTGCGGGTCAATGCCTTTGCGCAGCTTGACGGTAACCGGAACACCGTAGGGCTCGGCGTTGGCCACCGCTTGGCGGACGATGGCCTCGAACAGATGGATCTTCCACGGCAGGGCCGCCCCTCCGCCCTTGCGGGTCACTTTGGGAACGGGACAACCGAAGTTGAGGTCGATGTGCCCGGCCCGGCCCTCCTCCAGCAGCATCCGCACGCAGGCGCCGACCGTGCCCGGATCCACGCCGTAGAGCTGCACACTGCGCGGCCATTCGTCCGGATCGTGCTGGATCAGCCGCAGGCTTTCAGCGTTTCGCTCGATCAGGGCCCGGGACGTGACCATCTCGGAGACGAAGATTCCCGCCCCACCTCCGGCTGCCATCTGCTCCCGGCAGAGCCGGCGGAAGGCCTGATTGGTGATCCCAGCCATCGGCGCCAGCACCACGGGAGTGGCCACCTGATACGGCCCGATTCGGATACCGGGCAAGCTGGATCGCCCCGGGCCGGAACCGGGGAGTTGCCCTGTTGCTGCCGTGGTCACCGCGTCATTGTCTCCCAGACCCGGCTTGCGCTGGGACGAGGCCGCCGCAACCGGCCCGGTGTGCCTGCAGATGCCGACTCGGACAGTTGCAGGCAGGGTCGGTGTGACGCACGAGCCGCAGGGAGGCCGCAATGCCCACGTATCAGCGAAGTCTCACCATCGATGCCGATCCGGACGACCTGTTCCAATACCTGAGCGAGATCGAGAATCTGCCCAAGTACTTCAGTTCAATGACCGAGGCCCATCCAGCCACCGGTGACGAAGTGCATGTCGTGGCGCAACTGCCGCCGGACACGCCGGGCGGCGGCGGCACAGTCGAGTCCGACGCCACGTTCTCGATCGACGCCGGCAACAGGGCGATTACCTGGGGCAGCGACAACGAGCACGACTACCACGGAGAATTGCAGGTCACCCCGGACGGCGACGGCGCGACCGTGACCGTCACTCTGCACACCGAGCACGAGACCGGCAAGATCAACGATGGGATAGACAAGACCTTGCAGAATGTGGCCGGACTCGTCGCCCGCAAGCCGCCGTTGCAGAGCTGACGGGGCCTATACCGGGTTTACTGCGACGGCTTCGCCACGCGGCTGGCGAGCCAGCTCCAGCAGCCCCCAGCCGGCCGTCAGCGCCACCATGGTGAGCACTCCCCTGGGCCAATAGATGTGGCTGTTCAGGAACGAGATGGCGCCAGCGATCAGCAGCAGGCCGCCAGGAACGGCCCGGGTTCCGTTCCTGATCAGCGCCATCGCCGCCGCGATCAGGCTGGCCAGCAGATAGGCCCACACTCCGTAGCTGGCCAGCCGATTGCCTTGGCCGAACAGAACCGAGGCGGCCGGACGGTTCCCGGCCTGTTGCAGGGCACCGGCCCCGATGCCGGCCAATACATCCAGAGCCGTGTAGTAGACGGCGAACACGAAACCCAGCAGGCCGGCCAGGACGCGGACCGGGAGCGCCTCGTCGCGTACCTCGACCAGCGGGCCCAGCCCCAGAAACGGAAAGATCGGCAGCAACACCTCGTGCAGGGTGTGCCAGCGGTGCCCGGTGCGCGGATCCAGCACCATCGGATGCGCCAGGCCGGCCAGCGCCAGCACCAGCGGGGGAGCTACGACCAGCAGAACCAGCACTAGCTCTCGGCGCCGCACCCGGCAACTGTACTGCCCGGCGCCGAGCTGGCCCGTCGTGGCCATGGCATCCTGGGCGTCCCAACCAGAGGGGGGCTCATGGCCAACCCGGGCGAGAATCGGGTCGCCGTCTACATCGACTTCGACAATATTGTGATCTCGCGGTACGACCAGGTGCACGGCCGCGGCCAGTTCCAGCGGGACAAGCTCTTCTCCGGCCGGACGGAGCCCGCTGATCCGGAGATCACGCAACGGCTGCACCGGGCCACGGTGGATCTCGGCGCCATCATCGACTTCGCCTCGTCCTACGGGACCCTGGTGCTGACCCGCGCCTATGCGGACTGGTCGGCCCCGGTGAACTCCGACTACCGCGGACAATTGGTCGGCCGGGCGGTCGACCTGGTGCAGTTGTTCCCGGCTGCCGCCTACGGCAAGAACGGCGCCGACATCCGGCTTGCGGTGGATGCGGTGGAGGACATGTTCCGCCTGCCCAGCCTCACCCACGTCGTGCTGGTGGCCGGTGATTCGGACTACATCGCCCTGGCCCAGCGGTGCAAACGCCTGGGCCGGTATGTGGTCGGGGTGGGCGTGGCCGGCTCGACCAGCCGCTCGCTGGCCGCGGCCTGCGATGAGCTACTCAGCTACGACGCGCTGCCCGGCATCACCCCGGCTCCGCCGCCGGCCGCGGCCCCGGGACCGGTCTCCGGCCCAGAACCGGCCTCCGCCCCAGATGCTGCCTCATCGAAGCAGGCGAGCGGTGCGGCCAGGGCCGCCCCGGCCAAGGCGGCAACTGCCAAGAAGACAGCCACCCGGAAGGCCGCCAAGAAGGCCGTTCAGCAGCCGCCGGACGACGAGGCGGGCCGCTTGCTCGAGCGCGCGCTCCGGCTCGGGCACGAGAAGGACGACGCAGAGTGGCTGCACAGCTCGGCAGTCAAGAACCAGATGAAGCGAATGGATCCCGCGTTCAACGAGAAGGCCCTCGGTTACCGGGCGTTCTCGGACTTCGTGAAATCCCGCGACACGGTGGCCGAACTGGACGAATCAGCTCAGGTGCACCTAGTCAGGCTCCGGC
>CAXUFS010000047.1:0-14384 GCA_964250315.1 uncultured Kineosporia sp. | reverse complement strand
GGCCAGGACCGGGTCAGCACCAGCCCGGCCAGCGATGCGGCCAGGCCGAGCGTGGCCGCGGAGTTGCCCGCGCCCGAACTCGGCCAGGCGAAGGTCACCACTGAGCCGAAGATCAGCTGGCTCCCGAGCAGCAGGGTCAGGGTCATGCCCGGGCCCCAGGCCAGCATCGCGATCGGCACCACCACAGCCAGGATCACCAGGTTGAACGCCGTGCCTGGGATCCCGCCGTCCTGCACCACCATGCTGGTCAGCAGCCGCCAGACCTGACCGCTCTTGATCAGGCCGGGGTCGCGGCTCAGGGCGTGGAGCACCCCGGGGAAGGGGAACTGCAGGGTGGAGGGGACGGCCACCACCAGCCAGATCGCCGCCGCTCCGGCCAGGCCGCCCGGGCCCAGGCCCGGCGGCGCCTGTTCCACCCTGGTCCGCCCGTTCAGGGCCAGCGCCAGTTGTACGGCCAGGGCCACGTCGGTCAGGTAGAGAATGGCATTGAGCAGGCCCCCGCCCGATGTGCTCACGGCCTTCAGCCTCCTACCCGGGCGGCTCGGCAGGCGTGGATTCCGGTCATGGGTGGCAGGATGGCACTTTCCGGATTGGGAGGATATGCCATGATTCGCCGTGCCCTGGGAATCCTCGCTGTGGTCACTGTCCTGATGACCCCGGTCGTTTCGGCCAGTGCAGCCACGCCGGGCGAAACGAAGCCCACTGCGTGGACGCCCTATCGCTCACAGCCGTTCCAGCTGGCCGCGGGCACCCGGTGCTCGTTCGGGCTGAACGGCGACATCCTGCGCGACCGCGAAGAGATCCGTACTCTGAGCACCTACCCCGGCGGTTCACCCGAGCTGCAACAGATCAGGGGCCCGCTGATCGTCCGCTACACCAACACCAGCAGCGGAGAATCGGTGCGGCGCAACCTTACTGGTCGCGCGACCGTGCGGTATGGCACTGACGGCTCGTTCACCATCACGCTGGCCAGCGGCCACTTCGCCGCTGGCCTCGCCGCCACCGATCCCGGCGGCCCGGGTTTCTTCGTGCTGTCCGGGCATGGGCATTCGCTCGCCGTGGCCGCGGACGGCTCGCGGGTGCTGTCGCTTGGCACCGGGCGGGTGGAGAACATCTGCGACACGCTCGGCTGAGGTCAGACCAGGCGGCGCATCCAGCCGTGGGTGTCTTCGGCCCGGCCGTACTGGATATCGACCAGCGCCTGCCGGATCCCGGTCGTCACCGCCCCGGGCGTGCCGTCGCCGGTGATCGCTGATCCGCCGTCCCAGTGCAGCTCGCCGACCGGGGTGATCACTGCCGCTGTTCCGCAGGCGAAGATCTCGCTGATCTGCCCGGAGGTGACGCCGTCTCGCCACTCGTCGATGCTGACCCGGCGTTCCTCCACGTTCAAGCCCTGTTCCTTGGCCAGCTCCATGATCGAGCTGCGGGTCACGCCCTCCAGGATGGTGCCCGAGGTGGGCGGAGTGACCAGGGTGCCGTCCGTACGGACGAAGTAGATGTTCATCCCGCCCAGTTCTTCGATCCACTTCTGCTCGCTGGCATCGAGGAAGCACACCTGCTCGCAACCGTGCGAGGCGGCTTCGACCATCGGAGCCAGGCTGGACGCGTAGTTGCCGCCACACTTGGCCGCGCCGGTGCCGCCGGGAGCGGCCCGGGTGTATTCGGTGGACAACCAGATCTTGACCGGCTTGACCCCGCTCTTGAAGTAGGGGCCGACCGGCGAAGCGATCACCATGAACTCGTAGCTCAGCGCAGGGCGCACTCCCAGGAAGACCTCGGAGGCGAACATGAACGGCCGCAGATACAGACTGGCCTCACCGCCGCCGGCGGAGGCGCCGGCCCAGGCCTGGTCCACGGCGACCAGCTCCTGGATCGCCGCCACGAAGTCCTCGGCCGGCACCTCGGGCATCGCCAGCCGGGCGGCCGAGCGGGACATCCGGGCCGCGTTGGCGTCGGGCCGGAAGGCCCAGATCGAGCCATCAGCCCAGCGGTAGGCCTTGAGCCCTTCGAAGATCTCCTGGGCGTAGTGCAGGACAGCCGCGGCCGGTTCGAGCTGGATCGGGCCGTAGGGCACGATCCGCTGGTCGTGCCAGCCCTGTTCGGGGCCCCAGGTGGCGGCGAACATATGGTCGGTGAAGAACCGGCCGAACCCGGGGGCGGCCAGGATCTCTTCCCGGCGCTGCTGCGTAGCGGGTCGGGGGTTGGATGTGATCGTTATTTCCATTGCAAGCTCCTAGCGTGGGCCCTGATCGGACGTTACCAGCGCTGATCGCTCGCAGTTGCCGCCTGGCAAGCTGCTACAGACGCGAGGAGATGGCGTCACCGATCTGCGCTGTGCTGCGCTGGGATTGGCCGTCGCGAGCCTCGAAGTCGGCAGCGACGGCCTGCTCTACTCGCTCGGCGGCCTTGTCCAGGCCCAGGTGCTCCAGCAGCATCGCCACCGACAGGATGGTGGCGGCGGGGTCGGCCTTCTGCTGGCCGGCGATGTCGGGGGCCGAGCCGTGCACCGGCTCGAACATGCTGGGCGTGGTTCGCTCCGGGTTGATGTTCCCCGAAGCAGCCAGCCCGATGCCGCCTGTGATAGCCGCGGCCAGGTCGGTGACGATGTCGCCGAACAGGTTGTCGGTCACGATCACGTCGAACCGGGATGGCTGCGTGACCAGGAAGATGGTGGCCGCATCGACGTGCATGTAGCTGGTGCTGACCGCGGGGAACTCCTGGCCGACGCGCTCGAACGTGCGGCGCCAGAGGTGGCCGGCGTGGGTCAGCACGTTCTGCTTGTGCAGCAGGGTGAGATGGCGGCGCGGGCGGCCGGCGGCGCGGGTGAAGGCGTCCCGGACCACACGCTCGACGCCGAAAGCGGTGTTGATGCTGACCTCGGTGGCGATCTCGTTCGGGGTGCCGATCCGGACCGAGCCACCGTTGCCCACGTAAGGGCCCTCAGTGCCCTCCCGGACCACGACGAAGTCGACGCCGTCCGCCACGACCCGGTCGCTCAGCGGCGAGCTGACGCCGGGATAGATCTTGGCCGGGCGCAGGTTCACGTAATGATCGAGCTCGAACCGCAGCCTGAGCAGCAAGCCCCGCTCGAGCACACCGCTTGGGACGCCGGGATCGCCGACCGCGCCGAGCAGGATCGCATCGTGCTGCCGGATCTCGGCCAGCGCCGAATCTGGAAGCGTCTCGCCGGTGGCATGCCAGCGGCGGGCACCAAGGTCGTACTCCGTGGTCTGCAGGTCGACCTCGGAACCGGCGGCGGCGCGGAGCACCTTGAGACCCTCGGCCACCACTTCTGGGCCGATGCCGTCTCCGGCGATGACGGCAAGCCGGATCGACGAGGGCGCAGTGACCGTGCTCACGAGAATGATTCTAGCCGGGCGTCCGGATCGTGGCCTCCGCGTCTCAAATTTCGGACGCTGGGCCGGCTGCGGATAGTGGAGTGCCAGCCGCCTCCTGGTGCCGTGATCCCGGGCTCGCGCTGCGCGTGTCTAGTGTCTATAGACACAAGCCAACCTTGGGCGCAGACTGACCCTATGGGGCTGGATGAACGGTTGCTGGACTCGGCTCGATCAGCAGCGGACAAGATCACAGCAGCCCAGCAGGAGGTCAAGAACGCTCGGGACGGCTTCCAGCGTGCGGTCCGGGCGCTCTATCTTGACGGCGGATCACTGCGGGAGATCGCCGAGGCGCTGAGCCTGAGTCATCAGCGAGTGCACCAGTTGCTCGGCGTCCGCTCCGCTAGCGTCGTTCGGCCCCATCAGCCAGCGACCTGGGCTCCCCGAGTGCGCCGGTTCGGCCGCCAGGTTCTGCCCTGTTCGTTCTGCGGCCGTCACCAGCAGGAGGTGACCAAGCTGATCGCGGGCCAGGGTGGCGTGGCTATCTGCGACTCCTGCGTCGCCCTGGCCGGAACGAGCCTGGACCGGGACGGTGAACTCGTGTACGGCCAGCAGGTGACTGTGGCCGAGCAGCCGGCGCCTGGTCAGTGCCCGTTCTGCGGCAAGCACACCGCGGTCGAACTGGCCGCTGACCCGCGCTCGCCGATCCGGCTGATCATCGCGCCAGGAGCGTCGAAGCCTGCCGCGATCTGTGAGGAATGCCTGGCCCTGTGCGAAGAGATCATCGCCGAGACCACCGGCCAGACCGGGTCAGAGCGGGTCAGGTGAGCACGACCGCACCGTCACGGCGCGGATCAGCAGCGCCAGCCAGCCGCCCGGCCGACCCGAGCAGCGCGGCTCCTACTCCGCCGAAGAACATGGACAGTGGCTCGTGCCGGCGCCACGGCAGGCCGGCGGCGTCCGGAACCTGCTCGGCGGACAGCACGTCGGCCTCGTACTCCACCCGCAGCGGCGTCCCCTCATCATCCACGCTGACGTGCACCCGCGGCCGCCGGACCGCATCCGCCAGCGACGCCCCCCCGATCAGCGCGGCCAGGGTCTGCAGAACGGCGGTGGCGATCCGGTCCGCTCCCGGGCTGCCGATCGCCAGCACCCGGCCGTCCTCGTGCCGGCCCACCGTCGGGGCCATGTTAGAGACCAGCCGCTCCCCCGGCCGGAGCCGGCCGCGGGTCAGCTCCGGCTCACCCAGGCAGTTGTTCAGCCAAACCCCGGTCCCGGGCACGCTGACCCCGGCGCCGTAGCCCGCCGAAGCGGTGATCGCGCAGGCCTGACCGTCCGCGTCCACCGCCGAAACATGCACCGTGGAGGGGGCTTTCGGTCCATGACGCAGGCCGTTCAGGCGGCCGGCCGCCGCCTGCTGCAGCATCGAACGGACCGCGGCGACCCGGTCCGGAGCCCGGTCCAGCTCCCGGACCCGGTAGCTGAGAACCTCCCGCTGCACCTCGACCATCTCGGCCAGCGCAACCGGCCCGGCGCCTGACTCCAGCAGGGTCAGCATCGCGGCCAGCACCGCCCCGCCGACGGCTGGTCCGGGATTGGTGCCGAAGGTCCACCCAGAGCTGTGCACCAGCAGCGACGGGCGCACGATCGGCCGATAGTCAGCCAGGTCGCGCGCGGTCAGCAGGCCGCCCTGCTCGTCCATCTGCGCGGCCAGCGCGGCCGCGACGTCCCCGCTCATCAACGCCGCGGCCCCCTCAGCTGCGACCCGCTCCAGGAAGGACGCCAGCTCGGGCATCCGCATCCGGTCGCCCAGGCCCAGCGCGATCCCGCCGGTTCCGGTCAGGACGGCGGATGCCGAGGGGTCCAGCCCGAACAGCGGTTCACCGGCGAAGCCCAGGTAGTGGGCAGCGGCCGATCCGAGCTGAAACCCGTCCCGGGCCAGCTGGATGGACGGCGCCACCACCTCGGCCCATCCGATCCGGCCGAACCGCCGATGGGCCAGTTCCAGCGCGGTCAGGGTGCCGGGCACCGCGACCGACGCCGGACCGATCAGCATCTCGGTGCCGCCGCCGTACTCCAGGAACAGCCGCGCCGGTTCGGCGGCCACGGCCGCAGGGTCACGGCCCCGCCCCGGCACGACGACCGACCCATCGATGGTGATCGGCGGCTGGCCATCGCTCCCGCCTCCGATGGTGACGAACCCGCCGCCGCCGAGCGAGGAGATGCCGGGCTCGCTGACCAGTGCGGCGAACATCGCCGCCACAGCGACGTCCACCGCATCGCCGCCCAGCTGGGCCACGGCCTCACCGGCGCGGGCGCTGCCGTCGTTCGGAGCGGCCAGCGCAACAGCCACTGCGCGCCTCACTTCGCTCAGTCGATCAGGGTGACCAGCCGGACCGAGCGTGCTCCCACTTCAGCGGCGATCTCGTCGATCACCTGTTGCCCGGCCCGAGCATCCAGCGTCAGGACGCTGACCGCCTCGCCGCCCGCGTCGGTGCGCCCGACCTGCATGCTGGCGATGTTCACCCCGGCGTCGCCGAGCAGCCGGCCGAGCGATCCGATCACGCCGGGCCGGTCGGTGTAGCGCAGCACCAGCATGTACGCGGCCAGCGCCACCTCCAGGTCGTGGCCGTCGATACCGACCAGCTTCTCCACCTGCTTGGGGCCGGTCAGGGTCCCGGAGATGGCCAGCGGCGTGCCGTCAGCCAGCGTGCCGCGTACGGTGACCACATTGCGGTACTCCTCGCTCTCCGGCTCGGTCACCAGCCGGATCTCGATGCCCCGCTCACTGGCCAGCACCGGCGCGTTCACATACGACACCTGGCCCTCGACCACGCCGCTGAAGAGCCCCTTGACCGCGGCCAGCCGGAGCACACCGACATCCTGGCTGGTGATCTCGCCGCGAACCTCGACGTCGAGGTGGGTGGGCAGCCCACCGGCCACCGCAGTGAAGATCCGGCCCAGCGTCTCGGCCAGCGGGATACCTGGCCGCACCTCCTGCGCGATCAAGCCGCCGGAGACGTTGACGGCGTCGGGCACCAGTTCTCCGGCCAGCGCCAGCCGGACCGATCGAGCCACCGCGATCCCGGCCCGCTCCTGGGCCTCGTCGGTGGAAGCGCCCAGGTGCGGGGTGACGACCACGCTGTCCAGCTCGAACAGCGGAGAGTCGGTGCAGGGCTCAGAGGCGTAGACGTCCAGCCCGGCCCCAGCCACCCGGCCCTCCTTGAGCGCGGCGTAGAGCGCGGCCTCGTCCACGATCCCGCCCCGGGCCGCGTTCACGATCCGCAGCCCCGGCTTGGCCATCGCGAACTGCTCGGCACCGATCAGGCCAGCGGTCTCCGCGGTCTTGGGCAGGTGCACGGTGATGACGTCGCTCTGGGCCATCAGCTCGTCCAGGCCGACCAGCCGGACGCCGAGCTGACCGGCCCGGGCCGGAGGCACATAGGGGTCGTAGGCGATCACGTTCATTCCGAACGCCTGCAGCCGCTGTACCACCAGGACGCCGATCCGGCCCAGACCAGCGACACCGAGCGTCTTCTCGAACAGTTCGGCGCCGGTGAACAAGGAGCGCTTCCACTGCCCGGCCCTCAGGCTGGCGGTGGCCTGAGGGATGTGCCGGGCGGTGGCCAGGATGAGCCCGATCGCCAGCTCGGCGGCCGAGACGATGTTGGACGTCGGCGCGTTCACCACCATCACCCCGGCCTGGGTGGCGGCGGCGACGTCCACGTTGTCCAGTCCGACCCCGGCCCGGGCGACCACGTGCAGCCGGGGCGCGGCGGCCAGTGCCTCGGCGTCGATCCGGGTGGCCGAGCGGATCAGCACAGCGTCCGCCTCGTTCAGAGCTGGCAACAGTTCGGCCCGATCGGCACCGTTGCAGTGCCGCACCTCGAAGCCGGGGCCCAGAGCGTCGATGGTGGCGGGGGACAGTTCCTCGGCGATGAGCACAACAGGCTTGGGCACGGGAGTTCCTCGGGGACGGATTCGAAGTCGGACTGCAGTCTAAGGCGCCATCCCGGGACCGGCCGCCGGTCCGTTTCGGCGCCGGGAGGACCCATCGATAGCGTTCGGGCATGGAGATGAAACTGGATGCGATCGGCCTGATTGCGGCCGACATCGCGGCGACCAAGGCGTTCTATCAGCGGCTCGGATGTGAGTTCGATCATGGCCCCGTGCACTTCGAAGCGTCGCTGGGCACCTTCCGGCTGATGCTCGACAGTGAGGAGTTCATGCGCCAAAACGGTTTTCTCACCGAGCCTCTCGGTCAGCGCAACATGTTCGCGCTGGCCGTCCAGCTGGACAGCCCGGTCTCGGTCGATCAGCTGTACGCCGGCCTGGCCGAGGCCGGTCACGGCTTCACCGAGCCCTTTGACGCCCCCTGGGGTCAGCGGTACGCGACCGTCCTCGATCCGGACGGCACACACGTCGACCTGTACGCCTGGCTATCGGACCAGGCAACGGGCTGAACCTGGGCTGACCGGGCTGACCCTGGGCGCGGGTCAGCGCTGAGCGGTGCCCTCGACGTAGTCGCTGTCAGTGGTCTTCACCCAGGCCATCAGCTTGCGCAGCTCGCGGCCGGTGGCCTCGATCGGATGCTGTTCGCCCTTGGCCCGCAGAGCCGCGAACTCGGGCCCACCGGCGTCCTGATCGTCGATGAACCGCTGAGCGAACTTGCCGCTACGGATGTCAGCCAGCACGGCCTGCATGTTCTCCTTGACGTGCGGATCGATCACCCGCGGCCCGGAGACGTAGTCGCCGTACTCGGCGGTGTCCGAGACCGACCAGCGCTGCTTGGCGATGCCGCCCTCGTACATCAGGTCGACGATCAGCTTCAGCTCGTGCAGGCACTCGAAATAGGCCACCTCGGGCTGATATCCGGCCTCGACCAGGGTCTCGAAGCCATACATCACCAGCTGCGACGCACCGCCGCAGAGCACCGACTGCTCACCGAACAGGTCGGTCTCGGTCTCCTCGGTGAAAGTGGTCCTGATCCCGCCGGCCCGCAGCCCGCCGATCGCCTTGGCGTAGGACAGGGTCAGCGGCCACGCCTTGCCGCTGGCGTCGTTCTCCACCGCGACCAGCACCGGCACCCCGCGTCCGTCGGAGAACTCACGCCGGACCAGATGCCCGGGCCCCTTCGGCGCGACCATGCAGACGTCGACGCCTTCAGGTGGGGTGATGTAGCCGAATCGGATGTTGAACCCGTGCCCGAAGAACAGCGCGTCGCCCTGCGCCAGGTTGGGCTCGATCGCCTCCTGGTAGACGTGCCGCTGCACCGGGTCCGGAGTCAGCAACATGATCACGTCAGCCTCTTCGACCGCCTCGGCGGGCGTCACCACCCGCAACCCCTCGGCCTGCGCCCGGGCCCGGCTCTTGCTGCCCTCGGGCAGCCCGACCCGCACATCCACGCCGGAGTCGCGCAGGTTCAGCGAGTGCGCGTGCCCCTGGCTGCCGTAGCCGATCACCGCCACCTGCCGGCCGGAGATCACGGACAGGTCGGCGTCGTCGTCGTAGTACATCTCAGCCACGGGGGCTTCTCCTTTGAACGGTTCGAAACAAAAGGCTTGTCAGTCAACGATTGTCAGGCACTGCGCAGGGCCCGGTCGGTGATCGAGCGGCTGCCCCGGCCGATCGCGACCATGCCGGACTGCACCAGCTCCCGGATCCCGAACGGTTCCAGCACCTTGAGGAAGGCGTCCAGCTTCTCCGGACTGCCGGTGGCCTCGATGGTGACCGCATCCGGGGCGACGTCGATCACCTTGGCCCGGAACAATTCCGAGGTCTCCAGCACGTGCGTCCGGGTCTGGACATCGGCCCGGACCTTGACCAGCAGCATCTCCCGCTGCACAGACAGGGACGGCTCCAATTCCACGATCTTGATCACATTGATCAGCTTGTTCAGCTGCTTGGTGACCTGCTCGAGCGGCAACTCCTCGACGTCCACCACCACCGTCATCCGGGAGATGCCCGCGTGCTCGGTCGGGCCAACGGCGAGGGAGTGGATGTTGAAGCCGCGCCGGGCGAACAGTCCGGCCACCCGGGTCAGGACCCCCGGACGGTTCTCCACCAGCACCGACAGCGTGTGCTTACTCATTTGATCAGTCCTCCCGGTCCCACATCGGGGACACGTCCCTGGCGACCTGGATCTGGTCGTTGCTGACCCCAGCGGGCACCATCGGCCAGACCATGGCGTCCCGGAACACCACAAAGTCGATCACCACTGGGACGTCGTTGATCGACATCGCCTTCTTGATCGTGGCGTCGACGTCGCTGGGATGCTCGCAGCGCAGGCCCACACAACCGTAGGCATCGGCCAGCTTGACGAAGTCGGGCACCCGGCGGCCCACTGAGGTGTGCAGGTCGGTGTTGGAGTAGCGCTCGTTGTAGAACAGGGTCTGCCACTGCCGGACCATGCCCAGGCTGGAGTTGTTGATCACCGCCACCTTGATCGGGATGTCGTTGATCACGCAGGTGGCCAGCTCCTGGTTGGTCATCTGGAAGCAGCCGTCGCCGTCGATCGCCCACACCGGAACGTCTGGCCGGCCCACCTTGGCTCCCATCGCGGCTGGCACCGAAAAACCCATGGTGCCCAGGCCACCGGAATTGATCCAGGTGTTGGGGTGCTCGTACCGGATGAACTGGGACGCCCACATCTGATGCTGGCCCACCCCGGCCACATAGATCGACTCCGGCCCGGAGATCTGCCCGATCCGCGCGATCACCTCCTGCGGGGAGACCTCGCCGTCCGGCGGTGCGGCATGCCCGAGCGGGAACTGGGTGCGCCAGTCGTCCAGTTGGCGCCACCACGCCTGCAGGTCGCCCTGGCGCCCGGCGGTGTGCTCGGCCCGGATCGCGGCGGTCAGTTCCTCGATCACGTCCCGGGCGTCACCGACGATCGGGACGTCGGCGACCCGGTTCTTGGAGATCTCGGCCGGGTCGATGTCGGCATGCACGATGGTGGCCTTCGGGGCGAACGATGCCAGCTTGCCGGTGACCCGGTCGTCGAACCGGGCGCCCAGGCTCACGATCAGGTCGGCCTGCTGCAGGGCGGCGACGGCGGCCACCGTGCCATGCATGCCGGGCATGCCCAGGTTCTGCCGGTGCGAGTCCGGGAACGCGCCCCGGGCCATCAGCGTGGTCACCACCGGCGCCCCGGTCAGTTCAGCCAGCACCCGCAGCTGCTCGCTGGCCCCGGCCCGGATCACACCGCCGCCGACGTAGAGCACCGGCCGCGAAGAGTCGATCAGCAACCGGGCCGCCTCCCGGACCTGCTTGCTGTGTGGCCGGGCGACCGGCCGGTATCCGGGCAGGTCGAGCCGGTCTGGCCAGGCGAACGAAGTGACCGCCTGCATGGCGTCCTTGGAGACGTCGACCAGCACCGGCCCCGGACGCCCGGTGCTGGCGATGTGGAACGCCTCGGCGATCGTCCTGGGAATGTCGGCCGGGTCAGTGACCAGGAAGTTGTGCTTGGTGATCGGCAGGGTGATTCCGGAGATGTCAGCTTCCTGGAAGGCGTCGGTGCCGATCGCGGCACTGGCCACCTGCCCGGTGATCGCCACCATCGGCACCGAGTCCATGTAGGCGTCGGCGATCGGGGTGACCAGGTTGGTCGCACCCGGTCCCGAGGTGGCCATGCAGACGCCCACTCGCCCAGTGGCATGGGCGTAGCCCTCGGCGGCGTGCCCGGCCCCCTGCTCGTGCCGAACCAGGATGTGCCGCACCGACGGCGAGTCCATCAGCGGGTCGTAGAGCGGAAGGATGGCCCCGCCGGGGATGCCGAAGACCACGTCCACGCCGGCCGTTTCGAGCGAGCGGACCAGGCTTTCGGCGCCGGTCAGGCTCGCGATCGCGGGCGGCGGGGACGACGTTGCTGGCGGGGCCGTCGCGGGATCGGTGCTGTGCGGGCCTGACATTTCCGGGCCTTCCTTCAGTTGGGGTCGCCCGTCCGGGGCGAGCTGCGGCTGGCACGAAAAGACCCCTCGGCCCAGGAGGGCTCAAGGGGTCGCGCGCTCGCGGGTCACGGAAGACCTCAGCGGGCGCGCCGTCCGATTACGAGGAGTGAACTGCGGTGCTGGGTAACCATGCTGCCACCCTCCCCTCGATCGGCGCCGTGTGTCAATCGACACCCCGGCCATCTCATCATCCGAGACCGCAGCCCGCTGGCTGGGCAGGTCAGTGGGCACGTCAGTGGGCACGTCAGTGGGCAGGTCAATGGGCAGGTCAGCTGGGCCGGTCGGCCAGATCAGCCGGATCGCCGGCGGCGGCCCTGTCCGGCTCGCCGGAATTCAGGCCCGCTTCGGTCATCCCGATCTCCACCCGCGGGCCGGCCAGCACCTGGGTCATCGCCTCGGGTGGCAGCGCCGGAGACAACGCGAATCCCTGCCCGGCGTAGGCGCCGAGGTCCCGCAGCAGCCGGACCGACTCCATGTCCTCCATTCCCTCGGCCACCACCAGCAGACCCAGGTCCCGGGCCATCGAGACCACCGAGCGGACCAGGGCGGTAGCCCGCGGATCGGTCTGCACGTCGTCCAGCAGGGTTCGGTCGATCTTGACCAGCTGGACCGGCATCCGGCGCAGGTAGGACAGCGACGAGTAACCGGTGCCGAAGTCGTCGATAGCCAGCCGCACCCCGGCCGCCCGCAGCCGCTCCAGCGCCTGCATCGACGGCCCGACCTGCCCGGCCAGCTGCGATTCGGTCAGCTCCAGCACCAGCCGGGCCGGGGGCAGGTCGATGCCGCGCAGAATCGCGGCCACCGAGTCGACGAAGTTGGGCTGGATGAGCTGCTGCACCGACATGTTCACGCTGATGCTCATCTGATGGCCGGCTTCCAGCCAGATCGCAGCCTGCTTGGCCGCCTGAGTGAGCACCCACTCCCCCATCTCCGAGATGGTGCCGGTGTCCTCGGCCACGGCGACCAGCTCGGCCGGGCTGACCAGCGCATCCAGGCCCGGCGCGAGCAGCGCGGGGTCGACGCCGGGAGGCAGCCGCAACAGCGCCTCGGCGCCGACCACGACGCCGTCCGACAGCCGTACCACCGGTTGATAGGCGACCGCCAGCCGGCCGGTGTCCAGCGCCCCGCGCAACCCCATCGCGATGTCCACCCGGCGCCGGATCCGCTCCTCCAGCTCCGGGTCCCAGCGCCCGATCTGGGTCTGCCGGCTCATCTTGGCGTCGTACATGGCCAGATCGGCGCGGTGCACCAGTTCGGCCGCAGCAGCTGATGCCGGGCTGCCAGCGGGTGCGCTGTAACCGTGCGCCCGGCCCACGCCGGCCAGCCCGATGCTGACCCCGAGCTGAATGGTCCGGTCGCTGATCATGAAGGATGGCGAGATCGCCTCCACCACCCGCTGGGCCGCCAGCATGGCCGCATCCGGCTGGATGCCCTCCAGCCCGACCACGAACTCGTCCCCGCCGACCCGCCCGACGATCACCCGGCGGGCGTCCAGCGCACCGGCCAGCGCCTCGAACCGGCCCGCCACCTCACCGAGCACCCGGTCGCCGGCCCCGTGCCCGAACCGGTCGTTGACCGCCTTGAAGCCATCCAGGTCGGCATAGAGCACCACCACGTCCGGCTCCGGCTCAGTCAGCCAGGAGCCGACCACGTCCAGCAGGTGAGCGCGGTTGACCAGCCCGGTCATCTGGTCGTAGCGAGCCAGCCGCTCCAGTCGCTGGCGCAGTTCCACCGATTCGGTGACGTCGTTCAGGTTGGCCACCGCACCGCCGTCCAGCTGGCGCAGCCGCAACTGGGCGGTCCCGGTAGCGGGCGCATTCAGCCGCAGCTCCACCTGCGCGGCCTCCACCTTGCCCCGGGCGACGTCCAGCACTGCCTCCCGGACCTGGCGCCGGTCCTCGGCCCGCGCCAGGTCGTCGAAGGACCGGCCGAGCAGCGAGGCGGGAGTGCGGTGCAGCAGCCGGACGGCGGCGGCATTCGCGGCCAGGATCCGGCCATTGGTGTCCAGCCGGACGATCAGGTCACTGGTGTTCTCGACCAGCGCGTCCAGCCGCTGCCGGGACGAGCGCAGCCCGATCAGCAGCTGGTCATTCTGCCGCAGCGCGAAGGCCTGCAACGCGCTCAGGCTCAGGACCACCGAGGTCACCAGCAGCACGGCCATGGTGCCGGTCTGGCCCAGCAGGGCTTGTACGCAGACGGCGCCGACCGCGGAGCCGACCAGCACATACGGCAGCATCCGCAGGCCGTGCCGCGGGCTCGGCGGCGCCGCTGGCAGTTCGCCGATCCTCGGCACCGCGGCGGCGCCCAGGTAGCCCAGGCTCAGCAGTACCCCGCTCAGCCAGCCCGGGCGGGTCACGCCCCCCGCCCGCCGGGCCAGGGCCGAGTCGCCAGCCGTGATCAGCAACACCGCGGCCGCGCAGATCAGCAGCGGGCGGCGGTACTGTCCCACCGGTGCCCGGCGGATCAGCAGGCGCACCAGCAGCGGAATCTGCAGGACCAGTGCGGCCACAGCCAGATCCAGGACCGAGGGAGCCACCCGGAGCAGCACCGCCGCCGGCGGCGACATGCTGGCTCCGGTGAAGACCCAGGCCAGGGTCACCAAAGCGGTGGCGACCAGCGCGGATTCGCTCAGCATCGCGGCCAGGCCGCCCAGCGGGGGGGTCAGCCGGAGCACGATCCCGGCGGCCCCGGCCAGAGCGAATCCACCCGCGATCAGCAGCAGCAGATCGGCGATCAGACCCATGGCGCTGGCGCCGGAGGATCCGCGGGGCACCGCGTCGGGAACACTGGCCAGCAGCCGGCCCAGGGCCGACAGCGTCGCCCAGACAGCCAGCGCGACCGCATCACGGCGATCGAAGGGAACGCCCAGCCGAGCAGCGGTCAGCCACGACCACCCGGCCAGGGCGGCCGCTGCGACCATGGCTAGGTCCAGCACCACCGGCTGAGGCTAACCCGAATCGGCCGCAGAGCGGATCAGAGGTGAGCAACCGCCCAGAACGGAATGCGCGCGAATGCCGGAGCAGTGCCTGGGCGCCGGTCAGGCCGGGCTGGCGTGCAAGGCTCCGAGCCGGGCGGAGGCCGGGGGCCGCAGCTCGTGGAT
>CAXUFS010000046.1:0-14755 GCA_964250315.1 uncultured Kineosporia sp. | reverse complement strand
CTTCCAGCCAGGCCCGATCTTCAGGGCGCATCATGTTAAGGATGGATTTCCAACCCCATTGACAAGTAACATTTGGCGCATAATCATCACTTTTAGCACGCCGATCCACCTGCCAGTAACTGGGAGCGCTTCCAGTTTTACTTCCTCATGGTGCGTCGGTCTGGGGACGGTTCGGCCGACCGTCACCTGTGCCCACACCCGTCCAGAGCGGATCGCGTCCTCTTCTATCGGTCTTCGCGGCACCGCTCGCGAGCACATGGAGCAGCCATGCGAACTTCCCAGCGCACCGTGAACGCGCGGGTCACGTCCGCCCTCCTGGCGGCGGTCACGATCGGCACGTGTTTCCTGGCCAGCCCTGCGCCGGCGGCGGCGGCCGGCACCGGGCCGGTCGACATGACCAATGGCTTCTACGTCGACCCGAACTCCTCCCCGTTGACGTGGGCCAACGCGAATCCCGGCGATGGACGCGCGGCAACCATCAAGTCATCTATCGGGAACACACCGATGGCTCGCTGGTTCACCAGCTCCAGCGGCGACATCGGCACCGCGACCGGCTCCTTCGTCGGGGCGGCGGCAAACAGCGGCCAGCTCCCGATCCTGGTCGCCTACAACATTCCGAACCGCGACATCTGCGGCGGCCAGTCCGGTGGGGGCGCCGGAAGCGATGACGCGTACAACACCTGGATCGCTGCCTTCGCCAGCGGCATCGGCACCCGCCCCGCGATCGTCATCCTCGAACCGGACACGCTCGGCGACGAAAGTTGCATGACCCAGGCCCAGATCGACGAGCGCAACGGCCTACTGAACAACGCCATCACCCAGTTCATCAACGACGCGCCCAACACCTGGGTATACCTGGATGCCGGCAACCCCGGGTGGCTCTCCGCGGACACCATGGCCGCCCACCTCGACCAGGCCGGCCTCGCCCGAGCGCACGGCTTCTCCCTCAACGTGTCGAACTTCTACACCACCGACCAGAACATCACCTACGGCAACAGCATCAACTCCACACTGAACGGCCTGGGGTACACCCGGCCATTCGTGGTCGACACCAGCCGCAACGGCAACGGTTCCGACGGCACCTGGTGTAACCCTGCCGCCCGCAAGATCGGCACCCCCACCCAATTGGGCGGCGGCGCTGAAATGCTGCTCTGGATCAAGACCGTTGGCGAGTCCGACGGCGACTGCGGCGTCGGCGCCGGCTCCACCGCCGGACAGTTCCTGCCGCAGGTCGCCTACAACCTCGTGTACGGCTACTGACGTCCGCGACACCTGTGATTGACCGCATCCGGGTCGGCACCGGCTCCAGTAAGCGTTATCTCGCAGCCCTCTAGCGGAGACGCTCGTCGCCTCTGGATTCGCACTGCCAGGAGCACGGCTTCTCGCGTCGAGGGAGCCAGGATCCAAATTGCCCAACAGGTCAGGAGCCCTTCCCGTGATCCTCCGGGAGGGGCTCCTTGATTATCCGTCCGGATCCGTCCGTCAAGGAAGGCCCCGAGAGGCGCGTCAGGAAAGGGGTATGACCCACAGGGTCGGGGTGACAGGATTTGAACCTGCGGCCTCGTCGTCCCGAACGACGCGCGCTACCAAGCTGCGCCACACCCCGGTGGAGCCAGGTCAGGATAGCCGAGCGCCCGGCTGACTCCGAATCGGTATTGCCGTGACACCCGGCCATCGAGAATGAGGCGCTACAGGCCGAGCTGGCGGCGGACTTCAGCCGCCACCCGGCCTCCCTCGGCCCGATCGCCGACCAGCGGCTTGACCCGCTTCATCACCGCACCCATAGCGGCCCGGCCCTGTGCGCCCCCCACCGCCGCCTCCTGCACCGCTTCCGCCACGATCCGGGTCAGCTCCTCGTCGTCCAGCTGCTCGGGCAGATAGTGCTGAAGCACCGCCAGTTCGGCGCGCTCACGCTCGGCCAGCTCCGGCCGGTTCGCATTGTCGTAGGCGAGTGCGGCCTCCCGGCGCTTCTTCGCCTCCCGCCCGAGCACACCGATCACCTCGTCGTCGCTCAGTTCACGGGCGACCTGGCCGGCCACTTCGTCGGAGCGCACCGACGTCAGCACCATCCGGATGGTCGCGGACCGGACGCTGTCGCGGGCCCGCATCGCATCGGTCAGGTCCGACTGCAGGCGGTTCTTCAGCTGAGCTTCGGCCATGCTCACATCCTGGCAGCTGTCACGATGGGCGGATGCGCGCCTCCACCCTCCCGCTGCTTGCCGTGGCCGGTGGCGCCGCCGGCCTGGGCTGGTCACTGGCCGAGGCCCGAGCCTTCACCCTGCGCCGCGCCACCCTGCCGGTACTTCCGCCCGGCAGTCGCTCGCTGCGGATCCTGCACCTGAGCGACCTGCATCTGGTGCCCCGGCAGCGCAGCAAGATCGAGTGGGTGCAGCGGCTGGCCGGTCTGCACCCCGACCTGGTGGTCAGCACCGGCGACAATCTCGCCCACCCGGACTCGGTGCCGTACGTACTGGCCGCCCAAGCCGGGCTACTCAGCCGGCCCGGAGTGTTCGTGCTGGGCTCGAACGACTTCTACGGGCCGAAGCCGAAGAGCCCCGTGCGCTACCTCCTCCGCCACGGTGGTCAGCGCCGGATCCATGGTGAGCCGTTGCCTGCCGATGACCTGGTGCGGGGGTTCACCCAGGCCGGCTGGCTCGACCTGAACAACCAGCGCGGCTGGCTCCAGCTCGATGACCTGGCTCTGGAGTTCGTCGGCGTCGGGGATCCGCACATCAGGCGCGACCGCTACGTCCGGGTGGCTGGTCCAGCCGATCCGGCGGCGTCCCTCACCATCGGGGTCACCCATGCGCCGTATCGCCGGACGCTGGACGCCATGACGTCGGACGGCGCGGGCCTGGTGCTGGCCGGCCACACCCACGGGGGCCAGCTGTGCCTGCCGGGCTACGGCGCCCTGGTCACGAACTGCGATCTGGATCGTCGCCGGGCCAAGGGAATCTCGCGCTGGCCCGGAACCGGAGACGGCGATGCGTGGCTGCACGTGTCGGCCGGGCTCGGCACCAGCCCGTACACGCCGGTCAGGTTCGCCTGCCGCCCGGAGGCGAACCTGCTCACCCTGACCGCTCGGCCGGACTGAGAGGCCTGGCTAGCTGAAGAGCACCTCGCTCGTCAGCCGTCAGAACAGGCCGCCCACGATGCCGCCTGCACCGCCACCGCCTCCACCGCCGCGTTCACCGCCGCCGGTGCCGTTGCTGATCGAGATCTCTACTGTGCTGCCGGTCTGGACCTTGCTACCGCCCGCCGGTGAGGTTCCGGCGACTTTTCCGGCCGGGTACTTGGAGTTGACCAGGCCTCCGTCGGTGTTCGCCTCGAAACCGGCGTCCTCCAGCTTGGCGATTGCGGCCTTGATCTCCATCCCAGCGACGTCGGGGACCACGGTGGTCGGAACCCGGGTCAGCGCGCTGTCCGGCCCGGGGAACCGTTGCTTGGGCGTGCCGTTGGTCGCCGTGATCATGATCTTCCTCCAGATCGGGGCCGCGTAGGTGGCACCGAAAACATGACCGGGATGCACGTGACCGTTGATCTTCTTACCGTTCAAGGACTTGGCGCCGGGCTTGTACAAGCCCACCCAGACCGCGGTGGCGAACTTGGGGGTGTAGCCGGCGAACCAGGTTTGCAGCGAGTTGTTCGTCGTCCCGGTCTTGCCGGATGCCTGCCGGCCGCCCGGCAGCGGCCCGACCTGGGCCGCCGTGCCACCGGGCGAGAAAACCCGGCTCAGGCCGTAGGTGACCGTGTTGGCCACCTTCTTGTCCAGAACTTGCTTGCAGGAAGTCGGCGGCACAGCCAGCGGCTTGCCGTCCCGGTCGGTGATCGCCGATATCGCTATCGGCTTGCAGTACAGGCCCTGGGCGGCGAACCCGGCGTAGGCCGCCGCCAGCGTCATCGGGGTGAGATTGAGGACGCCGAGGGTGAGCGAAGGATGGCAGCGCGGAACCGTTGTGACGAGCGCTTTCGACAGGGTGCAGGTGTCGTCCACCGGCCGGGCCAGGTGTACGCCCAGGCTCTCGGCGGTATCGGCGATGTCGCACAGGTTGAGCTGCTTCTCCATCGATACGTAGGCACCGTTGACCGAGGCGTACGTGGCCTGGAAGACGCTGATGTTGCCCTTGCCCTCACCCTCGGAGTTCGAATAGCGGTAGACCTGGCTGCGGTCCACACCGACACAGGAATGGAAGTCGGTGAACGGCGCGGTCCCGGTCTTGGACGACACCTGCGCGTACAGCGACTTGCCCTCCTTCAGCCAGGTGGCCAGCGTGAACGCCTTGAACGTCGAACCGGTGAGAAAGCCGTTCGATCCGCCGTACTTGTAGTCCACGGACCAGTTCTGAGTGGTGTTGCTGACCGACGCCTTACCGTCTGGGTTCCAGATGCGGTTCTCCGCGATCGCCAGCACCCGGCCGGTTCCGGGTTCTACCGTGACCGCCGCCGAGCCGACACCAGGCGAGTTACGAGCCGGCACTACCTCGCTCACGGCGTGGGTGGCGGCGTCCTGAACCTTGGGAGTCAGATTGGTTCTGATGGTCAGGCCCCCGCGCTCCAGGGTATTGATGCGCTCATCCCGGGTCGCGCCCAAGGATGTGAAGTCGTCGCCATCGGTGATCAGACTCTGGATGTAGTCGCAGTAGTAGCCGTACGCCGGCACGGTGTTCGCACAGCCGTTGCGCGTCGGCTGAACCTTCAGGCCCAGGCCCTGCTTGGAATACTTGAGGTAATCGGCCTCGGAGATCACGCCCTGGTTGGTCATCTGCCGTAGCACCACATTGCGGCGCTCGGTTGCTGCCACGGGGTGCAGGATCGGTGACAGCTGGGTCGGGTTCTGGATCATCCCGGCCAGCAGGGCCGACTGCGGGACATTCAGGAACTTGGCCTTGGTGCTGAAGTAGCGCTGAGCGGCCGCCTCGACGCCGTATGTCTGCCCGCCGAACCCGGCGATGTTCAAGTACTTGTCCAGGATCTCGTCCTTGGTCATCTGCTGCTCGAGGCTGACCGCGTACCGGATCTCTTTGACCTTGCGCGCGTTGTTGTCGGCGATCGCCGCGTCCTGCCCGGCCTTGTCACCGGCCACGAACGCGGTCTGGAACAGCACGTTCTTCACGTACTGCTGGGTCAGGGTGGAGGCTCCCTGGACCACACCCTTGCGGAACTTGTTGACCAAAGCGGCCCGCAGCAGGCCCTTGGGGTCGACTCCGCCGTGGTCGTAGAAGCGTTCGTCCTCGATCGAGATCACGGCCTGCTGCATCGTCTTGGAGATCGCGCCCAGGTCGACGTTGATCCGGTTCTGGTCGAAGAACCGGGCGATGAGCCGGCCGTCTGCTGAGAGCACCTTGGTCTGCTGCGGCAGCGGGGGCTGCTTCAGGTCGCTGGGCAGGGAGTTGAAGAAGTCGACCGACTTGCTTGCGGTCACGCCGGTGGCGCCGACGGCGGGCAGGAACAGGCCGGCGGCCAGAACGCCTAACACCATGCTGGTGATCACGAATGCGCCCAGTAGGCCGAGGACGTTCCGGAATCGAGAGGCCGCGCTCATGCGCCGTAGGGTACCGCCTGAGGTCTGGTCGCCCTGACTGCGCAGCCAGCCCAAGCAAGGTCGCGTGACCCGGCCCTCCGCCCGGCCCAGGTGCGGATCAGCTCTGCGGCTCCAGAGCCGCATTACCCGAGCCGCAGCTGAACTCCTGCGCAGCCCGCACCGTCGACGACGTCGAAGCCAGGCCGGTGCCCACGATGGTCCTGGCCCCGTTGACCGCCCGGCGGCCGTTATCGGTGAGGGTGATCAGCGTGCGGGTGACCGTGAAGCGGGAGCCGGTGCTCTTGGCCAGGTAACCGGCGAGGTGACGGGTGCTCCCGATCTGCGGGCAGCCGGCGCCAGTGCCGGTCCCGATGAACCCGTGGTCGAATGTGTACTGCGAACCCTGCGGATTCCTGGTTTCGACGATGGCGCAGTCATGGACGGTGTAGACCGCAGCCGAGCGGCCGGTGTTGAGCAGGATCAGCGGAATGCTGCCCTGGACCAGCCCGGCCGTCGCGCCGGCCGATTCCGGAGCGGCGCTGGTGAACGTGGTTGAGAAGGTAGCCCCGCTGGCCGTGTGGACCCCGAGCTCTCGCTTGGTGCCCTGGTCGGCCAGCCAGATCGTGTCTGCGCGGCCGTCACCGTCGAGATCGGCCGTGGTGGCTTTCCCGGCGTTGCCCGGTACCCCGGCCCCTCCAGCGGGACAGCCGTGCGAACCGGCGGAGGAGCCGGAGCCCCCGGACGAACTGGGGCCATCAGATGGTCCGGCAGAACCACCTGACCCGGACGTCGCCGGGGCGGAGGCGGGTGCCGTGGTGCTTGTGCTCACCCCGGCCGGCCCAGCTGTTCCTGAAGCCGTGACGCTCCCGGAGCCGCTGCACGCGGCCAGCAAGGCCAGGGCCGGCGCCGCCGCGACGACACCAAGGCTGCGAGTGACGGCTCTGATCTTCATGGTTCTGCACTCTCCTCTTTCGGCGCGGAGCATCCAGGCGATGCCCGCCGTTACTTGGTTCGATGCCGGAACCCGCGGAAAAGTTCGGAAAGATTCCTCTGGGATCAGATTCAGCCAGCCGGTCGAGGGGGCCCAAGCCGCGCGCGACGACCTCAGCGGGTCAGCCGGATTCCGCTCAGAATCGTGGTCGTTGTCCGGGAGGCCGCCGGACCCGCGGTGCTCTGGCGGATCTGCACGTAGACACCCTCCAGGTCCGGCGATCCAGCCGGGGCAACAGTGATCTCCGTGATCGAGCGGTCGCTACCGCCGCAACGGTCCCAGACCCGCATCTGGCCGCGCCAGCGCGCGTCGGTGTAAGGACGCTCGCCGCCGTCCTGGCAGCCAGGATGGCTGATCCGGGCGACCGCATCGGCGGCCCGCGAACCGGCCGTGGCGCTGGCCCCGCTGACAACCCCGGCGAAGACGCCGTTGACGTTGGCGCGCAGATCACCCCACTGCGCCAGGTCCGTGCTGGCCAGGAGCGCCGGCTGATGCCCGGAGGGAAGGCCGATCGCCGCCTCGTCCCAGCCACCGGTCACCCGTCCAGCGCTCCAGGCCCGTGGCACCCGCGCCGTAAGGCGACCAGTGGCGTCGGCGACGGTCACGGGCCGGGCGTTCCAGAGCAGGGTTGCCACCGTCGCCGTCGCCAGCAGCAGAACGACCAGCAGGACGAGGAGCACCATCCCGGTACGCCGCCTGCGGGGCACTCCTGGCTCACCAGCCTCGGTCCGGTCCGCCAGGGCATCCAGCCGTTCGGCGAACGACGCAGCGCTGGGCCAGCGGTCCTCCCTGCGTGGGGCCAGGGCCTGGGTCAGCAGGGTCGCCACATCTGCCGGGAGCTCTGGTCGCAGCGACCGGGGCGGGAGGACGCCACCCGGCGGGCCAGGGACCTGGCCCGTGATCACGCGATAGGCCAGGGCGCCCAGGCCGTAGACATCGGCCCGTACGTCCACGTCGGTGTTGGGTCCTGACTGTTCGGGAGCCATGTATCCAGCCGAACCCACCGACATGGTCAGCGCGGAGGCGTAGGCCAGGTTCTTCGCCACGCCTAGGTCGGCCACCAGGAGCCGCTCGGAGCCGTCTGGAGCGGACTTGATCAGGACGTTCGACGGCTTCAGATCGCGGTGCACGATGCCCGCCAGGTGCAGTTCGGCAACTCCCCGGGCCACCTCCGCAGTCAGTCGCAGTGCGTCCGGCAGCGGCAGCGGGCCGTCGCCGAGCCGATCGGCCAGGGTGCCGCGATCGGCGAACTCCATCACGAAGTACGGCCGTCCATCGGGTAGTTCGCCGACATCGAACACCTGCACCACCCGGCCGGACGACGCATGGCGCAACATCCGGGCCTCGGCCAGGAAACGTTCGCGCAGATCCAGCCGGTCAGCCCAGTTCTCGGCCATCACCTTGATCGCGACGTCGGCGTCGAGGGAGGTGTCGTATGCCCGCCACACCACGGCAAATCCGCCGGATCCGAGCCGGTCGCGCAATGTGTACCGGCCGATTGGGTCAAGGACGGACATTGCAGCATCATGCCGGAGGCGGTCGGACGGAGCCGCTCGTGACGCCGGAGGGTGAGGTTGCGGTGCCACTGGGAGCGGAGACTGAAGAACTCGCCGTTCGGGCGGCGGCCGGAGACGTCCCGGCTCTGGAGGACCTGCTGCGCCGGATCCAGCCGGAAGTCCTGGGCTGGAGCGGCCGGATCCTGGCCCACCGCGAGGACGCCGAGGAGGCCGCTCAGGACGCACTCCTGCAGGTTGCGCTCAAGATCTCAACGTTTGAAGGGCGCAGCCGGTTCAGCACCTGGCTGCACGTCGTGGTAGCCAACGCAGCCCGCCAGACCTACCGGGACCTCAAGCGGCGCTCGGGCGAGCAGGCGCTGAGCCCGGCCGAGAGCCAGCGACCCGGCCCGCGAACCACGAGCGTCATCGCCGGGTCCCGGATCGACCTGCTGGAGGCGATCGATCGGATGGAGCACTCCCGGCCGCAGCTGGTGGCCCCGTTCGTCTATCGCGATCTGTGTGACCTGGAGTACGACGAGATCGCCGAGCGCCTTGAATTACCCCTCGGAACGGTCAAGTCCCGGCTGCACGAAGCTCGGCAGCTGGTTCGCCAGTATTTGAGCCTGGGTTCGTAGCGGCCCGGCCCCCTCACCGCTCACTCGAGGTATTCACGGATCGCTTGAGTGCTCTGTCTTCTGTACGCACCGTTGCCAGCGTTGCGGGCCGATCGCGCCGGATCCTTCGACCGATCGGCCTGGCCTCTCCGGCGCTCTGCGTGCGATCAGGATGAGGGGCTGGCGGACGGGCGGCGTCGCAAGCGGCCAAGCACACCGGCTATCGACGAGGCTGGATGTCGATCATGAGTTGAATGTCCCATTCGTGACCGCTAGTGACCGAGGACCTGAGCCCATCCTTAAAGCCAATTCTTTGGAACTTTAAGGGAAATCCCTCCGGGGCGTAACACAACGGTCGCGACGGACGATCTGCTCTTCAGAGACGCCCGGCCCGGGCCGTTTAACCGCCGCATGAGGCAACTGTGCAGGTCGAAGCGGTTATCGGCTGTCTTGACAAAGGCAGGGCTCCGTTACGTGAGCGTAATGGAGCGCGGTTCATGATGTTCTTTCTTCGTTACAAATGGTAATGAAGTGACTGCAGGGAGTTACTCATCGTCACTTCGGCCGATGCTGTTTCATCCATCCGGCCCTTATTGACGTAGCAGGTGCTCACCTAACGTCATCGATGTGGAGTTCAGCTCGGGGACGGCAAAGCCGGACCACGGGGGGTCCAGGGAGGGCCAAGGGATGGGTGTGAAAGTGAACCAGTGGGCAGCACAGGGAGCTTGTCGCGGAGGCGACCCGGACGCACTGTTCGTGCAGGGCGCAGCCCAGAACCGGGCCAAGGTTGTCTGCCTCTCGTGCCCCGTGCGCACCGAGTGCCTGGCTGATGCGCTGGACAGCAAGATCGAGTTCGGCGTCTGGGGTGGCATGACTGAGCGTGAGCGGCGGGCCCTGCTCAAGCGCCGGCCCAACATCCAGTCCTGGCGCCGCCTGCTGGAAACCGCCCGTGCGGAGCAGGTTCGCCTGATCGATCTGCTCGAAACAGACAAGATGGTCAACGCCGGCTGATTGGGCGCCTAGGGCGGCCTCCTGGCCGCCTACTCGCTGAGCGCAGGTTCGCCAGCCAGAGCCTCACCGATGCCGCGCAGTCCCACCAGGTCATGCACGTCCTGAGGGCGAGCCGGTACCCAGATCGCCGGGACCGTGGGGTGGGCGTGCCGGAACCGGCTGGCCAGTTCCTGTTCGCGCTGAAAGCGGCGCATCCGATCGGCGTGAATCAGGAGCAGTCCTTCGGTCAGCGAGTGCTCGTTCTCCTCCTCCAGGTCCTCGGCTGCGGCCATGGCTCGTTCCGCGGACAGCCCCTCGCCGGCCGCGGTGGCTGTACCGGCGAACGAGTGCACCCGGTTGAGCACCAGGCCGGCCAGCGGCATCTCGTCCTGATGAAGGCGTTCGACGAAGTAAGACGCCTCTCGCAGAGCGTCCGGTTCGGGTGCGGCCACCACCACGAACGCGGTGCCCGACGTCTTCAGCAGCTCGTAGGTCGTGTCGGCCCGTTCCCGGAATCCGCCGAACATCGTGTCCAGAGCGGCGACGAATGTCTGTACGTCCCGCAGGATCTGGGCTCCCAGCACTTTGGTCAGTACTCCGGTGGCGCTGCTCACCGCCGTCGACACCACTCGCAGGTAGACCTTGCCCGCGCCCTTGGCTGGTGCGCTGAGAATCCGGATGAACCGGCCGTCGAGGAACGATCCCAGCCGGCGCGGCGCGTCCAGGAAGTCCAGCGCTGAACGGCTGGGCGGGGTGTCCACCACGATCAGATCCCAGCCTGCCTCGCCATCGGCCAGCTGCTGGTCGGCCCGGGTCCGCAGCTGGCCCAGCTTCTCCATCGCCATATATTCCTGCGTTCCGGAGAATGAACTCGAAAGTGCTTGATAGAAAGGGTTGTTCAAAATCTGGGCGGCCTTCTCGGCCGGGGCGTGCGCCTCGATCACCTCGTCGAAGGTGCGCTTCATGTCCAGCATCATCGCGTCGAGGTGACCGCCCTTGGCGTCGTCCACGCCGGACACCGGCCGAGGGGTGTTGTCCAGTTCGGTGAGCCCCATCGATTGGGCCAGCCGCCGGGCTGGATCGATGGTGAGAACAACCACCCGGCGTCCACGCTCGGCCGCCCGCAGGCCGAGAGCTGCTGCGGTGGTGGTCTTACCGACTCCTCCGGAGCCACAGCAGACGATGATCCGGGTACCGGGATCATCGATGATCGCGTCAACGTCCAGGCGTTGATGCCGCAGTTCGTGCCGTTGCGGGTGAGCCCGCTGGCCCGGGTTCCGCCTGCTCACGCTGCTCCCTGATCGCTCAGCCGGGCCGCGAGTTCGTACAGCGCTCCCAGGTCGACCCCGGTGGCCAGCGCGGGCAATTCGTAGATGGGGCGGTCCAAGCCGGCCAGCTGACGGCGTTCCCGCTTCTCCATCCTGACCCGGGCGGCGTGCCCCTGGCCTTCGGCCAGCAAAGCGTCCGCCAGAGCGGCCGGGCTGGTGTCATTGCCGCTGGCGGCCTGTCGCCGTCCCAGCCCGGCCGCATTCAGGCCGGCCAGAACCTCCGCGCGGTCAAGCTTTCCTGCCAAAGCCTGCTTGAGATCGCGGGCCGGCAGCAGCGGTTCGCGAACCATGTTCACCACAATGGCGCCGACCGGCAGCCCGATCGCGGTCAACTCGGCGACGCCGTCGGCCGTCTCCTGGACCGGCATCTCCTCCAGCACCGTGGTGACATGGATCGCGGTGTGGGCGGAGCGCAGCATTCCCATGATCGACCCGGCTTGGTTGCGCACCGGGCCGACCTTGGCCAGCCCAGCCACCTCCTCGTTCACATTGAGGAACCTCGCGATCCGGCCGGTCGGGGGTGCGTCCATCACCACAGCGTCGTACACCAGGCGCTGACCCCCCACCTTGGAGCGGCCCTGAATCGTCTCCTTCCGCCGCACCGCCTCATAGACCTTGCCGGTGAGCAGCACGTCCTGCAGGCCGGGGGCCACGGTGGTGGCGAAGTCGACCGCGCCGATCTTGTCCAGCATCCGGCCCGCCCGGCCCAGGTGGTAGAACATCTCGAGGTAGTCCATCAGGGCGGCCTTGGGGTCCACCGCCAGCGCCCGGACCTCGCCGCCGCCGGGCGCGACGGCCACCTTCAGCTCCTGATACGGCAGCGGCGGGACGTCGAACAGCCGGGCCAGTCCCTGGCGTCCCTCCACTTCCGCCAGCAGCACCCGCCTGCCCTCCCCGGCCAGGGCGAGAGCCAGGGCGGCCGCGACCGTGGTCTTTCCGGTGCCGCCCTTGCCGGTCACAATGTGCAGCCGGACCTGTTGCCAGTCGGCCGGTTTCGTGCGCCGAAACGGCGCCGTCTGGTCAGCAGGAGGCTGTGCTACATCGGGCGCGGCGGCGGGCAGAGACACGGCACCAGCCTAATTGGGCCCAAGAACCCGCGCCTTCCCGGACCACGACCGGCGCCTCGGTAGCCGGGCCTGCGCAGCCGCGCCCGGCAGCCGGACGCCAGCCGGTGCCGGATAAGGTGCCGCGCATGGCGAAATGGGAGTACGCGACTGTCCCGCTGATCGTGCATGCGACCAAACAGATCCTGGACCAGTGGGGTGAGGACGGCTGGGAACTGGTTCAGGTGGTTCCCGGCCCCGACGGCCAGGGGCTGGTGGCCTATCTCAAGCGGACGACCGGCTGAACCCGATGAGCGGACGTATCGAGGGCCGCCTGGATGAACTGGGACTGGCTCTGCCCGGGGTGGCGGCGCCGGTCGCCGCCTATGTGCCCGCTCTGCTGGACGGCCACCGGATCTGGACCTCTGGGCAGCTGCCCTTCGTGAACGGCGCGCTGCCCGTCACCGGCCGGGTGGGGGACGGCCCCGACCTGGTCGCTCCGGCCCGGGCCGCCGAGCTGGCCCGGATCTGCGCGCTGAATGCCCTGGCTGCGGCCGGGTCCGTGCTCGACGATCTGGACCGCATCCAGCGAGTGATCAAGTTGGTCGGCTTCGTCGCCAGCGACTCCGGTTTCACCGGCCAGCCGGCTGTGATCAACGGAGCCAGCGAACTGCTCGGTCAGCTCTTCCCCGATGCTGGCGGCCACGCCCGCAGCGCGGTCGGGGTGGTGTCGCTTCCGCTCGGTGCGCCGGTCGAGGTCGAGGTTGTCTTCGGCACCGCGGACTGACGGCTGCGCGCGCCGATCCTGTGGCGGCTAGAGCCACAGCTGGGTCAGCATCTGCTGGGTGACCATGGTCAGCAGGGTGATCGCGTCGCTCACCAACAACGATGGCAGCTGATCCGGACCGGTCACCAGTAGGTCAGCGCACAGCAGTGTCCCGGCTTCTACCGACAGGGCCTGGCAACTGTGCCGAGTCTCGGCCAGCATTCCCTCGACCGCTTGCTCGCTCAGGCCGTACTTCACAAGACGTTGCAGCACAATGGATATGGCCGGATTCTGGGCGATCCTCTCATGCTCTGTGCCATCGTCACCGGTTCCCGGGCCGGATCGGCGGGGATCGGGCGACAAGGTGGCGGTGAGCAGGAAAAGTGCGCTGCCCAGGCCCAGTTCATCCCCGCGCTGAGCCGCCTCGGTGATCAGTTTCAGCGGCAGGCCAGCCTCGCGAAGCTCTTTGATGTCCCGCAGTCGCTGCAGGTGCACCACCCGATAGCTGGAGACTCGCCCGATCCGGATGGGGGGCGGAAGCAATCCCTTCGTCCGGTAGGCGCGCACGTTGCGTGGAGTCATTCCAGCGGCGTGGGCGAGTTCGTGGATCGTGTATGTGTCGTCGGCCCCGATCGTCATCCCCGTGTCATCCCCGTCTGAGCGGTGGCTGCGCAGCACGCAGTCACCTCGGCCAAGCCGCGGACGCCTCGTCGTCACCGCTGGCCACTGTGTCGCACCGTTGTGCCCCAGTGAGTGCTCCCGTTCACTCCTCGTCCCAGAGCGTCACCCAGACGGGCTAATCCACGCAAGGCCGTAGCATCAGCCGATGACTGGGGGACCGCCGGCGGCCGGCCGCGACTGGACCGGAGGAGAGGTCCGGGACGGCGCCTGGTGCGTCCTGGCCGGAAATCCTGGGCCGATGACCTTGGACGGCACCAACACCTGGCTCGTGCATGCACCTGGTGATGACCAGGCAGTGGTGATCGACCCGGGCCCGGACGACGAGGAACACCTGCGCAACGTGCTCGAGCTGGCTGGCCGGCGCGGTCTGCGGATCACCAGCGCCCTGCTCAGCCATGGCCATCCTGATCACAGCGAAGGAGCGCGGCACCTGGCCGAGTTGGCCGGCTGCGAGCTGCGCGCGGCCGGGCCGGCCTTCAGTACTGGGACGCCGTTGCGCGATGGCGATGTGATCGAAGCGGGTGAGCTGCGGGTCCAGGTGATCGCGACGCCTGGACACAGCAGTGATTCGGTCTGCTTCCTGGTGCCCGCTCTGCGGGTTCTGCTGACCGGTGACACCGTCCTCGGCCGGGGCACCAGCGTGGTCGCACATCCCGACGGCCAGCTCGGGCCGTACCTGACCTCGCTGGCGCGGCTGCGGGAGCTGAGCGAGACGACCGCGGCTGAGCTGATCATGCCCGGCCACGGGCCGGTGATCGATGAGCCACTCCTGGCCATCGATGGGTACCTGAGCCATCGGCGGGCGCGACTGGACCAGGTCCGGGCTGCGGTCGCCGGCGGCGCTCGGAGCGCCCGCGACGTGGTGGAACGGGTGTACCCGGACATCGAGGAGAAGCTGCGGCCCGCGGCCGAACTCAGCGCCGAGGCCCAGCTGGCCTATCTGGCCGAGCAGGAAGGGGAAAGGGAAGGGGGAAGCAGGAGCGGGCGGCTAGCGGGCGGCTAGCGGGCGGCTAGCGGGCGCGGCGGCGCATCCGCTCGACGTCCATCAGCACCACCGCGCGGGCCTCCAGCCGCAGCCAGCCCCGCGAGGCGAAATCGGCCAGCGCCTTGTTCACCGTCTCCCGTGACGCCCCCACCAGCTGGGCCAGCTCCTCCTGAGTGAGATCGTGCGCGACCCGCAGGCCGTCGTCCGTGGGCCGGCCGAATCGTTCGGACAGGTCCAGCAGCGCCTTGGCCACTCGCCCGGGCACATCGGAGAAGACCACGTCGGCCAGGTTAACGTTGGTCCGGCCCAACCGGCCGGCCAGGGCCCGCAGCAGCTGGCC
>CAXUFS010000045.1:240-14937 GCA_964250315.1 uncultured Kineosporia sp. | reverse complement strand
AAGCCACACCAGGCCAGCGCTGGGCGGCCGCCGTCGTCCCGGTCGTCACCGCCTGGGCTCTGGTGCGGCCGTTGTCGCGGCAGCTTCCGGTTTTTCCGTACGTACCGGAAAGGACCTACGGCAGCTGGGGGGTCAGCAGCGCCGGATGGACGGCAACGGGTCTGCTCGCCGTGGTGTTCCTCTCGTTGGTCCTGACCCGGGAGGGGAAACCCTGGGAACGGATGGCCCTGCCATTCCGGCGCTGCCAGTCCTAGCCGCTGATTCAGGTGGTCGATGCCGCGTAGATGGCCGCGATGGACGCCGCCAGCACGTGGTCGAATTCCTCGTCGCTCTGGCCCGCGTTCAGCCCCTCGGCCAGAGCTCGCGAGAAGCTGGCGATCAGGCCATGATTGCGGGCCAGCCGGGTATCGGCATCCTGCTGCGAGTAACCGCCGGACAGGGCAACCACCCGCATCACACCGGGATGAGCGATCAGTTCGGCATAGAAGTCGTCCCGGCTGGGGATCGACAGTTTCAGGATCACCTGCTGTGAATCCGGCATCGCAGACAGTCGTTCAACGATTCCGGCCTTGAGCAGGTCCTCGGCACGCTCCTTCTCGGGACTGCGGATGTCGACCTCGGGCTCGAGGATCGGCACGAAGCCCTCCTGCAGAATGCGGCCGGCATACGCGAACTGCTGATCCAGCACCGCAGCGATGCCGTCCTCGTCGCCTCGCTTGACGAAGGAACGCATCTTGGTACCGAAGATGGGATGACGCCGGGCCCGGCTGAGCAGAGTCTCCAGCTGGGTGAACGGCTTCATCAGCTGCACTCCGGCCGACTCGGTCGCCAGCCCCTCGTCGACCTTGACGAACGGCACGATCCGCTTCTGCTCCCACAGATATTCGGCCGCCGGAATCCCGGCCACGTCACGATCCATTGTCTGCTCGAACAGAATCGTGCCCAGAACCCGATCACCGCCGAACGCGGGAGCCTGCATGATCCGGGCCCGGAAGGCATGCATCAGATCGAACATCTGAGCCTCGTCCGAGTACGCCGTCTCCGGCACCCCGTAGTGTGCCAGTGCGCCGGCCGTGCTGCCGCCGCTCTGGTCGAGGGCAGCGAAGAAGCCGGCCCCCTGACTGATCTTCGCCAGTTGTTCAGCGTCCACTGATCCTCCGGAGTGAGGGCCGCTCATTCCCAGGAGTCAGCCTCGACGTGAGTCATTGTGGCGCAACCGAAGCCGCACCGAGCCCTCGGGGGCGTCCGATGTCGCCGCGCGAACCGGGTGCCGGGGCTGGACGATCGCCCGTCGCGCCATGACCTGCACCTGCACCTACACCTGCGAGCCGGGATACTCCGATCATGACGGTGAGCGGCGAACGGGCTGATGTGCTGGAGGGCGGCCGTCGCCCAGCTGTGCCCCGTCGCAGCCGGATCATCGTCGGTGCCGGACTCGCGATGGTCCTTCTCGCTGGCCTGTGGTGGGAGCATCGGGACGCAGTCAGCCGGTATCAGCAACTGCTGCGATGTGTTTCCGCGGCCGAGTCGGTGCTGACCCAGTCCCACCAGGATCTGACGCTGGCCAGTAACAGCGTGGTCCTAGGAGTGGAGCCCGACCTTGCCACTGCCACCCGGCTGCGCCTGTTCCGGCCCATCGCCACGGCAGCCGCGGCCAGTGTCCCCGGCTTGGAACAGGCTCAGCGCCGTTGTCAGCGGATGCAGCCCCGGCCCTGGGCAGACGGCCAGCAACGAGCCAAGGCCGCATACCTCATGTACCTGGACTCCGAGATCGCCGTCGCCCGGGCGATCTCGGCGAACGGCGAATCGTCATTCGTCCAGCACCCGGGACTGGAGCAGGAACACGCCGTCGCCGTGACGGCCCTGGCCCGGGCGGCGCCCACGAGTGGTCTGCGTCGAGCGGCCGCCCAGCTCCAAGTACGCCTGAATACGGCAGGTTCCACCTGATTCAGCCCATTTGGACGGACGCCAACGTTCTTGCCTCGAGGTATTTCTCAGGGCAATCTCGGATCTGGGAATGCAGCCGCACCTGTAGGCCGAAGATCCACGGCTCGCCTAGGATCGCGGCGTCAGCGATGGACGACGGCGGAAGAAGCGACCGATGATCAAGCCCTACCGAATCATTGCTCACCTGATCTCCGGATGCGTCGTGCTCCAGGCGACCTGGATCGCACTCGCGAACTTCCTGCTGATCCACGACGTGGATGGCGGGACGGTGGTCGACAAGAGCTACGACGGCAATACCGGCGATGTCCTGCACGCCATTTTCGGCATGGGGATCATTCCACTGCTCGCACTGACCCTGCTCATCATGTCCTTCTTCATCCACGTCCCCGGTGCGGTTCAGCGGGCCGGCTTCGTGGTGCTGGCTGTGGTTCTCCAGATCACCTTCGCGTTCATCGCCTTCGGTGTGCCGATCATCGGAGTCCTGCACGGCGTCAACGCTTTCGTCATCATCGGCACAGCGGAGTTCGCGGCTTCCCGGGTGTCGGCTCGGCCCATGACAGGTGCTGCCACCGCTCCGGTCTGAACACGCGCCGGGTGATGCACCGCCTGCCTGCGTCGAAGGTCCAAGTGGCCGGGGCCGGTGGTCCCGTTCCGCACTGGCGGGGGCCGCGGCCACCCGCCTGGATGATCGGAGTCGCTGGCACAGCCGTCATCCTGATCGCCCTGGGCTGGATGTGGTACGCCAGCCTGGTGCCGTCACAGTTGTCTGTGATGGCCATGGGTACCGCCGATTTCGGCGGTGGCCCAGCAGTCATGGGTATGGCCAGGCCCGGCGCGGCGCACCCAGGCGACGTCAGCGTGAGCTCCCTGACCGGCCCGCGAACCGGCCCGCCGCAGGTCGCGCTGACCCTGGTGGCCAGGCAGCAGCGCTTCATCCTGCCCAGCGGCGAACGCGTCGATGGGTACACCCTGAACGGCCGCTCGCCCGGCCCGCTGATCACGGCCACTCAGGGCGATCTGGTCCAGGTGACCCTGCACAATGACAACGTCGGAGCCGGCGTCACGCTGCACTGGCACGGCGTCGACGTGCCCAACGCCGAGGACGGGGTGGCGGGCGTCACTCAGGACGCCGTCGGACCGGGTCAGGATCACGTCTACCGTTTCGTGGTCCAGGATGCCGGCACCTATTGGTATCACTCGCATCAGGAGGCCGACCCGCAGGTCCGGGGCGGAATGTGGGGACCGCTGATCGTGCTGCCCCGGGGCGGAATCAAGACGCCGGAGGCCCTGGCCGCCGTGCACAGCTACGCTGGACGGCGGACGATCAATGGCCGCAGCGGGCTTCAGCGGGTGACCGCACCCCCCGGCCAGAAGGTGCGCCTGCGGGTAATCAATACAGACAACGGACCGCTGCGGGCCTCGGTCTCGGACAGCCGGGCCCGGGTGCTCGCCATTGACGGACACGACCTGAACGAGCCCGGCCCGGTCGGCGATCGCTACCTGGTGGTGCCAGCCGGTGGCCGCGCCGACTTCGAGGTCGTCGCTCCGGGCAGCGGCGCCACCCGGCTCGACCTCGGCGCCGGAACCGGGCTGCTGGTAGGTGCTCCCGGTGCGCCACCGCCAGCTGTCCGGTTACCAGCTCAAGCTCTCGACCTGCTGAGCTACGGAAAGCCGGCCGCCATTCCCTTCGACGCCCAGCATCCGGATCGGCGTTTCCAGTATCGGATCGGGCGGCGGATCGGTTTCGAGAACGGCAAACCTGGCTTCTGGTGGACGATCAACGGGCACAAATATCCGGATATACCGATGTTCGTGGTCTCACAGGGTGACGTGGTGCAAATGAAGATCAGCAACGGCGGGTTGCTGGGTGCCGACGTACATCCGATCCACCTGCATGGTCACCACGCCGTGGTGCTCAGCCGCAATGGGGTGGCGGCGACCGGCAGTCCCTGGTGGGTGGATTCCCTGGATGTCGCCAGGGGCCAGACCTTTGTGATCGCCTTCCTGGCCGACAACCCGGGGATCTGGATGGATCACTGCCACAACCTGGATCACGCCCAAGCGGGAATGATCGCCCACCTGATGTACACCGGGATCAGCGATCCCTATCACCTTGGTCCCGTAGGCCGGTTGCGAAACACTCCCGAATGACGGCTGAGCGGACCCGAGCGATCTGACCGTACCGTAATAGCAGGCGGGGTTCCTGACCCGGACTGGTCACAACGGCCGCCCTTGGCGGGCACGGAAGAGATCGCGAAGCAAGGCGATCTCGGCGCCGTGGTGGAGTACCTCCTGATTCACCCACCAGGCGGTGTCAATGAAACGATCCTCGGGATCGCTGCCATAGGGATACGTACTGCGGCCGGTTGCGTCCAGGCCAGCCTCGTCGGTGCTCATCAAGGTGTCCCGCCACGCGGCGGCCGCCGTCACGAAGGCCTCGATCGCCTCTGCCGCAGACCCGCTGAAGCGGTAGTCATCGCGGGTCATGGCATGGGTGCCGTTCATATGATCCGCGCGCAGCATCATCATTTCGCCCAGGTGTCCCAGTCGCCAAGCGATCGTGGTGAAGGGCGGCGGGTATGGCTGCGGATTGTCCGCTCGGTCACGGCCCCACTCCCCCGCACCGGTCAGCGTGGCTTCCGGGCCCGGCCCATCTGAACGGCGCCGGATCGACCAGCATCCCGCCACGGGTTCCCATAGGTGTTCCTGGTCGGTCATGGGAGGGACCGGAATCCGTACCCCGCTTCCGGCATTGCCGTCGGGTCCGGTCATCCGATCGGTCAGCCGCGAGGTGGCCCAATCGAACTGATCAACGAGAGGTGCCAGCCGCACGGGCACTGCGGGGGTCATGGGCGATCCTTTCTCGGCAGCTTCTGGTGCTCAGATGACCCATCCTGGCCCCCGGCGGCCTGGAGCCGGTCCTTTTCGAACCGCGGTCTCCAGGCTCCCGGCGGACCGGACGGCGAAAGACTGCTGATCAGACGCGTGAGGTACGGCGCAGGGCCACGGCACCGAGCGCCAAGCCGAGCAGACCGGCCACCAGACCAGCTGTGCCCAGCCCGGTGGCCCAGCCACCGGACCCGGCCGAGTTCTGCGCAGCGGTGCTGGCGGCCGGCTGGGTGGACGGTTGAGCCGCCACGCCAATGGGCGGGACCGCCTGGTCGTCGTCGGCCCCGGGCACAGCTGGAGTGACGGCGAACGCGGGCAGTGGATGCTCCGGTTCGTCGCTGCCGGGAGGCTGGGGCTGGTTCCACTGCACCACCGTGCCATCGGAGTAGGTCTGGGCGACCGGGAAGGCCAGCTGCTTGGCACCCTCGGGGATCGGGCCGCCATCGATCGAGAACTCCTGGAACTGGCCGGGCGCGATCCCGGCGGCGTCCCCCGATCCGGTTGCGGTCCAGGTCACCTTGACCGGGGCCTTGGTCAGCGTGGCGCCTTCCACCTGCACCGGCTTGGGCAGGTCACCCTCCAGGATCGACAGCGTCCAGCCAGCCAGTGGCTGGGCCGAGACGTCGGCCAGCGGCGTAGTGAGCGGAAGCGAGACCGCCACCTTGACCGTTTGGGCAGACGGCGATTCGTCTGGGACCCGGAAAGTCAGCTTGGTGTAGCTGCCAGCTGCGGTGGAATCGGGGATGACGTGCACGTGGGCAGATGCGCTGCCCGCTCCAGCCGTGATCAGTAGTCCGGCAGCGAGCACAGCTACGGCATAGCGTTTTTTGGGCATGGAAGATCGACAATCCTTTTCACTGGGAGGATCGGTGCTGAGGTCAGAGGTCTGAACTCGTCAGTACCGGAGGTCCCCGGTGCGAGATCCTGGACGCCAGCACCCGGAGCCGCGGCCGGGTGGCTGGCCGGGGCCGGCTGGCTGGCCGAATCGCTGGACCGGCCAGGACCGGAGCGCACCAGATCGCCCTCAGAGCATGAAATCCTAATGCCCGGGCCAATTCCCAGACCGCAGCCTCACCTCGGGCCAGCATCAGCGCCAGCAGAGCAGCTGCTGAGGTGTGGGCCAGTGTCATCAGCACAGTCTCAGCTGGGTCACCACCCATCGAGGACATCGGGTGGCTCATCCCAGAGCAGCCTGGGCTCAGGGGATGCAGCTGGCCGACGTGGCGCGCGGCCGTGGCGGTGAAGTGGCACTCGCTGGCGGCCGAGGTGACCACCAACAGGTAGTGCAGGACGATCTGCAGAAGCCCCATCGACAACAACAGGGCGCCGAAACGCTGGCGCCGCAGGGCGAACAGGTTGGCCACCAGCATCACCAGGGGCACCGAACCGAACCCGGTGAGCAGAGGCACCTGACCGCCGGCTGCCAGGTGCGCGGTGCATCCCAGCGCCACGGCCGTGACGGAGAACAGTGCGGTGCGCGCCATTCTGATCCCGCCACGGCCAGGGGTCACAGATCGCAGCCTAGAGCTTCTTCAGGCTCACAGTACGAGGCATCGACCGAGCCGGTGTGGCCCAGTGTGGTAGGTGTGTCAGCCAGCGGACGGCGACGGACCGGCCCCGGGTTTCGGAAGTGATGGATGTGGCTCGTTTCAACCCGGCCCCTGGCTGGCCCCCGCCGCCCGAGGGCTGGTTCCCTCCGCCCGGCTGGCAGCCCGATCCGGCTTGGCCGCCCGCCCCACCGGGCTGGGCCCTGGTGGTGCCGGAGGTCACCCAGGAGCTTGCCGAGCCGGGATCCGAGCCGCTGATCTCACGGGAGCCAGAGGCGGCGAGCTATGAGCCACCCGGTCAGGCATCGGCTGCCCAGGGAAATCCCCCGGCGGGCCTCGGGCTCACGGCGTGGCAGGCCACTGCCCCTGGCCCGCAGGACTTCGTCCCGCCGGAGCCGGCTCCCTCGCCGGTCCACCATCCCGATCAGTATTCAGATCAGTACGCCGCGCCGCCGCTCTATCCCGGGCAGCTCTATCCCGGACAGCCCTATCAAGGTCAGAGCTACCCCGGGCAGGCCCATCCCGGGCACTCGCCGTACCCCGGCCAGCCGCCGTATCCAGGGCAGCCGTATCCAGGGCAGCCGTATCCCGGGCAGCCGTATCCCGGGCAGTATCAGAGCGCCCCCGCTGCCGCGGCGGGACTGCCGCCCTGGCTGAATCTTGGCACAGCTCCGGTGGAGGCCCGGGTGGCATTCGGCGCTGGATTAGTCATGCTGCTGGGCTCCCTGCTGCGCTGGGTAGCGGCTGATCAGTTCGGCCTGCTCGTCTACCACGTGCCGGGCGGGCTTCGGCTGCTGTCCCTTGTGTTCGCCGCCGCCGTGATCGGTGGCGTGTTCGCGATGCAGAGGCCGGCCTACCGCGACCAAGCCGTCTACGCCGGTCTGATCGCGAGCGTTCTGGCCATCCTGCTGTATCTGGCCACGGCAATTCGAGGCTGGTCGGGCACGACGGCGTTCTTTGTCACCTATCACTGGAATCCCGGCGCTGGGCTGATCCTGGCTTTCGCAGGAGCCGTCACTGCCGCCGCCAGTTACGGCCTGCTACTCCTTCGCCGCCGGTCGCCGCCGGGCCCGGGACCGGGGCCGGACTTTTAGCTCCACCACAGCAGCCGGGCGATCGCCAGGCAACCGACCAGGACGATGAATCCGCGCAGCACCACCGCAGGCATCCGGCGCCCGGCCGCCGCCCCCGCCAGTCCGCCGATCGCACCGCCGGCGGCGATCAGAACCACCACCGCCCAGTCGACGTCATGCCAGGCGACGATGGCGAAGATGATTGCGGCGGCACTGTTCACGCCCACGGTCAGGATGTTCTTCAGCCCATTGGCGAGCTGCAACGAATCGGTGAAAAGGCCGCCCAGGAGGGCCAGTAGCAGAACCCCCTGGGCCGCGCCGAAGTAACCGCCGTAGACGCCGCAGCCGACCAGCAGCATCAGCAGAAGCGGCCTGACCGGGGCTGTTCTGGGGGCAGTTCTGGGGGCAGTTGAAGCAGTCTCAGGGTTCACGGCTTCGGCGTCCCCGGCTGGCGGAAGGGCAGGTTTCAGCATCCGAGCCGCCAGCCTCGGCTGAATCACGACCAGAACGACGGCCAGCCCGATCAGCACCGGCACGATCGCGTCGAAGGCGCCCGAGGGCAGCACCAGTAGCAGCACGGCGCCGAGCGCGGCCCCGGCCACTGACCACGGCATTAGCCGCCGGACCACCGGCATCCAGCCGCGCAGCTCGCGGCGATACCCCCAGGCTCCGGCCAGGTTTCCGGTGATCAGCCCAAGGTTGTTGGAGATGTTGGCGACCAGCGGCGGGTATCCCAGGCCAACCAGGGTTGAGAACGTCATCAGGGTTCCCGAGCCGACCGCCGCGTTGATGGCCCCAGCACCGGCCCCTGCGGCGAAGATGGCGCCGCCCTGCCAGAGCTGCATCCGGTCACGCTACCGGCGAGCCCGCTGACCAGCGGCCCACCCGGTCCTGGCGCGGCCGACTCGCTCATTCCAGGGCCGAAACTGCCCCCGTGTCACCCATATCGGCAGCAACGAACGACAGCTCAGCCTCATCCATCACCTGGACCGGCTGGGCTGGGACGGCGCTGGGTACCGTGACCGGACGAACCTCCCGTTCCACCAGCACGGAGCTCAGATGATGCCCGATCGCGGCGACCGCCAGCACTACCAGCGGCAGGATCGCCAGCAGTTCGAATTGTGCCCGATGGCCCGCGAATCCGGCTGGGAGCGCGACGCCGGGGTCTGGCAGCCCGATCCCTGGCCACAGCACACAGACGGTGGTGAGCAGGGCCCAGCCGGTGGTGAGGAGTGTGATCAGCCACGCTCCGGCCTGGCCTCCTGGAGCACGGAACGGCCGGTTCAGTTCAGGCTCGCGATATCGGAGCATGACGAAAGCAGGAAAGATCAGCAGGTAAGCCAGCATCACCAGGGCGATCGATGTGGTCAGCGCGATGGAGAAGTACTTGTTGCCGTCCTGTCCGGTCACCAGCAGCCCGGCGATCACGGTCAGCAGGGACACCACTCCGGAGGCAACCCCCATCCGCAGCGGGACGCCGGTGCGGGCGCAGAGCTGGCCGAAGTAGCGCGGGCCACCGCCATCCAGGCAGGCCGCCGCCTGAGCGCGGCCGGCACCCATGATCCAGGTCGACGCACTGGCCATCAGCACCCAGACGAACCCGGCCGCCGAGATCCAGCCGACGACCCGGCCCGCACCGGAGAGCACGACCGCCCCATCCGGGCCGATCGAGCCGCCGAAGACGGTGAAAGCGCTTCGCATGGCATCGATCAGCCCGTTCAGCGACGTGATCTGCTCGGCCGGGAGCACCAGCAGCACGACCAAGATGGGAAGGCCGTACAACAGGCCCTGCACCACACCCGCCCGGGCGATCGCGGCGGGCAGGTCGCGGCGTGGATCACGCATCTCCTCCCCCGCCGTGGCCGGCAGTTCCACTCCGACGAACGAGTACAGCAGAACCGGCACGACCTGAACGAAAACGATTGTCGTGGGCTGGAATTCGGTCAGCTGAATACCGTGAAATCCGTGTCGTGCACCATAGATGACGACGCTGAGAGTAATGATGCCGAGCAGCAGGATCTGACCGATCGCGCCACTGACCGGGATCCATTTGCCGTATTTCAACGGCAGCACCGCCGTCGTCGTAGCCGCCAGCACGAAGAGTGCTCCGAAGCAGAACAGGCCCGCTACAGGCAGTTCGGCGATGAACTGCTGGTACACCGACATGGCTACCACGGCCACTGTTCCACCGACCCACAGCGGCACTCCGGCCCAGTACAGAAACGAGGTCATCGAGCCAGCCAACCCGGCCGAAGGCCCGGCGCACCCAGACATAGGGGCCGCCCTCCTCGGGAATGGCGGCGCCGAGCTCGGCGCAGGCCAGGGCGGAGGGAATGAAGAACAGAACGAAAAGCACGCTCAGCCAGGTGAATGCCTGCGCACCACCGATGGCGATGGCACCGATGGTGTCCATCACCACCACGGCAGAGATCATGAAGAACACGGTGTCCAGACGGCTCAGCTCACGCCGGGGCTGCACAGGTTCATCGTCCTGATGAGGCCGGCCTGCCTGGCCCTGCGCGCTGCGTTGCTCCACGCAGCAAGAGAGCAATCACGCCACCGCCGCGATACACCCCGTGATGGGATACGCGGCAATGTCACTGCCCAGCGTTCCCATTCGGCCGGGTTTCTACACTGGAAACAGGATGGCCGGCCCAGGAGGAACCATGCGCGGCAACAGCGGCAAGCGCTGGTCGGTGGACGAGGTTTTGATGCTGCGCCGCCTGATCGCCGAGGATGTCGAGCCCGCCGACATCGCCGACGTCATCGGCCGGACACCGGATGCCATCCGGCACATGCGCCACCGGCTCAGGGACGAGCAAGTCCCCGAACTGCGCTGCCCGCGCTGCCAGCGGGTCCGCCCAGCCAGCCAGTTCTGGCCCTCGCAGCGACACACCGGCGGTTACTGCGCATCGTGCTCCCGGGCATATCAGCGCCGGACCGAGCAGGGCGAAGCGCTGGACATCGGCGGCCAGCGGTCCGCCTGATCTTCGCTGATCCGGACGTCAGCCGTTGCGCCGGCGGCGCACTATCCATACCAGCAGGGCGACGGCACCAGCGGCCGCGACAGCGATCACCTGCTGATTGACCGGCCGCTGAGCCGGGTGCGACCAGCTGGGCTGGTCCAGGACCGGCGACCGCGGTGCGGCGCCCTCCGGCCCGGCGCCGGCCACCACGAGATCGTCGTCCGGCGACCCCTTCACCCGGCCGGCCAGCTCGGCAGTCTTGTCCTTGGCCTGCCCGGCCAGCTCAGCGGTCTTGTCCTTGGCCTGCCCGGCCAGCTCGCTGGCCTTGTGCCGAGCCTGGCCGGCCAGTTCCGCTGATCGCTGCTTGGCGCTCCCAGCCACCTCCTGCGCGTGCTCCTTGAGTTCGGCGCCCTTCTCCTTGACCTGCGCCTTCACGTCGGCCTTGTGGGCCAATGCCTCGACAGTGTCGGCTAATTCGTTGCGGGTCTGCTCGATGTCGCGCTCGAGCGCTTCCTTGTCGGTGGGAATCTCGGGCGCTGTGGCGGCCGGAGTGTCGTCTGACGAGCTCATTGATGGGCACTCTCCTTGATCACGCGCACATCCTCCTTGGTGCTGGCGATGGCCTCCTCCGGAGCTGGCGGAACGGCCTTGCTGATCTGCGACTTGCCCACCAGGGCGAGGATTCCGGCGACGACGAGCAGGACGACGGCCACGATCAGCGCCGCCAGCCAGGCGTCCACCGCATTCGCCAGGCCCAGCACCGCGGTGGCGACCAGCGTGCCCAGGGCGAACCACGCGACCACTCCGGCCGCGCCGAACATGCCGGCTCCCAGACCGGCGCGCTTGCCCTTCTCCTGCAGTTCGAGCTTGCCCAGGGCCAGCTCTTCCTTCACCAGTCGCGGAACGAGTTCGGTCACCGACTTGATCAAATCAGCCGCCGATCGATGGCTGAGGTCTGGCTTGCTGATGTCGTCGCTCATCGGGGTGCTGCCTTCCGAGAATGTTGTCGGCTAGTTCTGAGATGAATCCTCGCCCGGCCAGATGCCGGTCAGCTTGCGGAAGCCGGCTGCCCCGCCGCGATCCACCAGGGCTTTGACCGCGGCGAAGATCGCGCCTTGGATGGCGGCGGCCAGGATGACCTCGCGCCAGCTGTAGGCCGCGTCGGTGGCCTCCGGGGCTTCGTCTTCGTCCGCCACGCGCTTCCAGACCTGCTTGAAGATCACTCCGGCCAGCAGGCCACCAGCGACCCCAGCACCCAGACTCACCGGCTTGTAGACCAGTGCTGCTGCTTTCGGCATCGATTCCTCCGCTGCGTTTCGTTCAAGGCTAGGCGGATACCACAATCTCACCACTGGAGATCATCAAGGCTACGCCAGCGGGATGGCTGCCCGGGTCCGGGATGCGCCGCGGCGGAAGTACGCCAAGGTGGTCGCCGAAAGGAGATCACTATGCCCAAGACCACCAAGAGCGGCAAGGTCAAGAAGGCCGAGCTGCCGTCAACGCTGAAGAAGTCGGACAAGAAGGCTCAGCGCACTTTCGCCAAGGCCCACGACTCGGCCGCCAAGGAGTACGGCGACGCCGAGCGGGCGCACCGGGTCGCTTTCTCCGCGCTGAAACACAGCTACGAGAAGGTTGGCGACCACTGGGAGGCCAAGAGCAAGAAAGGGCCCTCCGATGCTCAGGCCGCCGGTGGCAAGAACACGCATCGCAAGACCGCCGAGGGGGTCGATGCCAACGCGAGCAAGACCCATCTTCAGGACCTCGCCAAGCGCCTGGAGATCAAGGGCCGGTCGAAGATGGCCAAGAGCGAGCTGGTCGATGCGATCAAGAAGGCCAACCGGCGCGAGTCGGCCAAGAGCCGCAAGAAGTAACGCCGGTTCGCCGCGATCAGGCAATACCGATGTGACCCAGGTGTAACCGGAAGCCGGGTTGGCGTGATCCACTGCCGGGCAGGCATTTTGATCACTCCAGCCCGGCCCGGTCCGGGCAAAGGCCATCTGACCTGGCAAGTGACACATAGAAGTGCGAACCGCTTCTCCGCGTGAGAAGTTGCGGATCATGCGAATTCTCGGTGTCAACGCGATCTTCCACGACCCGGCTTCGGCCGTGATCGTCGATGGTCAGGTGCTGGCCGCGGCCGAGGAGGAGCGATTCAGCCGGCGCAAGCACGGCAAGCGGCCAGTTCCATTCTCGGCCTGGGAGCTGCCCGAGCTGAGCATGCGCTGGTGCCTGTCGCAGGCCGGCCTGCGCCCGCAGGATCTGGACGCCGTCGCCTACTCGTTCGACCCGTCCCTGGCCAAGCCGGTCGAAGGTGATCCGTGGGATCAGCTGAGAATCACCTATGCCGAGCGCGCACCTCAGTTCTTGGCCGCAGCCCTGCCCGGCTTGGACCCGCAGCAGGTTCGGTTCGTGCCGCACCACGTGGCCCATGCTGCTTCGGGTGCGCTGGCCTCGCCGTATCCCGCCAGCAGCGTGCTGGTGCTGGACGGCCGGGGCGAAAGCGCATCCCATCTGGCCGGTCGATATCAGCAGGGCCAGATCGAGGTCCTGGCCGCCCAGCAACTGCCGCACTCCCTGGGACTGGTCTACGAGAGCCTGACTGATCACCTGGGCTTTCTGCGCTCCAGCGACGAGTTCAAGGTGATGGCACTCGCCTCGTACGGCCGGCCACGGTTCCTGGACGAGTTTCGTGAGCTCATCCGGGCCACCGGCGACGGTGGCTTCGTCGCCGAATCACCGAACTGGGAGCGCTGGGCTCCCCGCCGGATAGACGACGGCAGCTGGGGAGGCGATCACGCCGATCTGGCCGCCTCCGTCCAGGCCCGGCTGGAGGAGGTGCTGGTCGAGCTGGCCAGCTGGCTGCACGCCCAGACCGGTGACCGGGTTCTGACCATGGCCGGCGGCACAGCACTGAACTGCGTGGCCAACAGCCGGATCTGGCGCGAGACCCCGTTCGAGGAGGTCTGGGTACAGCCGGCCGCCGGAGACGCCGGAACGGCACTGGGGGCGGCGCTCCAGGTGAGCGCGGACGGCGGCGAGGTGCCCGCCCCGATGCCGTCAGCGGCGCTGGGCCGGGGCTGGTCCGATCAGGACCTGGCCGCCTGGCTGCACCGGGCCGCCGTCCCCTTCACCACACCGCGCGACCTGTCCGGCCAGGTCGCGGACATCCTGGCCAGCGACGGTGTGATCGCCTGGTTCGACGGCCGCAGCGAATACGGCCCCCGGGCGCTGGGTCAGCGCTCTCTGCTGGCCAACCCGATGAACGCGGACAACCTGGAACGGCTGAACGACGTCAAGGGCCGGGAACAGTTCCGTCCGGTCGCTCCGATGGTGCTGACCGATCGAGCGGCCGAGATCTTCTCGGCCGGGCCGATCCCCAGCCCGTACATGCTGTTCGTGCACGACGTCGCGCCGGAGTGGAGGAGCCGGATCCCGGCGGTCGTGCACGTCGATGGCACCGCTCGGATCCAGACCGTGGACGACAGCACCAATCCTGGAATTGCCTCTCTGCTGAGGGCTTTCGAGCAGCGCACCGGCGTGCCGGTGCTGGTCAACACCAGCCTGAACACAGCCGGGCGGCCGATGGCCGACGATCCCCGGGACGCGCTGGAGCTGTTCGGCTCGGCCCCGGTCGACGCGCTGGTGCTGGGACCGCATCTGGTTCGCCGGGCCGCCGCCTACGGCACTGATGGGCCCACCGGATGAGCCGTTCCTCACAGGGGCTTCGTTGTGCGGTGGTGATTCCCACCATCGGCCGGGACAGCCTGCACCGCCTGCTCGGCCGCCTCGCTCAGATGTCGCAGCTACGGCCTGCTGAGGTGATCGTGGTGGACGACCGGCCGTTCACCGATACGAATCAGGGCCGCCAGCCGCTGAGGCTGAGCTGGAACGGCTCACCGGACCAGAGGTTCCTGGTCCGGCGCAGCTTCGGCCGCGGACCGGCGGCGGCCCGCAATCTGGGCTGGCGCTGCGCCGGTGCGGACTGGATCGCCTTTCTGGACGACGACGTGGAACTGCTCGCGGACTGGACCCGGGCACTGGATCGCGACCTGCGGGCCTGCGGCCCGGAGGTGGCCGGTAGCCAGGGCCGGATCCGGGTGCCGATGCCCGCGGACCGGCCGCCGACCGATTGGGAGCGGGGCACGGCCGGGCTGCAGGACGCCTCCTGGGCGACCGCTGACATGGCCTACCGGCGGGACGCGCTGGCCCAGGCCGGCGGATTCGACGAACGGTTCCCCCGGGCCTACCGCGGCCGGATCGTGGCCATCTTCATGG
>CAXUFS010000045.1:0-230 GCA_964250315.1 uncultured Kineosporia sp. | reverse complement strand
GCCTACCGCGAGGACGCCGACCTGGCCATCCGGTTACAGCGCGCCGGATGGAGGCTGGTCCGCGGTCAGCGGATCACCATCCATCCGGTCCGGGACGCCGGTCCCTGGATCAGCCTGCGAGCCCAGCGCGGCAATGCCGACGACGTACTGATGGGCCGTCTCCACGGGGCCGGCTGGCGACGCGAAGGTCAGGTTCCGGCCGGGCGCCTGCGCTGGCACCTGGCTACCGT
>CAXUFS010000044.1:0-15081 GCA_964250315.1 uncultured Kineosporia sp. | reverse complement strand
GACGCAGCCGATCACCGGCTGCGTCCTGCCCGAGGCCGGCGAGCTGCTGCTCGTGGCCGGCCCCGAGGGAGGCATCGCCGATGACGAGCTCGAGACGCTGACTGGAGCGGGGGCGGTGCCGGTGCGGCTGGGTCCGGAGGTGCTGCGGACCTCTACGGCCGGCCCGGTGGCGCTGGCCTACCTCAGCGCCCGTTCGGGCCGCTGGGCCTAGCCGCCACTAGGGTCTGGGGCCATGGCGACCGATCCGGACTGCGTCTTCTGCAAGATCGTCTCGGGGGGGATCCCGGCCGACGTGATCAGCCGGACCGAGACCGGACTGGCCTTCCGCGACCTGAATCCACAGGCCGACCTGCACGTTCTGGTTGTGCCGCTCAGCCACCACACCAACGTCGGCGAGCTGGCGGCGGCCGAACCGGCCGTCCTGGCCGACCTGATCGCACTGGCCCAGAAGGTGGCCAGCGAGGAGTCCGGCGGCAGCTTCCGGCTGGTCTTCAACACCGGTGCACCGGCTGGCCAGTCCGTCTTCCATGCCCACGGCCACGTGCTCGGCGGCCGGTTCTGGGGCTGGGCCGGAGGAACTACCACGCACTGATTGTGATCGCGCCACTGGCGGGGCCAGCCGTATCATGGGCCCGACCAGTGCGGAACGCCCGGGATGGGCGGACATCAGGAAGGGTGGCCTCGTCGCAGCCTCATGACTGAACCCAACGGTGGTACGACGGCGCGGGAATCAATGGACGCCGGGCAGGCGGTGCACCGCATCGTCGTCCCGGCCACGGTGAACATGGTCTCCCTGCTTGGCACTCGCGACGAAGTGCTCCGGGCGATCGAGAGATCCTTCCCCCGGGCTGACGTGCACGCCCGGGGCAATGAGATCACCGTGACTGGGCCGTTCGGTGAGGTGGCCCTGATCGAGCGGCTGATCGATGAACTGCTGGCCGTGGTGGGCGCCGGGCAGCAGCTCACCCCGGACGCCGTCGAGCGATCGGTCGGAATGCTCCGGCAGCAGACCAAGGAACGCCCGGCCGACGTCCTGACCCTGAACATCCTCTCCAACCGGGGCAAAACGATCCGGCCCAAGACGCTGAACCAGAAGCGCTATGTCGATGCCATCGACGAGCACACCATCGTCTTCGGGATCGGACCGGCCGGTACCGGCAAGACCTATCTCGCGATGGCCAAGGCGGTGCAGGCGCTGCAGGCCAAGCAGGTCAACCGGATCATCCTGACCCGGCCCGCGGTGGAGGCCGGCGAGCGGCTCGGGTTTCTGCCCGGCACGCTGAACGACAAGATCGACCCGTACCTGCGCCCGCTCTACGACGCTCTGCACGACATGATCGACCCGGAGCAGATCGCCCGGCTGATGGCCGCGGGCACGATCGAGGTCGCGCCTCTGGCGTACATGCGGGGCCGTAGCCTGAATGACGCGTTCATCATCCTGGACGAGGCGCAGAACACCTCGGCCGAGCAGATGAAGATGTTCCTGACCCGGCTTGGCTTCGGCTCGCGCATGGTGATCACCGGCGACGTGACCCAAGTGGACCTGCCCGGCGGCACCCAATCGGGCCTGCGCGTGGTCCAGGAGATCCTGACGGACATCGACGATGTGCACTTCTCCTATCTGACCAGCGCGGACGTGGTCCGGCACCGGCTGGTGGGCGAGATCGTGGATGCCTACGGGCGATGGGACGCCGATCAGCAGTCACTGGCCGCAGCGCGAGCCAGCGGCCCGCGACAGCCACAGGACCGGCTGGCTCCTCAGCCCCCGTACGGCCGGCGCAACCGGGCTCGTTGACGTACGCTCCGGCCGGGAGGTCGGGCGGTAAGCATGCTGAACTGGGAGTGGGCCCGGAGATATCTCGAGGCATCCCTGGCGCAGTCCCTGTGGGTGCTCGGCGCGCTGGCGGTGCTGTTCGTTCTGTTCTGGCTGGCGGGCCCGCGGCTGGCTGCAGCGCAGTCGTTCACCTGGGAGTTCGCGCTGGTCTTCGCGCTGCGCGCGCTGTGGCAGTTCGTCGGCGCCCGCGTGCGCACCCGCTCCGGCGCGGCCGTGCACCGGGCCGAGCAGATCCAGTCCTTGCAGCACTGGCTGCATCTGCCCGACGAACTGGCGATCCAGCATCTGGTGCTGCCGCATCACGCGCTCGTTTGGGCGCTCAACGCCTACTACGCGACCGTTCATCTGGACGGCATGCTGGTGTTCTTGATCTGGATCTGGTGGAGGCGGCGCGACCAGTTCCGGCCGATCCGCAACGTGCTCGCCGCCGCGACCGCGATCTGCCTGCTCATCCAGACCGTCCCGGTGGCGCCGCCGCGGCTGCTGCCCGGCTCTGGGTTCGTCGACACCGCTCTGGTTTACGGGCAGTCGGTCTACGGGACCTATCAGGCCGGCCTGGACGCCCAGCTCACCGCCATGCCGTCGGTGCACATCGCCTGGGCGTTCCTGATCGCCTGGTATCTGGCCCGGCTCGGGCGCGGATCCGGGCGCGCCATCGGGGTGGTCCACCTGGCCGTAACCTTCGTCGTCATCGTGGCCACCGCCAACCACTGGTGGCTGGACGGATTCGTGGCCATCGGTGTCGTCCTGCTGGTCATCGCCGTGCACCACCAGTTCCGCCGGGCCTGGCCCGCGCGGCCAGCGCGCCAGCAGGCCGGATCGCCGCCGTGGTCGGGAACGCCGTCCGGGCGCGAGACAATCTCGGCGTGATGAGCGCGTGATGAGCCGGTGATCGAACGGTGAGTATCGAGGTCAACAACGAGAGCGGTGCGGAGGTCGACGAGACCGAGATCGTCGCCCTGTCCCGGCACGTGTTCGAGCGGATGCGGGTGCATCCTCAGGCCGAGCTGTCCGTCGTCCTGCTCGACGTCGATGCGATGGAGCAACTGCATCAGCAGTGGATGGATGAGCCCGGGCCGACCGATGTGCTGTCGTTCCCGATGGACGAGTTGCGGCCCGGCCGGGAGGATGCCGAGCCCGAGCCGGGCTTGCTCGGCGATGTCGTGCTCTGTCCCGAGGTCGCGCGCACCCAGGCGCAGGCTGCCGGGCACAGCACCGAGGAGGAACTGCTGTTGCTGACCGTGCACGGCATCCTGCATCTGCTGGGCTTCGACCATGCCGAGCCGGATGAGGAGAAGGAGATGTTCAGCCTGCAGCGCGAGCTTCTGCTGACCTTCCTCTCCACCCGCGGCCGGCCGTAGGGCCAGCCGGTGCTGCTCCAGATCTTCCTGGCCCTCCTGCTCACCCTGCTCGCGGCACTGGCGGCGGCAGCCGAATCCGCCATCTCGCGGATCGGCCGGTCCCGGGCCGCGGACCTGGCTGCGTCCACCCGGCGGGGCGGTCCGGCGCTGGCCGGTATCGCCGCCGATCCGGCGCCGGCTCTCAGCGTCGCAGCGCTGATCCGGGTATCGGCCGAGATCAGTTCTGCGGTGATCGTGACCATGGCGTCGGTGTCCCAGCTCGGGGTCAGCTGGCCGGCCGCGCTGGTCGCCATCGCGGTGATGATCACCGTGTCGTTCGTGGTGGTCGGGGTCGGGCCGCGAACCCTGGGGCATCAGTACGCGGACGGCGTCGCGCTGGCGCTGGCTCCGGTGCTGGCCAGCCTGACCCGGGTGCTGTACCCGCTGGCCCGGCTGCTGGTCCTGATCGGCAATGCGATCACCCCGGGCACCGGCCTGCGCTACGGCCCCTTCGCGTCCGAGGCCGAACTGCGGCAACTGGTCGACATCGCTCAGGAGTCGCAGCTGATCGAGGCCGGCGAGCAGAGGATGATCCACTCGGTGATCGAGCTGGGTGACACCCTGACCCGTGAGGTGATGGTGCCGCGCACCGATGTGGTCTCGGTGGAGCGGGGAACCAGCCTGCACAGCGCGATGAGCCTGTTCCTGCGCTCGGGATTCAGCCGGGTGCCGGTGCTGGGCGAGGGTCATGACGACGTGATCGGCGTCCTCTACCTGAAGGACGTCGCCCGGCGGCTGCACGAGGCGCCGGAGTCCGGCCGCAGCCAGCGGGTGGAGTCGCTGATGCGGCCGCCGGTCTTCGTGCCGGACAGCAAGCGGGTGGACGCCCTGCTGAGGGAGATGCAGCACGCCGGCCATGTCGTGGTGGTGATCGACGAGTACGGCGGCACCGCGGGGCTGGTGACGATCGAGGACATCCTGGAGGAGATCGTCGGCGAGATCGCGGACGAGTACGACGTCGAGCATCCTGAGGTGGAGGACGCTGGAGAGGACGAGTTCCGGGTCAGCTCCCGGCTGCGCCTGGACGAGCTGGGAGACCTGTTCGGGATCGAACTGGACGACGAGGATGTGGACACCGTGGGCGGTCTGCTGGCCAAGGCGCTGGGCCAGGTGCCGATCGCGGGGGCGCAGGCCCGGATCGCCGGACTGACGCTGACCGCCGAGCGGTTCGAGGGGCGCCGGCACAACCTGGCCACCATCCTGGTTCGCCGCGACCACTGCGACCCCGCAGACTCAGGCGCAACCCCCGCGCCGGCATTCCCCGAGGACACCCGATGACCTTCCGTTCCGGCTTCGCCTGCCTGATTGGCCGGCCCAACGCGGGCAAGTCCACGCTCACCAACGCGCTGGTGGGGGAGAAGGTGGCGATCACCTCGCAGCGCCCGCAGACCACCCGGCACACCGTTCGCGGCATCGTCCACCGCGAGGACGCTCAGCTGGTGCTGGTGGACACGCCTGGATTGCACCGCCCGCGCACCCTGCTGGGGGAGCGGCTCAACGACCTGGTCCGGGAGACGCTGCTCGAGGTGGACGTCGCCGGATTCTGTGTGCCCGCCGACGAGCGGATCGGGCCGGGCGACCGGTTCATCGCCGCTCAATTGGCGGAACTGGCGCAGCTGCGAGGCGGGCGGCGCCGTCCGCTGGTGGCGATCGTGACCAAGGCCGACCGGGCCGGGCGGGCGCAGCTGACCGAGCAGCTGATCGCCGTCAGCGAGCTGACCCAGGCCGACGACGTGATCCCGGTCAGCGCGACCGGCGGTTTCCAGCTCGAAGAGCTGAAAACCGTCCTGATCGGCCATCTTCCGCCCGGGCCAGCGCTCTACCCCGGCGGTGAACTGACCGACGAGCCGGAATCGGTGATGATCGCCGAGCTGGTCCGGGAGGCCGCGCTGGAGGGTGTGCGGGATGAGCTGCCGCACTCGCTGGCCGTGGTGGTGGATGAGATCACCGCGCGCGAGGACCGGCCAGATAACCCCCTGCTCGATGTCCGGGTGATCCTGTACGTGGAGCGGGACAGCCAGAAGGCGATCGTGATCGGCAGAGGCGGATCCCGGCTGCGGGCGGTCGGGACCCACGCCCGGAGGGAGATCGAGGCGCTGCTGGGCACCCGGGTGTTCCTGGACCTGCGAGTGAAGGTGGCCAAGGACTGGCAGCGGGATCCAAAACAATTGCAGCGTCTGGGTTTCTAGCCCAGTCAGGCCAACCCCCCGAGCAGCCGGGCCAGGGTGGCTCTGATCCTGCTCGCCCAGGCCACCGCCCACCCGGGCTCAGCCCGGCTTATACGGTGGGTGCAGTGAGTACGAGTGAGAGGGCCGGCCGGCGCCGGGGGCTGTTCGCCGACCTGACCCCGCTGCGGGCCAGCCTGCCCTACCGCCGGATGTGGTTCGGTACGGTCCTGTCCGGTGTGGGCGCCCAGCTCACCACCGTGGCCGTGGGGCTCCAGGTGTATGCCTTGACCCGGTCCACCTTCGCGGTGGGCCTGGTCGGCCTGTTCGCCGTCGTCCCGCTGATCGTGATGGGTCTGTACGGCGGATCCATCATCGACGCCTACGACCGGCGCATCGTGATCATCGCGTCGTCGGCGGGCCTGCTGGCGATGGCATCCGCGTTCGTGCTACAGGCCGCGCTCCGGGTGGAGAGCGTGCAGTTGCTCTACGGGCTGGTCGCCGTCCAGAGCGCGTTCTTCGCCGTCAACAGCCCCGCCCGGACGGCCATCGTGCCGCGGCTGCTCCCCGCCGGGCTGCTGCCGGCCGCCAACGCTCTGAGCACCCTTTCAATGAGCGTTGGCCTGACCGTTGGGCCTGCGCTGGGGGGCGTGCTGGTTGGATCAGCCGGTTTCGTCTGGGCCTACAGCGTCGAGGCCGTGCTGCTCGTGGCCGGGCTGGCCACCCTGATCGCGCTGCCTCCGCTGCCACCGGAGGGCGAGGTGCAGCGGTCGGGTCTGCGCTCGGTGCTGGAGGGGTTGACCTTCCTCCGCACCCGCCCGAACGTGCGGATGACCTTTCTGGTGGATCTGTCGGCCATGGTCCTGGCCATGCCCCGGGTGCTGTTCCCGGCCATCGGCGCCGCCCTCATCGGCGGTGGCGCGAGCACGGCGGGCATCCTGGCGGCCTCGATCGCGGTGGGTTCGGTGCTGGCCGGGATCCTGTCGGGCCGGCTGGGCGAAGTCCGCCGCCAGGGTCTGGCTGTGCTGGTGGCGGTGGTGTGCTGGGGGGTGTCGATTCTGGTTTTCGGCGTCGTCACCGCCTTCTCGCCCGCTCCCGGCCCCAGCGGCGGGCCCACCTGGGCGCTGGCTCCAGCTGTGCTGATCCTTGCGGCAGCTGGTGCTGCCGATGCCGTGAGCGGCGTCTTCCGGACCACGATCCTGCAGGCGGCCACCCCAGACAGCATGCGCGGGCGGTTACAGGGCGTGTTCATCGTTGTGGTGGCCGGCGGACCGCGTTTGGGCGACCTCGTGCTCGGCAGTGCGGCCAGCCTCGGCGGCGAAGCGCTTGCGGCCATCGCCGGTGGCTGCGCCTGTGTGTTCGCGGTGATCCTGCTCGGCCTGTTCCAGCCCGGCTTCGCCCGCTACGACGCGCGCCACCCCGCTCCCTGACCGATAGGCCCAGCTGGCCCGCAGAACGCCCAGCTGTCGGGCAGCCAGGCCACCCGGGCGCTGGAACGGGCGAAGGCGTGTACGGTGGAGCCCGTGCGTTCGGCGCTGCTCCTTCTTCGCCGCCGCGGCGGGACCCTCTAGACCGGTCCTCTCGCCGCGGTGGTTCCTCCTGCCGGTCGTCCCTTCGGGAGAATCCGCTGATCCAGCGGACCCCGTCACCCAAAGCTGAGGCCTGCCGAGCCCGGCCCGCGACGATGAGGCGATCATGAAGAACAGACAGCAACCCTCGGGGATGCCGATCCAGAAGTACCTGCCCTTCCACCAGCAGATCACTGTCGAGATGCCCGATCGCACCTGGCCGTCCAAGCGCATCGAGGTGGCTCCGCGCTGGTGCGCGGTCGACCTGCGCGACGGCAATCAGGCCCTGATCGATCCGATGAGTCCTGAGCGCAAGCGCCGGATGTTCGAGCTGCTGGTGTCGATGGGCTACAAGGAGATCGAGGTCGGGTTTCCCTCCGCGAGCCAGACCGACTTCGACTTCGTCCGGCAGCTGATCGAGGAGGACCTGATCCCCGGCGACGTCGTCATCCAGGTCCTGACCCAGGCCCGGGATGCCTTGATCGAGCGCACCTTCGAGTCGATCCAGGGCGCCAAGCAGGCGATCGTGCACCTGTACAACTCGACCTCGGTGCTGCAGCGCCGGGTGGTGTTCGGCACCGATCAGGACGGCATCATCGACATCGCGGTGAACGGTGCCCGGCTGATCAAGAAGCTGGCCGACGGCATGATCGGCACTGACGTCTACTTCGAGTACTCGCCGGAGTCCTACACCGGCACCGAATTGGAGTTCGCCGCCCGGATCTGCAACGACGTACTCGACGTCTTCGAGCCGGCTCCGGACCGAAAGGTGATCATCAATCTGCCCGCCACGGTGGAGATGATCACGCCGAACGTGTATGCGGACTCGATCGAGTGGATGAACCGGCATCTGAATCACCGGGACAACGTGGTGCTCTCGCTGCACCCGCACAACGACCGGGGCACCGCGGTGGCCGCGGCGGAGCTGGGCTACCAGGCCGGTGCGGACCGGATTGAGGGCTGCCTGTTCGGCAACGGCGAGCGCACCGGGAACGTCTGCCTGGTCACCCTGGGAATGAATCTGTTCAGCCAGGGAATCGACCCGCAGATCGACTTCTCCGACATCGATGAGATCCGGCGCACGGTGGAGTACTGCAACCAGCTGCCGGTGAACGAGCGGCACCCATACGGCGGCGACCTGGTGTATACCGCCTTCTCCGGATCGCACCAGGACGCGATCAAGAAGGGCCTGGAGAGCCTGGATGCGGACGCCGCGGCGGCCGGAAAGACGGTCGACCAGATGGTCTGGGCGGTGCCGTACCTGCCGATCGACCCGCACGATGTCGGGCGCACCTACGAGGCTGTGGTCCGGGTGAACAGCCAGTCCGGCAAGGGTGGCGTCTCCTACCTGATGAAGTCCGAGCACCATCTGGACCTGCCCCGGCGCCTGCAGATCGAGTTCAGCCAGGTGGTGCAGCGGCACACCGACGTCGCCGGCGGCGAGGTCTCTCCGGCGCAGCTGTGGCAGATCTTCTCCGACGAATACCTGCCGGTCCCCGATGCCAGCTGGGGCCGGTTCTCGCTGCGGAACATGCGGCATACCAGCGAGGAGTCCGCGCAGGCGGCCGGTTCCGATCACCTTCAGGTCGAGATCGTCGACCGGCAAAGGGTTGTCCAGGTCGAAGGGCACGGCAACGGGCCGATCGCAGCGTTCGTGGCGGCGATGTCGGGCCTTCCGCAGGACGCCGTCGAGGTCCGGGTGCTGGACTACACCGAGCACGCGCTCAGCGCGGGCGGCGACGCCACAGCGGCGGCCTACGTGGAGTGCGCGGTCGGTGATCGGGTGCTGTGGGGGGTGGGCGTCGACTCGAACATCGTCCGAGCCTCGCTGAAAGCCGTTGTCTCCGCAGTGAACCGGTCGATCGGCCGGCCTGAGTGACTGGAGCCGGGCGGCGCTGACTCCGCTTGGGTGCGGGGGCCAAACACCCGGCCCCCCCCCCCCCGCCCCCGCGACTTGGGCCCCCACAGCCGCGCCCCCCCCCGCCGCGCCCCCCCTCCTCCGCCCCCCGCACTCGCGCAAGCGCGACAGAATGAACGGGTGAGCATGCTCTACCGGGACGAGGCGGTCGTTCTGCGCACCCAGAAGCTGGGTGAAGCCGACCGGATCGTCACGCTGCTCACCCGTGAGCACGGCCGGGTTCGGGCGGTGGCCAAGGGCGTGCGCCGGACCATGTCCCGGTTCGGCGCCCGGGTCGAGCCGTTCCAGGTGATCGACGTGCAGCTGTATCAGGGCCGTTCGCTCGACACGGTGACCCAGGTCGAGGTGATCGGCGCCTACGGGCTGCGGATCGCCTCGGACTATCCCCGCTACACCGCTGCCAACGCCATGCTGGAGACGGCTGAGCGGCTGACCGAGGAGCGCGAACCGGCGGTGCAGCAGTACATCCTGCTGGCGGGCGGGTTGCGGTCGCTGGCCAACGGTGATCACGATCCCGGACTGGTGCTGGACGCCTACCTGCTGCGCTCGCTGGCGGTGGCGGGCTGGGCGCCCAGCTTTGTCGACTGCGCCCGTTGCGGTGAGCCGGGACCGCATCGGGCCTTCGCGGTGGGCACCGGGGGAGCGGTCTGCCGGTCCTGCCGCCCGCCCGGATCCGCGGCGCCGCACCCGGAGACCTTCCAGCTGCTGGCCGCTCTGATGACCGGAGAGTGGCCGGTGGCCGATGCGAGCGAGCACCGGCGGCGGCGTGAAGCCAGCGGCCTGGTCGCCGCCTACCTGCAGTGGCACCTGGAACGCCGGATCCGTTCGCTGCGCTGGGTGGAACGCGGAACCGGTTCCACGCCAACAGATCTGGTGGATCTGACCAGCAAGGATCTGACCAGCAGTGATCAGGCTGCGCCCGGCTCGGTCGTGAGCTGATGCCGATCGGGCGCCGAGCCGTTCGGGCTGCCAGTCAGCCGCGGCGCGACCCGGTTGCGCCGCCTCCGCACCCTTCCGGGGCCCGCCCTCCGCTGCTGCCCGCCGAACTGGTCCCCCGGCACGTGGCAATCGTGATGGATGGCAACGGCCGCTGGGCCAACGCCCGCGGCCTGCCCCGGACCGCTGGCCATGCGATGGGCGAGGCCGCCCTGCTCGACGTCGTGGCCGGTGCGATCGAGGTTGGCGTCGGCCATATTTCGGCTTACGCCTTCTCGACCGAGAACTGGCGGCGTTCCCCGGATGAGGTCCGGTTCCTGATGGGCTTCAATCGGGACGTGATCCGCCGCCGCCGCGACCAGATGCACGAGTGGGGGGTGCGGGTGCGCTGGGCCGGACGCCGTCCGCGGCTGTGGCGCAGCGTGATCCGGGAGCTGGAGATCGCCGAGGAAATGACCCGGCACAACGACGTGCTCACCTTGACCATGTGCGTGAACTACGGCGGCCGAGCCGAGATCGCTGACGCGGCCCGAGATATCGCCCGCGCAGCGGCGGCCGGGCAGATCGATCCGGACCGGGTGGACGAGCGCACAGTGGCCCGGTTCCTCGATGAGCCGGACATGCCCGACGTCGATCTGTTCCTGCGCACATCGGGGGAGCAGAGGACGTCGAACTTCCTGCTTTGGCAGTCCGCCTACGCGGAGCTGATGTTCATGGATGTGCTGTGGCCGGACGTGGACCGGCGCACGCTGTGGCAGGCGGTGGAGAACTACGCCGGGCGCGACCGCCGATACGGTGGCGCCACGGACGTCGCCAGCGGATCCTGATACCGCACATCCTTGCGCCCTCTAGCGTGGGGTCATGACACGCGGAGTGTTCGCCGGGCTGACGACGCTGGACGTCGTTCACCGGGTGCGTACTCATCCCCAGCCGAACCAGAAGATCACCGCCGCGGAGCAGGCCGTGGCCGTGGGCGGCCCGGCCGCCAATGCGGCGCTGGTCTTTGCCGCCCTGGGCGGCCAGGCCACCCTGGTCACCGCGCTCGGCCGCAGCCCGGTAGCCGATCTGATCCGGCGCGATCTCCAGGCCCACGGCGTCCAGGTGCTCGACGCGATCCCCGAACAGCAGCGCGAACCGCCGGTCTCCGCTGCCGCAGTACAGATGTCGTCCGGTGAGCGGTCGGTGGTGTCGCTGGACGCGGTCAGCACCTCTACGCCGATCCCGGGGCAGCTGGCCGGCCTGATCAGCGGGGCGGACATCGTTCTGGTCGATGGCCACTACCCACAATTGGGTCTCGCGGCCGCGCAACATGCTGCGGCGCAGGCGATTCCCGTCGTCCTGGACGCCGGGCGCTGGAAGCCGGCCATGCCCGGGCTGATCCCGCTGAGTACGGACATGGTGTGTTCCAGCGACTTCCGTGCTCCCGGCGATGCGGACACCGTGCCGTTCCTGCTGACCTCCGGCCCGGTCCGGGTGGTCGTGACTCGCGGGGGCGAACCGGTCTGCTGGTGGGAAGGAACGTCGTCCGGCTCGGTCTGCGTGCCCACTGTCGCGGTGACCGACACCCTTGGAGCGGGCGACGCCTTCCACGGCGCCTACGCCTACGCGGCGGTGGCAACCGGTCTCGATCTGCCCGGGCGGATCGCCTACGCGATCGGCGTGGCCACGGCCCGGGTCGAGGTCAGCGGCCCGCGCGCCTGGCTGGACACCATGGCCGCATGGCGCCGCTGACCACCTCTTCGAGGGGTGGAGGGATCGCGCCGCTAGGGTCAGCGGGTGCTCGTGATCACGCGCTATCGCTTGCCCGAGGATGAGGCCGATGAGTTCCGGGCCCTGGCGATGCCGGCCGTGCGGGCCTTCGCGGAACGGCCGGGCTGTGAACAGGTCCGGTTCGGGCGGTCGATCGACGAGCCGGATCTGTGGGTGCTGACCAGCAGCTGGGCCAATGTCGGCGCGTACCGCCGGGCACTGTCCCATCCGGAGGTGAAGGTTCGCGCCGTTCCGCTGATGTATCGCTGCCTCGACGAGCCCACCGCCTTCGAGGACCTGATCGGCTGGGATCCGGACGCCGGCTTGGCGGTCCGGCCCAGCGACCGGGCCTGAACCGGCCCTCCGCGTCCGCGCTGCCCTGGGCCCAGTCGCTGATCAGCGCCGAGAAGGGCGGATGACAGATGTCATGTGGAGATGATGACGTCCGGCATCGAAATACTGCTCGGCTGACCGGCACAGTGGAGTCATGAACACAACTCGCCTCGACGACAGCTCCGCCGCTGTGGTCACCCGATCCGCTCGACGCCGGCCGGCCGCGACCGGCCAGGCCGCCGTCCAGCTCTCCGGCCTGGTCAAGCGCTTCGGCGACGTCTGCGCCGTCAACGGCCTGGACCTGGCCATCGAGCCCGGCGAGGTGGTGGCCTTCCTCGGCCCGAACGGGGCTGGCAAGACCTCCACCATCGACATGGTGCTGGGCCTGAGCCGGCCGGGCGAGGGTGCGGTCACCGTCTTCGGCCTCGACCCGCTCGACGCCGTAGCCCAGGGCCGGGTGGCCGCTGTGATGCAGTCCGGCGGCCTGCTGAAGGATCTCACCGTCCAAGAGACCGTGCAGCTGATCGCTTCGCTGCACCACAATCCGCGCCCGGTCGATGAAGTGATGCGCCGGGCCGGGATCACCGAGATCGCCGGACGCCGGGTGGACAAGTGCTCGGGCGGGGAGAAGCAGCGGCTGCGGTTCGCCACCGCCCTGCTGCCCGAGCCGGACCTGCTGATCCTGGATGAGCCAACCACAGGCATGGACGTCGAAGCCCGCCGGGCTTTCTGGTCGGCCATCCGCGAAGACGCCGCCGCCGGGCGGACCGTTCTCTTCGCCACTCACTACCTGGACGAGGCCGATGCCTACGCCGACCGGATCATCATGATCCGCAGGGGTGAGGTGGTGGCCGACGGCACCGCCAGCGAGGTCCGGGCCATGTCGTCAGGGCGCACGGTCCGGGCCAGCTTTCCTGGCGCGGACCCAGCTCGGCTGGCCGCCCTTCCCGGCGTCAATACGGTCGAGATGCGGGGCGAGACCGTGCTGCTGCAGTGCCAGGACTCCGACGCCGTACTGCGCGAACTGATCCTGAACACCAGCGCCCACGACTTCGAAGTCACAGCGCACAATCTCGAAGACGCCTTCATCGCCCTCACCGGCGATCACGCCGGTCACGGGCCGGCATCCAACCCCAGCGGGAGCAACCAATGAGCTTGATGTCCGCAACTTCTACCCGCCAAAGCGCTCGCGGGCCAGTCACTTTCAGCCCCACCTACTTGGCTCTGGACATCCGCCGCAGCCTGCGCAACCGGCGAACCCTGATCTTCCTGCTGGTCATGCCGGTGGCCTTCTTCCTGCTCTTCGGCGGCAGCTACCGCCACAGCGATCCCGCCGCCTTCGCCTACGTGATGGTCAGCATGGCCGTATACGGGGCGATGATCGCCACCACCGCGACCGGAGCCCAGGTCTCGGTCGAGCGTTCGCAGGGCTGGACCCGGCAGTTGCGGCTCACCCCGCTGCGCCCGGCCGGTTACGTGGTCACCAAGGTGAGCAGCGCGCTGATGCTGGGCATCGTGCCGATCGTGATGGTGCTCGGCGTGGGCGCCGCGATGGGAGTCGGCCTGAGCCTCAGCCAGTGGATCAGGGTCGCGGTCCTGTCCTGGATCTGCTCACTGGTCTTCGCCGCATTCGGGCTGTTCGTCGGCTACCTGGTTCCGGCCGAGAACGCGATGCAGTTCCTCGGCCCGATCCTGGCTCTGCTGAGCTTCTTCGGCGGGCTGTTCCAGCCGCTGGACTCCATGCCGAAGGCGTTGCAGGACCTCGCGCCGTTCATGCCCACCTACCCGGTCGGCTTCATCGCCCGCAGCCCGCTGACCGGTGATGGCTTCACGGCCGGGCACATCGCCCTGCTGATCGGCTGGATCGTGATCTTCGCGGCCGGCACCGGGGCGCTGTTCCGCCGTGACACCAGCCGGGTCTGAACCGTGAACCGTTCAACGGCTCAGGCACCCGCGAGGCCGGATGGTTTCAGTCTCGTGGGTGCTGCGGTGCGACGTCTCCGGGACGCCATGAGTGTGTATTCGCAGGCGGACCCGGAGACTGATCGGCACGCGGATCCGGCAGTGGATCCAGACAGCACCCGGGCGGGCTCCGGGCTCAAGTCAGGAACCGGTCCTCGCAGCGGCCCGTGGGGTGGCCAGGGACGCCGGACCTGGATGTTCGCCGCGATCTGGCTGGTCTATCTGGGCTCCCCCTTGCGGGACGCCTGGCAGGTGAACGGCCTGGCCCGGCGGCTGGCCGGTACCGCCATCGTCGTGGTCTTCGCCGTGCTCTATCTGTGCACCTTCCTGGCCGCCCGCAAACGGCGCTGGGTCAATGAGAAAGCGTTCCCTCGCCGGCAGCAGTTCTGGCTGCTGGCAGGGCTGTTCGGGCTCACCCTGGCCGGCTGCTGGGTGATCGGCCAGGCCGGCACGGCCATGCTGGTGTACGACGCGGTGGCCTGCGTGCTGGTGCTGTCCGTGCGTGAGGCCTGGATCGCCGTGCTGCTGATCATCGCCGGAATCGAGCTCGCCTCTCACACCGTTCCCGGCTGGACGCCGGACGAGTCGCTCTCGTTCTCGGTCTTCCTGGCCGCGCTGGCCATCTGGGGGATCGGCCAGGTGATCAGCCGGAACCGGCAGCTGGCCTACGCGCAGGACGAGATCGCCCGGCTGGCGGTGACCGAGGAACGCACCCGCTTCGCCCGCGATCTGCACGACCTGCTCGGTCACTCGCTCACGGTGATGGCGGTCAAGGCGGAACTGGCCGGTCGGCTGATCCCGATCGACGCCGAGCGGGCCCGGCAGGAGATCGGCGACGTCGAGCGACTGGCCCGGGACGCCCTGACCGACGTCCGCTCCACAGTGGCCGGCTACCGGGAGATATCGCTGGCCGGAGAACTGATTTCGGCCCGGACCGCGCTGGAGGCGGCGGGGATCGACGCCGAGCTGCCGAACGCCTTGGACGACGTGCCGGGCGAGCGACGGGAACTGTTCGGCTGGAGCCTGCGCGAAGGGGTCACCAATGTGGTCCGGCACAGCGGAGCCCGGCACTGCCGGGTGCGGCTGAGCCCGGCCGCGATCGAGATCGAGGACGACGGGCGGGGGCCGGTACTGGCGCAGCCGCACGCCGGGCGGCTGGGCAGCGGCCTGGACGGGTTGCGGGAACGGGCCGAGGCGGTGGGTGCCGAGATCACGG
>CAXUFS010000043.1:8752-15129 GCA_964250315.1 uncultured Kineosporia sp. | reverse complement strand
GGCTTGGCCGCCGCGCGCTTCCGGGAGGTGCGCGGCTGCGGCACCGCCGCGGCCGGCGCTTCGGCGGACGGTTGCGCAGCGGGAGCCGGGTCGTCCTCCAGCAGCCCGGCCAGAGTGGTCAGCAGGGCGGTGTGGTCGGCGTTGCCCTCCGCGCCGGTGCGCTCGATGTCGGCCAGCAGGTCGCGGACGGCGTCCACCATGGCCAGCAGCGCGGTGGTGCGTTCTTCGGTCAGCGCGATCCGGCTGTCGCGCAACCGGCTGAGCAGGTTCTCGCCGACGTGGGTCAGCTTTTCCAGATGATTGAACGCTAGGAAGCCGCTGGTGCCCTTGATCGTGTGAATGGTCCGGAACACGCTGGCCAGCAGGTCGCGCGAACGGGGGTCCTCTTCCAGGGCCAGCAGATCGCGGTCGAGCTGGTCGAGGTTCTCATGGGACTCGACCAAGAACTCGGCAACGATCTCGTCGATCGCTTCCATCGGGGCTCCTGTCAGGACGAACGGTCATCAGAGTTATCGGGCTGGCCTCTCCCCTACTTGAGACGCCCCGAAATGTGCCGATCAGCCGTCCCGCCCCCCGCACTTGCGCTGCGCCGGATGATGGGGAAATGTCCCCTTCGGGTCCGCCCGCCAGCTCGCCGGTCCTGCCGGCGGGGGGCGCGGTGCCCGCAGCGCCCAGCCGAAGACGTCTGAGGAGCCATACATGCGCGTTCGCCCAGCCCTCACCGCCGGATTCCTGGCTTCCGCCGTGGCCCTCACCTGCAGCGCCACTGTCGGCACCGGCGCCGCAGCCGCCTCGCGCGCCACCGGCGGGCTGAGCCAGGCCGCAACGCCGGAGCTGACCGAGACCAGCCGCCTGGATGAGCGCCGGGCCCTGGTCACCGGTGACCGGTTCTTCGCGATGGGCACCGAGGCCGGTCGATATCCGGCGACGGGTTTCCATACCCGGGGCGAGATGGGCGGCTTCTGGTCGCAGCCGATCAAATTGCTGGACGGTGTCTGGTTCGGCCTGGGCGACTCCTGGTTCGGACCCTCCACCAGCTTCACCAGCGGCTGGGGTTACACCCGGCAGCAGCTGCCTGCGCTGGACGGCGTCAGCGCGTCGCGGGTCGACTTCGTGCCGGACGGACTGCGCGCGGGCCTGGTCGGTTTGTCGCTGACCTCGGCCACCACCAAGACGGTGACGCTCAGGTTCGACGCGCACTCCGAGCTGATGTCGGTCTACCCGTGGGGTGAGACCAATCCCAGCCAGCTGCAGGCCAACCTGCCCGACACCGGCGCCTTCAGCCGGGGCCGGTTGGTGTTCCGGGACACCGGGACACCGGATGTGCCCAATTCACCCGCCCATGACTGGACCGCACTCGCTGGCAGTTCCCTGATTCCCAGCGCGCACCAGCTCGGCCCGGACTTCCGCGGACCACAGGACCCAGCAGTGATCTGCCCGGCTTCCGGCCCCGACGCTCCCACCCAGCCGCCGCGCTGCGATGACACCGAGTATGGGAAGGGGACCGGCGGCCAGCTCAGCTACCAGGTCAAACTGACGGCCGGCCAGACGGTGCCGATCTGGTTCGCGGTGGCCGGCTCGGACCAGTCGCCCGCTCAGGCGCAGGCCGCCTACGCGACCGCGCTGAAGAACCCGGCCGGGCTGCTGGCCTCGAAGCTGGCTGCTCGCAGGGCGATTGCCGCCAACAGTCAGGTCGACCTGCCCGGTGACCGGCTGCTCCAGCGCAGCGTGGAGTGGTACAAGCAGAATCTGGCCGACTCGGTGCAGGAGTCGCGCAATCTCCAGCTGCGCCCGACCGCAGCCGGCACCGTCTACCCGGCGCCGGTCGGCACCCTGGCCAAGGCCCGCTGGATCGGAGCCGGCTGGCCGGACTACCCGTGGATCTTCGGCACGGACGGCGAGTACACCGCTTTCGCTGAGGTGGCGGCCGGCCAGTTCGAGCCGATCGAAGCCCATCTGCGCACCCTGCGCGATGTCAGCGAGGTGGTCAACCAGCGCAGCGCCAAGGTGGTGCACGAGGTCACTCCCGACGGCCAGGTCTACTTCGGGGCCAACGATGACCCCGGCAACACCGACGAGACGGCCAAGTTCCCCAGCGCGGTGGCGCTGATCTGGCGCTGGACCGGCGACAACGCCTTCCGCGACGACCTCTACTCGTTCGCCGTGCGGAACATGCGCTACATCTACCGCGAGCTGGACGCCGACAATGACGGCTGGCCCGAAGGCCTGGGCAACGTGGAACGGGCCGGGATGGGCGAGGAGAAGCTGGACAACACCGTCTACACCATCCGCGGGCTGCGAGATCTGGCCGATCTGGCCGCCAGCAAGGGCGACCGAGCGACCTACCAGTGGGCGTCGTCCCGTGCGTCCCGGCTGGAGAAGGCGTTCGAGGACGCCTGGTGGTACGGGAAGACGGCTGACCAGTACGCCGATTCGCTGGACATCCCGGACAACGGCGTCAACGACAACACCAAGATCTTCCAGCGGCACTGGATCGGCGTCACCCCGATGGACGCCGAACTGGTCCGGCCCGGGCAGGTCACCCGGCCGCTGGCCAGCGACGAGCATGGCCAGACCGCGCTGGCCAAGCGGGAAGAGGCCTGCTACACCGGCGCCAACGGGCTCTACCACACCGGAACCGGAGCGACCACGGCCGACACCGGCAATCCGGGACCGGCCTGTGACGACGAGGTCTCCAGCGTGGGCAGCGAGCGGGACATCTTCTCGCTGAACACCGCGATCATGGCGGTGGCCGAGGGTAACTTCGGCCGGCTCGGCGCAGACCAGCAGCGCTTCTACACCGATGCCAATGCCCGGATCCAGCTCGACCCGTCGCTGTGGGAGCAGCCCGGGGCGAGCCCGGAGATCGCGCCGTCCCCGGATTTCGGGGCCAACATCGACAAACTGTTCACCGAACGGTCCAGCCTGCTGCAGGCCTGGGGCGCCTACGGGGTGCTCTGGCCGGTGATCCATCAGCAGCTCGGCGTCTCACCCGATCTGGGCCGGGGCCGGCTCGAGGTGGTCCCGCAGGTTCCCCCGGGTCAGAGCCGGGTGGCCGGCCACTCGATCCGGCTGGGGCCGGGCTCGGCCGACGTCTGGGCATCGGCCTCGGCGTCGTCCCTGCGCACGCTGGTCCAGGTGCACGGCCTGAAGCGGGTGGCGCTGAGCGTCGGCGCGGTGCTGCCGAGTGGGTCGGGAGTGAGCTCGGTGACCCTGAACGGGCACGCCGTGCGGTACGCGGTTCGCCGCTCCGCTCGCGGCTCCGAGGTGGTCGTCCAGGCTGGATCGGGCCGGGCCGATCTGGTGGTGCACTTGGCCTGAGCTGGCCCGGGCCGCCGCCGCCCCTCCTCATAGATCGCCAGCTGGCCCGCGAAAGTGGCGTCCCCGCCTCAGATAGCCGGGCTGAGCTGGCGATCTGGGAGAAGCGGCGCACGGGCGCTGCGCCGAACGGGTGACGGCCACCCTGCGTGACACATGACCCGGGCCGGGCCACCGATATGGCAGTCAGCCATACGGACGGCTCACCTGGGGAGGCGACATGCGAGTGCCCTACGCGCTGGCCGCTGTCGCTGCCCTGGCCGGTCTGGTCTACGGCTGTGCCGATCCGCTGAATTCGGCCTTGACCGCGGCCACCCGGGCCAAGTCCTCCTCGGCCGCGGCGGTCACAGCCGCCGAGGCGGCCCGGGTCAAGGTCAAGATGCCGCCGAAGCCCAGACCGGTCCGGCTGGCCGGGCCCCTGCTGGCCTCGGTTCCGCACCGGATAGCGGCACCGGCCGGGTTGCCCGCAACGGGTGTCCATCCACCGGTGGCTCACGCCAGCCAGTTGAGTCCGGCTCCGGGACCCACAGCGCCGCACGCCTCCCAATCGAGCCTCGGGTCCAGCCGCAGATCGGCCCGGCCGCGGGCCACCAGCCGCCGGGTCGCCCACCAGCACCGATCAGCACCAGCACACCTGTCTGGCCAGCCGGCTCGATCGATCAGCAGGCCCAGGCCGGCGCCGAGGGTGATCTCCGCCGAAGAGCACTACGGGCGCGCCGCCGAACAGGAGGTCACTGTGAGCCGGCTCAGCACCGAGGCCGGGCGGCGTCCTACCGTCTACTTCGTCCACGGCGGCAGCTGGGTCGCCGGCGGCCAGGGCGAGTGGGCGGCCGAAGCGCATCGCTGGGCCTCGAAGGGGTGGACCGCGGTCAACATCTCCTACCGGCTCGACGTGCAGGGCCAGTACATGCTGCACGACGTGCGCAGCGCGGTGTCGCAGCTCGAGCGCCGTCCCTACGTCGACCCGGGCCGCCAGATCATCGTGGGCTCGTCGGCCGGCGCACACCTGGCTGCCTCCGTCGCCGTCCGGTACCCGCAGGAGTTCCGGGGTGTGATCGCCTGGTCGCCGGTGATATCGCCGCAGGTCGCGGCGGCGGGAGCACAGGCAGCGTCGTCCGGCATCCAGTTCCGGCTGGCGTTGGCGGCCCGGCGGTTGTGGGGCTCGAACTGGCGGGCCGCGTCTCCGGTCAGCTACGTCACCGATGACAGCCCGCCGCTGTGGGCGGCAGCGGCCCGGGGTGAATGGCTGCGCTGGAGCGACCAGGGCGCGCTGCTCTGTCAGGCGCTGGGCGATCGCTGCACAGCGACCATCGTGCCCGGCCGCGCGCATGGCGCCCAGCTGGCCAATTCGCATGCTGAGCTGCGCAATCAAGCCCTCCGTTGGGCTTCGGCCCACGTCTCCTGAGCCGATCCGGCGCTCGTCCGCCCGCCTGGTGGCTCCCTTCGGGTGACCCTGGCACCGACTGCGCATGGTGGCCGCCCGGCGTCCGATCGAGGTATCCGACAACGGAATGTCGAACGCCCCGATCATCAGGAGATCCTCATGCGCGCACGGATCTGGACCATCGCCGCGGCGGCGCTCAGCCTACTCGCGCTGACCGCGGGCCTGGCGGCGCCATCCCAGGCCGCTAGCCGGAGCGCAACCAGCGAGGAGCCGTATCTGATCGCCAAGACCGAGCGGTACGGCACCGACCCGCTTCAGTACGTGGTGGTGATGCGGATGTCGGCCAGCGCCGGCCCGCGCCCGACCGCCTACTTCGTTCACGGCGGAAGCTGGGTGATGGGGTCGCCGGATCGCTGGTCGCACGAGGCCGAGGTCTGGGCCGAGCGCGGCTGGACCGTGATCAACGTGTCCTACCGGCTGGGCGTGAACGGACGGCTGATGGTGGCCGACCTGAAGACGGTGGCTGACAAGTACCGGCTCAAACCCTATGTCGACCCGAATCGTCAGCTTCTGGTCGGTGACTCGGCCGGGGGGCATCTGGCGACTCTGTTCGCGGCCCAGAACCCGTCCCAGTTCCGGGGAGTAGTGGCCTGGTCACCGGTGATCTCCCCCGGCGAAGCGGTGGCCGACGGCCTGGCCCCCGGCGCCAGCTCGGAGTCGGTGCAGCTGGGCCGGCGGGCGGCCGCGATCTGGGGTTTCTCACGGCGCACCACGACCGCGCTGTCCTACGTGAACGCGAAGACCCCGCCGCTGTGGGTAGCCGCCTCGCAGAACGAATGGCTGCCGTGGACGACGCAGGGCAAAACCCTGTGCGATGCGCTGGGCAGCCGTTGCCGGGCCAACGTGGTGCCCGGCACCGAGCACGGCTCCCGGATCGCCTCTGCCTTCCCGGCTCTGGAGGACGCGTCGCTGGCCTGGGCCGAGTCCGTGGTGCGCTGAATCGGCCGCCATCAGGGATTAGAACGACTGATTGGGCAAAAGCCCCGATCCATGCCACCATGAGTCTCGCGAGTTCGCCGGCAGTGAACGCCCCTTCGCTGCCGGCGGCCTCGTTCTCAGCTCCAGCCTGGCGCCACGAACTGGAGGCCAGCCAGATAGGCCCGGATCCCCGCCGCGCTGTACTCCACCGTGTTCGCCGGTAGCCGGGACGGGTCGGCCCAGACCAGGCCCGCGCACTTGTGCGGCTCGGCATTGACCGGTTCACCGTCCCAGCGCTCCACGGTGAAGAAGCAGCCGACCCGCGGCTCGTGTCCGGGCAGCAGATAGTGGACGACGCAGGCCAGCCGGACGTCGACCGGCCCCAGGATCAGCCCGATCTCCTCCTGGGCCTCGCGGATCATGGCTGAGCGCAGATCTTCGCCCGGCTCGAGCTTGCCGCTGGGCAGGTTGAGCTGCCCATCAGCGAATCCGGTGTTGCGGCGCTCGGCCAGCAGCAGCTGGCCGTTCCTGACCAGGATCAGGTGGACGTCGACCAGCGCGGCATACCCCATGACCGGGAACGCTAGCCCGGATCGGGCTGATCCGGCCGGCCCGGCGGCAACGGCCAGACCGTAGCCCAGCACAGGCTGGACAAACGGCCGGAGGGCCCCGGCATAACGAAAGATGCCACCGCCCC
>CAXUFS010000043.1:0-8742 GCA_964250315.1 uncultured Kineosporia sp. | reverse complement strand
GGCCGGTGCAACGCGATCGATGCACCCGCCCTCCGCCGTGGATACCCCCCTAGGTCAGGGGATCGCTGGTGTCACTTGACCGTGCCGGTCAGGCTCCGTCCCTTGAGCGACGTTCCCGGGGCGACGAAGTAGATCATGAACGTCCGCTTACCGGTCTTGGCCTTGAAGGTGACGGTCACATCCCCATGGCTGTCGGTCGTCACGTGGGCGAGCCGGCTGCTGCCGTAGTAGATGTTCACGGTGCCCTTGACGTTCGGGGTGCCGTAGACCGAGAACCGCACCATGCCGTGACCCAGTGCCTTCGCCGTTACCTCTTCGGAGGAGTAGACGACGGTGGTGACGGTGTCGCTGGTCTTGCCGCCGGAGCGGGCGAAGAAGCTCGTCGTCTTGGTCAGCGTGGTTCCGATGCCCCACATCCCGTCGTCATCCGCGTTCAGCGACTTGACCAGGGTGAATCCGGAATCTCCGGATGGGCGGGCGTACAGGTCGACCGAGGCGCCAGCTTCAGCGGTTCCGCTGAGCTGAGCCTTGCCGCCGCCGACCAGGCGGGCGGTGGCCGCGATCCCCGTGGTCGGGTCGACCACCTGGATGTCGGCGGTGTCCTGGTACTCACCGGCCGGCACGGTCAGGCCGGCGTTGGCGTAGGCCGCGTTCGCCACCAGCGCCGCGTTGCTGGCGATGTTGGCGTTGCCGGCCGCGTTGACCAAGGTGGCGGTCAGGGTAGCCGTGCCGTTCTGGTTGGAGGTGCTGGTGAACGGCGTGCTCCAGACACCCTGGTTGTCCGTGGTCACCTGGAACCCGGCCAGAGTGCCGTTGGCGTCCGTGCCGCTGAGCGAGCCAGCGCTGACCGTGTTCAGGGACAGCGTGACCTGACGGCCCACGACTGGGTTACCGAAGGCGTCGTAGATGTGTCCCAGCAGGGTGATGGCCTGTCCGGGCTTGGACTTGGCGTCCTGAGCCACGACCTTCCAGGAGTCGGTGGAGTTTTCGGTCGGGACGGTCGCCACATCGGTTGCCGAACCGGCCACCATCGTGATCGTCGCGGTGCCCGTCTTGGTGAAGACCACTGCCACCCCTGGAGTACCCGTGTCCAGGTCTTCCAGCGCACCCGCCGACGTCGCCGGAGCGGTGATCGTCGTGACCAGCTGGTTCTGCGAGTTCAGGAAGTACACCCCGTCACTGCCGGAGTAGGTGACCGAGGCATACGGCAGGCCGTTGCCCCCGGAATCCTTCACCGTTCCGTTCAGGATTTCCGTGGTGATGCCGGTCGAGTCGGTCAGGTCGACCGTCGCCGTCGAGCCGCTGGCCAGTGGCAGCGTGGAGGTGCCCGCCGCCGAGTTGGTGATGCTGGTGAAGGTCGCCGTGGCCGGAGTGATCGACGTCCGCCAGGCGATGGTGCCAGTTGCGGCCGTACCGACGCCGGTGACCGTGACCGAGAAACCGGAGGTGTGGTTGGCCGTAGCACTTCCACCATCGGTCACGGTGCCGCTGAACGTTCCCGAGCTGTTGATGCTGTACGTGCCCGGGCTCGGAGTGAATGCGACGCCGCTGGTGTTGGTGATGGTCGCCGCCGCACCCGCAGGTGAGATCGATTCTCCGAACTGGTCCACCACCCGTCCGGTGATGGTGGCGGTGCCACCCGCCAGCGCGGCGACATTGGTCACGTCCTTGACGGACGTTGCTGTCGCAGTGGCGTAGGTGGCGTTCAGGGCAGACAGGGTGGCTGCGTTGCTGCGCGGCGTGACTGAATACCGGTTCCCCGTTGCCTTGGCGGCGGTGGTCACGGTCAGCGTGGCGATGCCGGAGTCGTCGGTGTTGACCGCCACGTCACCATCGCTGTCGGGGGTACCGGCCGAAGTGGTCAGGTCGCCGGCCACCGTGGCGGTGGTACCACCCGAGAGCGGGAGGATCCGGAAGAACACCTTGGCGTTCGGTACCACCACTGAGCCACCGTCGACCGCCTTGACCTTGTAGGTCACCGTCGACGTTCCGGCCCGGACCGTCGCGGTACCACCACCGGTCACCGAGGGGAAGTCGACGTTGGCGGTGTCCGGGTTCTGGTAGGTAAGGGTGGCGACATTGTTGTCGGTCACCGTGGAGGTCGACTGCTGGTTCACCGACGACCCGAGCGCGGCGGTGGTGACCAGCGAGCCGGCCGCACTGGCCGCGTTGCTGGTGTTGGTGTAGGTCGTCCCGTTGTAGACCAGCCCGGTGCCTGCGCTGGCCGCCCCGCCGTTCAGGGAGTAGGTCAGAGCCAACGGCCCGATCAGGGCGTTTCCGAGTGCACCGGCCGAGGGGTAGGTGCCCGAGCCGACCACACCACGGACGTCGGTGGTGGTCAGGTCCTGCACCGTCACCGTGCTGGAGACCCGCTCGCCCTTGAGGATGTTGGACGGCGTCGAGGTCAGGGTCAGGCCCAGGTCATCGCTGGCCGTCGCGGTCGTGCCGTTCACGTCCTTGACGTTGACCGTCATGGTCGGCAGGGCGTTGTCGATCGAGTCGCCATCGAACACGGTGGAGCTGCCCGCGCTGCCCTCTTGATAGAACTTCAGGGTGTAGCTGCCCGGGTAGGTCGCGCCGATGAAGTAACGACCGGTAGCGCTGGGAGTGGCGGCCACCGTGGTGCCGGTCGAGCCGACCAGGCTGGTGACCAGGCTGGCCGGGTGCACCCAGGTGCCCGCCGACGTCGGGGTGGTGGAGGTCGCCTGGATGAACAGGTTGGCGCCGGTGGCTGCGGTCGGGCCGGTGGCCACCACCTTGAGCGGGATGGTGGTGTCGACGCCGCTGACTTGGACGCCATAGGTCGCCAGCGCATTGATGTTCACCGGCGACGTTACTGCGCTCGGGTCGAGGTCAGTGATCGTGACCGACGACGCCGACGGCGTTGCTGTCAGTGCGGCAGCGAAGGCCGACGATGCAAGCACCCCCAGCCCGGCGGTGCACAGGGCGGTCACGCCCAGCGCGGCGATGGGCACCCGCGCTTTCTTGCTGTGGAGGTTCATCAACCGAGTTCCTTCCTCATGCAACGCCTGCACAACGGCGGCGCTACGCCGAGACCCGTGACGCTGCTCCCCCCGGCAGCGCCACGAGCCGTTATCTGGCCGTGACCTGGAGAGATGGGCAGTCACCTAGCTGTTCACGGGCCGTCAGATAGCGACCCAAGGACAGAGAGTAGGGGAACGATTACTTAGAGGCATCGCATTGGGCGTGTGTGGCCGAGTCGGCGTGTATCGGTCTGCATCACCTGTCGCACTGACAACAGCGGCGCTGGCGCCTCATAGCTGGCTAGATGCTCATTGATCGCTGATTCCGGACACGGCATCGTCCGGACGGCGCAGTACGCAGCCCGATTGCGGCTGGTATCTGGTGTCGAAGCAGGGTACGTGGCGACATCGCCCTGCGTGATCAGCCCAGATCGACAGCGCTTGGCTCAACCGCTGAAGGGGCCGGCCCGCGCGAGTGAGATATCGCGTTCCGTGATCGGTCTGGACCAGGCTTCGACCGCACGGCAGCAGCGCACGCCTCGGGCCGGCTCGATTCGGGCCGGATCCGGTTCGGATCTCACCCGAACGGAGTATGCATCGGAGCCGGGCGGGGTCAGCCACAGACCGCTCGCTCGGACCGCTGGGGTCAGAGCAAGTACCGGTCGGCCAGGAATCCGTCCTCATCGACGACGACCCCGCCGGCCGCTTCCACGATGGCCCGGGCGGTGCGAGCGACCATCGGCGCCGCCCGGGACCGGCTGGCCAGAAAATCTTCGGACCCGTAGCGGCGCTCGCGCTGCGCCGGGTCCGGATCCGCCCAGCGCACCTCGTAGCTGATCAACTCCTGATCGGCCCAGGGCTGGCGGGCTGCCGCCGCCACCGGGCCGTCGGCCAGATGAACCAGCACCTCGATCGCGCCGTCAGGCCCGGCATCCGCCACGATCGCGAACGCGTCGATCACGTCCGGACCACCCATGACCTGGATGTCGCGCTGGTCGGCCCGGGAGTGCAACTCGTACAGATCCTGCTGGCTGAGCGGATCATCGGGCGCGTCATAGGCCACGGTGACGCCGGAGTAGACGTCGTCGGCCGGTCCGCCCCATTCCTGGCCCTCGACCGCGAGCTCCGCCCCAGGCAGCTCCCGGCTGACCACGCCGAGCAGCAGTTCGGGCTCCAGCCAGGTGGGCGAATGCACCACATAGTCCACCGCCCGGGCCGGGTCCGGGTGGATCAGCTGCCGCGAGCCGGCCACCCGGACCGCGCCGCCAACCCGCCGGGCCAGGCTGACCAGCAGGTGCAGGACACGGCCCTCGTCCCGCCAGGGCAGGCCGCCGGGGAAGGCATAGGCGAATCCGTCCCGGTCATCAGCGCCGGGGATCGGCGGCGCCTCGCGTTCCACCGGAGCTTCCAGGCAGTAGCAGACCGTCCACGGCATCGGCACGGCGGCGTCGACGGCGTCCTCCATCGACAGCTCGTAGGGACCGGTGAGCCGGCTGCTGCGGCCGAAGGTGACCTCGCCGGCGCCGGCCAGGTCGGAGTTGGGCAACCGGTCCCGCAGCAGAGCGGAGACGGTCCCGGCATCCACCGTGGTCGGCACCAGCAGGAGGTGCTGGCTGGCCAGCTCGGCGATGGTGATGCCGTCGCTGATCTCCGGCTCGGGCTCGGCGGCCCGGTTCCGCCGTCGCCGGGCAACCATCGCGGCCGGTCAGACCGGGGTCCGGTGGAAGGACAGGTGCGACCGGCTGGCGGTCGGGCCCCGCTGACCCTGGTAGCGGGAGCCGTAACGATCGTTGCCGTAGGCGAATTCGGCCGAACTACTGAGCTGGAAGAAGCACAGCTGGCCGATCTTCATGCCGGGCCAGATCTTGATCGGCAGGGTGGCCACGTTGGAGAGCTCCAGGGTGACGTGGCCGGAGAAACCCGGGTCGATGAAGCCTGCGGTGGAGTGGGTGAGCAGGCCGAGCCGGCCCAGGCTGGACTTGCCCTCCAGCCGGGCGGCGAGGTCGTCGGGCAGGGTGACCACCTCGTAGGTGGAGGCGAGCACGAACTCGCCCGGGTGCAGCACGAACGCGTCGTCTTCGACCTCGACCAGGCGGGTCAGGTCAGGCTGCTCGGCGGCTGGGTCGATCACGGGGTACTTGTGATTGTCGAACAGCCGGAAGAACCGGTCGATCCGGACGTCGACGCTGGAGGGCTGCACCATCGCCTCGTCGTAGGGGTCGATGACCACGCGCCCGGAGCTGATCTCCTTGCGGATGTCTCCGTCACTCAGCAGCACACGGCCACGGTAGTACTACTCGACTCGTTCGATTCCGGCAGTCCGGGCACCTTCGGCGAATGGTTCGAGACCGAAAGCGGTGGCCGGGCCCAGCGCGCCGGTTTGCGTGGACCCCTCGGTCAGGAGGCGGGCCGCGCTCCAGGCCAGCATCCGGGCGGTGAAGTCGTAGGGGCTGGCGCCCCCGACCACGGCCCGGGCGCTCTGCTGGCCGCTGGCGTTGAGGGCCTCGGCGATCACCAGGGTCTTCTGCCCCTGGCGGGCGGTGTCATCCGGCCCCCCGCTGGAGCCCTTGAACAGCCGTCCGGTGAGCGCGTTCATCGCCGTCCGGACGGGGGCGAACGCCAATGCCGCACCGGCCGTCCGGGAGACGAGGCTGATCGCCCGGGACGCCGGGCCGAACCAGCCGAGGTAGGTGTCGACGTCGCGAACGCCGGGGAAGGCCACCGGCAGGGTGAACTGCTCGGACATCCCCACCGAGACGGCGCCCCGGCTCCGGCCGCCGACGTCGAACTGGTGGTAGCGGACGCCGGGCCGCTCGGTGTGCAGGGCGCCGTTCTGCAGGCGATAACTGTTCTCCAGCAGGACGCCGCTGAGTGAAGCCAGGGTGCCACCGCTCAGGCTGCTGCCCGGCTGGGCCCGGCCGCTGACGAAGTAGCCGATCCTGACCCCGGTGGCGTCCGGTCCGGCGTCGCGCAGGGCGAGGCAGGCCGCCAGTTGGCCGGGCACATAGTCGTAGCCCATCGCCGTCAACAAGACGATGCCCGCAGCCTCGGCCCTGGGCCCGTATTCCTCGAAAACCTTTCTGATGAAAGGGGGTTCGCCGGTGCTGTCCAGGTAGTGCGCTCGCCGGCTGATCGCGGCCTGCACGGCGGCGGCGCCCAGCTTGACGAATGGACCGGCCAGGCTGAGCAGCACGTCGCCCTCGTTCAGCAGCCCGGCGATGGACTCGGGCTCAGTGACGTCGGCGATGGCGTAGTCGAGATCGTCGTACTGGCGGGCGAGCGCGCTCAGCCTGTCCGGGCTGCGACCGGCCAGCAACGGGCGCTGGCCCTGCCCGGCCAAGGCCTTGACGGTGAGCCGGCCGGTGAAGCCGGTCGCGCCGAAGACCACGATGCGCGGTGCCATGCGGCGACCCTACCGGCGGGGTTTCATCGCCTCCCGGCGGCGCTGGCGGCGGCTCGTGCCAGTGGATCCCCCGCTACCGTGGTCCGATGGCTCCGCGGATCAGCCTCGTGCGAGGTGACATCACCGAGCAGGCCGTGGACGCCATCGTGAACGCCGCCAACCACACGTTGCTGGGCGGGGGCGGGGTGGACGGCGCGATCCACCGGCGCGGCGGCCCAGACGTTCTGGCTGCCTGTCGTGAGATCCGGGCGACCCGGTTCCCCGACGGGCTGCCGACCGGGCAAGCGGTGGCTACCACGGCGGGGCGGCTGCCGGCCCGCTGGGTGATCCACACGGTCGGGCCGACTTGGGCGAAGACCAAGGACAAGTCGGGCCTGCTGTCCGACTGTTACCGCAACAGCCTGGCGGTGGCCGGGGAACTCGGCGCCCGGTCAGTGGCGTTCCCAGCCATCTCGACCGGTGTTTACCGCTGGCCCATGGACGACGCCGCCCGGATCGCAGCAGCCGCTGTACGGGCGAGTCCAGCGGTCGTGCCGGATGTGCGCTTCGTGCTGTTCGGCGACGCCGCGTACGAGGCTTTCACCGCGGCCCTGGGCTGACGCGAGCGTCCGTTCTGAGCCGTTCCATTCGACCGGCGCGCACCGGCTATCATGGGTAGCCGTCAGACCGGAGCCGGCCACGTCTTTGCAGCTCAGAGCCAAATTCCGGGTCCTGCTGCGGTGCATACGCGGGCGTAGTTCAATGGTAGAACATCAGCTTCCCAAGCTGACAGTGCGGGTTCGATTCCCGTCGCCCGCTCTCTTGCAAATGCCCAGGTCAGCAGCCTGTTAGCCCTCACGCTTCGCCGCCCTCTGAATCGGTCGTGGCCTCTTCGTGCCCGCTACGTGCCCGATCACTCCGAGGAATCAGCGCACTCAGACGGTCGGCGATGAGCCGGTCACGGGTCGAATTGGTGTGCAGGTAGATAGAGGCCGCCCTCGTACTGGAGTGCCCCATGCGCGCCATCAGATCGGGCAGCGTCGCCCCTGACTGAGCAACCCATGTATTGCCGGTATGCCGCAGGTCATGGAAATGAAAGCCCTCGATCCCGGCCGCCGTCATCGCCCGCCGCCAGTACTTCTGAAAGTTGCTTCGCCGAAGCGGGCCACCTAGCGGCCCGGCGAAGAACAGGCCCTCACCGCCCTTCGCGGCATAAGTGTCGCGGTGACGCCGCACATCGTCCAGGAGCGCATCAGGAATGCCGACCACGCGGCGGCCAGCAGAAGTCTTGGGAGCACCGCGAACAAGTGAGCCGTTGGCCATCTCGACAACGCCATGCCGGATCTGGACGAAACCATCGTCGGCGTCCACGGCCGAGCAAGTCAGCGCCGCGAGTTCACCGAAGCGCAGCGAGCAGAAGGCGGCCATGAGCACGAGCAACCGGTAGTGCCTGGGCATGGCGTCGGCCAGAGCGTAGAGCTGGGTCACTGTGAGGACGGGCCTCTCGGCGGAACGCTCGACCGCCGCGCCCTTGATCTGGCAGGGGTTGGCTCGGATCAGCCGGTCGTCGACGGCTGTCTGCATCACGGTCCGAAGCAGCCGGTAGGCCTTGGCCACGGTGACCTCACCTAGGCCATCCCTCAACAGGCCACTACGCCAGGTCCGCACCCGCGCCGGAGTGATGTCGATCAGTCCGAGCTGGCCCAGGCCCGGTTTAATGTGCAGGCGCACCAAGCCTTCGTAGAGCTGTCGGGTCTTGGGCCTGAGTCCAGCCCGCTCGGACACCCACCGCTCAGCGAAGTTGCCGAAAAGTACCCGGCCAGCGTCCGGATCTGTCCACTCCCCCGTGCGTAGCTCCACTTCAGTTGCCGAAAGCCATCGATCAGCATCGGCTTTCCGCTCAAAGGTGTGGGGCGCTGCTCGGTCGATACCATCAGGACCCAGATAGCGAGCCTGCCAGCGCCCAGACGGCAACCGGCGAATTCTGCCGAAACGTCTTCGCCTATCAGCCATTACGAAACCCAACGCGACCGGTGAACCTGTCGCGGCTCTACGGTCCCAGAGGCGATGAACTCGATCAAGGCGGATTCGGGGATGCGGACGTGACGGCCGATGCGCACGAACCGCACCCGTCGTTCGGCGATCAGGCGGCGCGGGAATCGAGGTCCGGTTCCGAGTAGCTCACCCGCTTCGTCGACGGTGAGTAGTGGGTCGCGGTTGCTGGTGGTCATGACCGGGTTCCTTCCGTCGCTCCGCTGGGTCCTTGAATTGCTGAAACATGTTGGGCTGTGATCTGTTTGCCGTGGCGGGCGGCTTCGTAGGCGTGTTTGCACCTGCTGCGGTTGTCGACGCCGAGCAGGAGCGGGTGCTGGAGGG
>CAXUFS010000042.1:0-15379 GCA_964250315.1 uncultured Kineosporia sp. | reverse complement strand
CCGCCAGATCGATCAACGAGTGTTTGGAGAGACTGGTCAGCAGGTGGTCGTAAAAGCCCACTCTGGTGTCTATTTCGGCAAGGCCGGTGCCGGCGAGGTTCAGGTCGACCACGACACTGGATTCCTTGGTGGTCCGCTCGATCCGCGCGATTCGGGGGCCGGATACCATCTCAGATCTCCTTCAGCACAATGGTTTCCGTCACAAGGCTCAGGTAGCCGGGTCGAGCAGGGAATCGGCCAGCGCGTCCAGGAAGGCGGTGGTCTCGTCCTCGGTGCCAGCGGTCACTCGCAGATGCCCGGGCAGGCCGACATCCCGGATCAGCACCTGCCGGGCCAGAAGTGAACGCCAGATGGCCTTTTCGTCGGCCAAGCCGGCGAACAGCACAAAGTTGGCGTCACTGGGAGCAGGATCCAGACCCAGCACGGGGAGTTCCCGCATGATCCGGTCGCGTTCGGATTTGATCGCCTCGACCGCGTCCAGCAGCAGGTCGGCGTGCCAGAGCGCGGCCCGGGCGGCGGCCTGGGTCAGCGACGACAGGTGATAGGGCAGCCGGACCAGGCGCAATGCGTAGGTCAGCGCCGGGTGCGCGGCCAGATACCCCAGCCGCACCCCGGCCAGCGAGAACGCTTTGCTCATGGTCCGGGTGACCACCAGCCGCTCCCGGCCCGGCAGCAGGGTGAGCGCACTGAGCGTTCCCGGCCGGGCGAACTCGGCGTAGGCCTCGTCGACCACCACGATCCCCTCGCTCGCGGAGTAGACCGCCCGGACCACATCCAGCTCCAACGCGGTGCCGGTCGGATTGTTCGGCGAGCACAGGAATGTGATGTCCGGGCGCACGGCTTCGACCTGCTGCACGGCGTCCTCAGCGGTCAGGTCGTGACGGCCGTTCGGTCCGCCCGAGCGGTCGCCGTCCCTCCAGGTGGTGCCGGTGGTGTGGCTGATGATGGAGTGCATCGAATAGCCGGGCACGAAGCCGAGGGCCGTGCGGCCAGGACCACCGAACGCCTGTAACAGATGTTGCAGCACCTCGTTGGACCCATTCCCGGCCCAGATCTGCTCCGCATGCAACTCGTGCCCGAGGTAGGCGGCCAGATCTCCACGCAGTCCGGCGAATTCGCGGTCGGGATACCGGTTGAGGTGCTTGGCCTGATGCCGCACGGCATCCACGATCGCCGCCACCACTTCGTCCGGCACGTCATAGCTGTTCTCGTTCGTGTTGAGCCGGATCCGTACGTTGATCTGCGGCGCACCGTAGGGGGTCAGGCCACGCAGGTCCTCTCGCAGCGGCAGCCGGGCCAGCACCGGATCCCCGGTTCCGGACGAGACGGCGCTGGCATCAGCAGAGGTCAGCGGACTGGACACTCGCGAGAGTTTAGTCCGCCTACTGTTGAGCGGTGGCCAATCCGTCCGCCCGCTTCGCTCGGCGCCGCGAGGACTTCGACTGCGCGCACTGCGGCCAGCACGTGATCGGCACCGGCTACACCAATCACTGCCCGGCGTGTCTGTGGTCCCGGCACGTGGACATCGCCCCGGGCGACCGGCTGGCCAGTTGTGAGGGCCTGATGGAGCCGATCGGGGTGCTGTTCGAGAACGGCGAGCACATCGTCGTCCAGCAATGTCGTGAATGCGGCCATCGGTGGCGCAATCGATCTTCCCCCGCTGATGACGGCGCAGTACTGAGATCCCTGATGGGGCGCCCCGTTCCCGATCCGGAACGCCGGCCGCGTGGATGAACCAGCGCCTCGCTCGAAGGTCATCCCCAGCCGAGCTCATCCAGGCGAGCGTCGGAAATGCCGAAGTGATGGGCGATTTCGTGCACCACCGTGATCCGGACCTGATTCAGAGCCTGGGGGGCGCTGAGGCAGGCAGCCAGGATCGGGATGCGGAATATGGTGATCCGATCGGGCAGTGCCCCGGCCGCCCACGAGTCTCCGCGCTGGGTCAGCGGTGTGCCCTCGTACAGACCGAACAGCACTGGGCCAGGCGGCGAATCGTCCTCCACCAGCACGACCACGTTGTCCATCATCGCGGTCAGCTCGGCCGGGATGGTGTCGAGCGCGATCGCCACCAAGCGTTCGAAGTCCTCCCGGCTCATCTCCATCGATCGGCTACGCGGTGAGCCCGGCCAGCTTCAGCACGGTGTTCCAGTTGCGGGTCGTCCCGGCGTTGCCCTTGAGCTTGCCGGCCGACATCGCCAGCTTGCTCACCCCGAACCCGTTCGGCAGGCTCAGGTAGATCTCACTGTCCCTGGCCTCGAACCCGTCCGGGGCCCAGTCCTTCCCGGTCAGCGGCTCGAGCTGGGCGGCGGTGACAGCGGACTGGAAGAACACCACGCCGTACTTGTTGCCAGCCTGACCCGCGCCGGGGTAGGGGTTGTGCTCCACGATGGACGCCAGCTGCCGGCCGCTGCGGATCATCACCTCACTGCGCAGCCCGAGTTCACTGTCCAGCCGCTTCTCTAGTTCGCCGGCGATGTCGGCGGGCTTGCGATCACTGATCACGATCGCCTGGCCGCTGGCCAGAATGGTCTGGACCCCGGTGTGGCCGAGCTCGGTGAGCAGGGCCCGCAGGTCGGCCATCGGCAGCTTGCGACCGCCCACATTGACCGCCCGCAACAGCAGGGCATAGCTGATCGGCCGGGCGCTCACGGGCGGTCAGTCTGCTGCGAATCCGGTCTGAAACGGGCCGTGACCGCCTCGCCATGAGCGGGCAGGTTCTCGGCGCTGGCCAGGCTCAGCACGTGACCAGCGACATCCCGCAGAGCCTCCTGGTTGTAGTCGATCACCTGAACGCCGCGCAGGAACGACTGCACGCTCAATCCACTGGAGTGGCGGGCGCAGCCACCGGTGGGCAGCACGTGGTTGGAGCCGGCGCAGTAGTCGCCCAGGCTGACCGGGGACCACCGGCCCACGAAGATGGCCCCGGCGTTGCGCACCCGGGCTGCGACGCTGGCGGCGTCCCGGGTCTGGACCTCCAGGTGCTCGGCGGCGTAGGCATCCACTACAGCCAGGCCGGCCCCGAGATCGTCCACCAGCACGATCGCCGACTGCGGACCGGCCAGGGCGGTGGTAACCCGGTCCCTGTGCCGGGTGGCATCGACCCGCGGCTTCAGCTGGTTCTCCACGTCGCTGGCCAGTTGTTCGGAGTCGGTGATCAGGACGGCGGCGGCGAGCGGATCGTGTTCGGCCTGGCTGATCAGGTCGGCCGCCACGTGTACCGGATCAGCGCTGTCGTCGGCCAGGATGGCGATCTCGGTCGGGCCGGCCTCAGCGTCGATGCCGACCAGTCCGCGCAGCAGCCGCTTGGCCGCAGCCACCCAGACGTTGCCCGGGCCGGTGACCAGGTCGACCGGCTCGCAGGCCCAGCCGCTGCCGGTCTGGCCGCGCACGCCGTACCCGAACATGGCGATCGCCTGCGCCCCGCCGACCGCGTACACCTCGTCCACGCCCAGCAGCGCACACGCGGCCAGGATCGAAGGATGTGGCAGACCGGCGAACTCGCCCACGTTGTCGCGCTGGGCCGGACTGGTGACGGCGATGGACGCGACGCCGGCCTCCTGAGCCGGGACCACGTTCATCACCACGCTGCTCGGATACACGGCCAGCCCCCCCGGCACATAGAGGCCGACCCGCCCGGCCGGTTGCCAGCGCTGGGTCACGGTTCCGCCGGGTACCACCTCCGTGGTGTGGCTGACGCGGCGCTGCTCGCTGTGCACCCAGCGGGCCCGGGTGATCGACTCGCCCAGCGCGGCCCGCACCTGTGGAGCTAGCGCGGCCAGAGCCTGGGTCAGGGCGTGCGGCGGGACCCGGATCGAGGTCAGCCGGACGCCGTCGAAGCGCTGGGTCAGGTCGATCAGGGCCGCCTCACCGCCGTCCCGAACCTGCTCGCAGATCGGGCGGACGGCGTCCAGGGCGTGCTCGACGTCCATCTGCGCCCGCGGCACCATCAGGCGCAGCTCGTGGGGGTCGAGGGCCTGGCCGCGCAGGTCGAGTCGGCGGATCACAACCGGGAGTCTATTTCCCGGAGCCAGAAGTCGTGCTGGCGCAGGCGAACCACATAGCCTGGCCGGGTGGCCACCCCGCTCCCGCTGTTCCCGTTGAGCACCGTTCTGGTGCCGGGGCTGGTGCTGCCGCTGCATATCTTCGAACCTCGTTATCGCGAGCTGACCCAGGCGCTGCTGGACCTGCCGGAGGGCGCTCCGCGGCAGTTCGGCGTGATCGCCGTCCAGCCCGGCCACACCGGCGATGTGACTACCGAGTCGGCGCTGTACGAGGTGGGCTGCACGGCCGAGCTGCGCGAGGTGACCCCGTACGACGACGGCCGTTTCGACATCGTCTCGGTCGGGCACCTTCGGTTCTCCCTCGATGCCATTGATGATTCGGCCGGGACGTCGTACCTGACCGGGCTGGTCACCTTCCTGGGCGAGCCGGACGGCCTGGACAACGAGGAGGAGTTGGCCACTCTGGCCGATCGGGTCGCGCTGCGCTTCGCCGCCTACCGGGACCGGCTGAGGGTCGACCAGGCTGGGGTTCCGACCGATCCCCGGGTGCTGTCGTACCTGGTCGCTGCGGCGGCGGTGCTGACTCTGCCGGTCCGGCAGAATCTGCTCGCCCAGCCCAGCACGTCGCTGCGGCTGCGGACTGAATTGGAACTGCTGCGCCGGGAGATCGGGCTGATCGACGCCTTCGGCGCACTACCCGCCGTCGATCTCTTGCGCGAGCAGATCGTGCCCAACTGACCGCTCAGCTCAGCGCGTAGTAATCCTCGATGGCGACCGGGGTGAACCCGAGTGAGGTGTAGAGGCTCAGGGCATGGTCGTTGTGCGTGGCCACTTCCAGATGCGCGGGTTCGCCTTGAGCGCGGGCCTGCTGGCAGACCCGGCGCAACACGTCCCGCCCGATCCCCTGGCCACGCAGGGCCGGGTCGATCACGAATCCATAGATGCCAGTGCCACCGCTGTCATGGGTGACCCGGAGCGAGCCGATCACCGTCCCCCCGGCCTCGGCCACGATCGTCGCCGGATCCGGGCCGCCGTCGTCAGACACAGGCTGGTGGCCGAATCCCGCACGCAGCAGGTCATTCACCCTGGGGATGTCGGCGCCCGTCATCGGCCGGAGCTTCAGTTTCGGGTCGGCCGGGCCGGGCGTGGGATCGCCGGTCAGTTCCAGCGCGAACTCCGAGTGATCCAGGATGCCATCGCGGCGGTGGGCCAGCGCGCGGGCACCCTCCGACGTCCTCGGCGCGACCAGCAGGATGGCGGACCCGCGCGCGCGGCACAGCGGCAGTGCTGCGTCCAGCAGGGCGGTACCGATGCCGCGGCGCCGGGCGTCCGGACGGACCATCCCGGCCAGTTCGATAGCGGTGGCGCCGAAGGCGTACAGACCGAGGAAGCCGAGCAGGTCGCCGTCCTGCCACCAGAGCAGATCCTCGATTCTTGCGGCTGACCGGCTGCGAAGGGTTTCCCACTCCAGCTTCAGCCGGCCGCCGTCCGCCGCGACCGTTCGACGTTCCAGATCGGCGATGGCTTCGAGCTGTTCGTCGGTCAGGCCAGTAGCCGCTTCGAGCACAGTCCACAGCCAAGCACGCCGGATGACTGACGTCGTCCGAATTATCACTCACCCCGGGCCATAATCGAGGTGATGGGAACGAAGAAGGCGACGGCTGGAACCCCGGCCACGACTCTGCTGGCTCGGGCCCAAACCCCGCACACGGTGCACTCTTTCGACGCCGGAGACCGAGCCCGCGAACCCGGGCGAGGGTCGAAGGTGTCATTCGGGCTGGAGGCGGCCGAGGCGCTCGGGGTAGAGCCGGAGCGGGTCTTCAAGACTCTGGTGGCCGACGTCGATGGAGCGCTCTGGGTCGCCGTCGTTCCGGTCGTGACCCAGCTGGACCTCAAGGCGCTGGCGGCTGCGGCTGGTGGCAAGCGGGCGGTGATGGCGGCGGCGGCCGACGCCGAGCGCAGCAGTGGCTACGTGATCGGCGGGATCAGCCCGCTCGGCCAGCGCCGGCCCCTGCCAGCGGTCGTCGATGAGACGGCGCTCCTGCACGACACGGTGTTCGTCAGCGGCGGACGGCGCGGGCTCGACATCGAACTGGGCCCATTGGATCTGATCGCCCTCACATCGGCCATCACCGCAGACATCGGCCGATAGGTCTGCTGCAACGTGGCAATCCCTGCGAGGGTTGCTACATGTATGCACTGGTGTATCGGTGGCGGCTGAAACCAGGTGAGGAACAGTCCTTTGCTGCGGCATGGGCGTCGATGACCGACACGATCCAAGAACAGTGCGGCAGTTTCGGCTCTCGGCTGCACAGCTGCGAGGACGGCACCTGGATCGCTTATGCCGTGTGGCCCGACGCCGCGACGTTCGAAGCCTGCTCACCCCACAACCCGGCCGCAGGCGAGGCGATGGCTGCCGCTGTCAGCGAGAACTTCGAACCGTTCCGGCTGACCGTGGTCGACGACCGGCTGGCACCGTCGCCCGGTCAGTGATCCTGGTCCGGTCAGCTGCCACGGTTATCCACAGATGGCGTTCGCCTCTGCTGCTGGCCTGCCCGGATCACTAGGCTTTGGTCATGTGCGGGGGCTCAGGCAAGGCGCGGCGCTTGACGCGCAGGCTGCCAGCGATGCTGCTTGCCCTGCTCCTGGGGTTGATGACCGCCTGCTCCAGCGACGATCCGGGCCCGGCGCCGGCGACCTCTGCCCAGCCCTCCGAATCGTCAACGCCTGAGGTCACGGCGACCAAACCAGCGCTCCCGGCCGGCCAGCCCACCGCCGCCAGCGCTGTTGCCTTCGTGAAGTACTTCTGGGAGGCCCACAACTATGCCTACGCCACCTACGACACAAGCCTTTTAGAGGCTATCAGCCGGCCGGGTTGCCTCTTTTGTCAATCGATGATTAGCGACGTTAAGCGGCTCAAGCAGTCTCAGACCAGAGTCTCTGGTTCAGAAATCTCGCTAGATGGCGCGGCTCTGCCGCCCGGAGAAAAAATCGTCGATCAAGCCTTCGTGGTTGCGTTCTCGACTCAAGAACCCGGCACTTCCATCGCCTCAAACGGCAAGGTTACGAAAGTAGATGGTGTCAGGAACAGTCAGGTCGCTATCGGACTCGACTTGTACCGCAGCAGGTGGCTTATTCGTGGAGTAACCATTCAGAAGGCAGGCACCGTATGGCCTGCATGACTGTTCGAACGTGGTTGCCTCTGGCCGTGATCGCGATGTTCGGACTTTTCCCGATCTCGGTTGCGACGGCGAGTGCCGGGGACGGATCAGGATCACAAACGACTCTGGAGAGCTACCTTCGTGATCATGCCGGTCAAGTTCGCGGCACTTTGACTGATTCCGCTCATGGAGTTCGGGCCGCCAAGAGAAGCACTTCGCAAACGCTCACGTCATACCAACCTGTGTGTGTTCAGCTTGCGAGGCAGGGTTCAACAGCAGCAGCAAGTCTCGCTGTTGCTGACACGTGTCATCGAGCGTCATCGATATGTCCAACTAGTGACCCACATCGTCCTCAGATAGCCGTTTGGCGACTGACTGCTCCGGCAAGCCCTCCCCCGGGTCCGGATGATTGGACTAATACGGGAACCATCACATGCTTGTCCGAGCGCCTGGCCGCGCCGGAGGTGGTGGTCTCGGCAGAGCAATTCCGGCGGCTGCCGATTCCTGCGCCGGAGATCATCACTCAGCCGCCCGACCGGATCACCTTGATCAACATCGATACGAACATTCTGACCCGAAAGAACGCCGTCGTCCTGCCCACGACCGTGCTTGGGCAAGCCGTCCGAGTCCGGGCCACGCCTGCCAGTTTCACCTGGCAGTACGGCGATGGCACAGACCTGACCACAGCCAACCCTGGCGCCCTGTATCCGAACATGCCCACCGCTCATGTGTACCGGGCTCCCGGCACGTTCACCGTCGACCTGACCACCACCTTCACCGGTGAGTTCTCGGTCGCGGGCGGCCCCTGGCAGCCGATCGCCGGGACGGCCAGTATCAGAAGCGATCCGGCGACAATTCAGGCCGAGGAGCGCCGGGCTGTCCTGACCGGCTGAGGCAGTCGAAGGCGATCCGGCGGGGAGGATCAATTGGCCCAGGCGGACCCGAAGGCACCAATCACGGCTATTGATCCTCCTGGCCGGTACGCCAGCCAGCCGCCGGAGCTGGCATGAGGGCGCCCGGCTCGTCCAGCGGCTCCGCGTCGGACTTGGGCAGCAGCAGTGCGCCAATGAAGATCACGACGGCCGTGACCACTGCCCAGATCAGGATGATGCCAGGCGAGGTGAGGACGGGGGCGTCGAACGCGGCTCCGGTCGCCCACGCCAGCAAGCCGGCCGCTATCGAACCAGCGATCGCCACAGCGGTTCGGGCAGCACCGAATCGGCCGGGCATGAAAGCCACCATCAGCCCGGTCGCCAGCCCGGCCAGCGCACAGAGCGCGGCCAGGCAGCCTTCGGAGGCGAACACGGCCTCCTGAGGGTCAGAGTGATGCTGAAAAAACGGGACCAGGACCCGCCAGCCCACGCCCACGGCAACGCCGCTCAGCACGAGCAGCGCCGCCGGTACGCGCTGGCCGTACAGCCGATCTCGCGTCCGCACCGCAGTCATGAGCACCACATCAGACCAGGCAGCTCGGACCGAGCAGAGCCTTCAAATCGCCGAACAAGGCCGGCGACGGCGTGACCCGCAAGCCGTCGTCCAGCTTCATCACGGTCGAGTGGTCGGTCTGCACCAGCTTGAGATGTACCTCAGTGCGCCCGGGATGGGTACTGAGCACGTCCTTCAGCTTCTCCACCGTTGGCGGCGTGCACCGGCTGATCGGCATCGACACGACCACCGGGCCACCGCTGCCCCGGGTCAGATCCGGCAACGCCAGCTCTTGGGCATAGATGGTCGGCACGTCGTCCCGCCGATTGATCCGGCCCTTGACCACGACCACCAGGTCCTCGGCCAGCACGTGCAGCACGGTCTGGTAGGTCTGGGGGAAGAACAGCACCTCGATCGCCCCGCCGAGATCCTCGACCGTGGCGATCGCCCACGGATTGCCGTTCTTGGTCAGCTTGCGCTGCAGCGAACTGATCATGCCCGCGATGGTGACGGTGGCGCCCTCGGGCCGCGAGTCATCACCGGTGAGCGCTGCGATCGAGCAGTCGGCCGCCTTGGACAGGATGTGCTCAACTCCGATCAGCGGATGATCGGAGACGTACAGCCCGAGCATCTCCCGCTCGGCCGACAGCAGCACCGCCTTGTCCCACTCGCCCATCGGCACCGGGGGCACGATCGAGAGCGAGGGACCGGTGTCGTCCAGCCCGCCGAACAGCGAGTCCTGGCCGATCGCCTCCTGCCGCTTGTCCGAGACCACCGCCTCGACCGCTTGCTCGTGCACGCTGACCAGCCCCTTGCGGGTATGTCCAAGCGAGTCGAAAGCGCCTCCCTTGATCAGGGATTCGATCGTTCGCTTGTTGCAGACCACCACCGGCACCTTGCGCAGGAAGTCCTCGAACGAACCGTACCGGCCCTTCTTCTCCCGCGCCTCGACGATCGCATCCACCACGTTCGCCCCAACGTTCCGGATCGCGGTCAGGCCGAACCGTATGTCGGTGCCGACCGGGGTGAAGTTGGCCGCCGACTCGTTCACATCCGGTGGAAGCACCTTGATCCCGAGGTGCCGGCACTCGTTCAGATAGAGCGCGGACTTGTCCTTGTCATCCCGCACGCTGGTCAGTACCGCAGCCATGTATTCAGCCGGATAGTTGGCCTTCAGGTACGCCGTCCAGTACGAGACCACCCCGTAGGCCGCCGAGTGCGCTTTGTTGAAGGCATAGTCCGAGAACGGGACCAGCACTTCCCACAGCGTCTTGATCGACGCCGGGCTGAACCCATTGGCGATCATGCCGGACTCGAAGCCGACATATTCGGCGTCCAGCACCTCGCGCTTCTTCTTGCCCATCGCGCGGCGAAGCAGATCGGCCTTGCCCAGCGTGTAGCCGGCCAGCTTCTGGGCGATCTCCATCACCTGTTCCTGGTACACGATCAGGCCGTAGGTGGTGCCCAGGATCGGTTCCAGCGCTTCGGCGAGCTCCGCGTGCGGATAGGAGATGTCCTGCATCTTGTTCTTGCGCAGCGCGTAATTCGTGTGCGAATTCGCTCCCATCGGCCCGGGCCGGTAGAGCGCGCCGACGGCGGAGATGTCTTCGAAGTTGTCCGGCTGCATCAGCCGCAGCAGCGAGCGCATCGGGCCGCCGTCGAACTGGAACACGCCCAGGGTGTCGCCGCGGCCCAGCAGCTCGTAGGTCGGCCTGTCGTCCAGGTCGAGCTGCTCGAGCACTAGTTTCGGCTTGCCGTTGAGCTCGATGTTGGTGAGCGCGTCGTCCAGGATGGTCAGGTTCCGCAGACCGAGGAAGTCCATCTTGACCAGGCCGAGGTTCTCGCAGGTCGGATAGTCGAACTGGGTGATGATGGCGCCGTCCTGCTCACGGCGCATGATCGGCACGTGGTCGATCAGCGGCTCGCTGGACATGATCACACCAGCCGCGTGCACACCCCACTGCCGCTTCAGGTTTTCCAGGCCGCGGGCGGTCTCGACCACCCTGGCCACGTCCTCGTCTCCGGCATGCAACTGCCGGAATTCCTCGGCCTCCTTGTAGCGAGGGTGCTGCGGATCGAAGATCCCCGACAGCGGGATGTCCTTGCCCATCACCGGCTGGGGCATCGCCTTGGTCATCCGCTCGCCCAGGGAGAACGGGTAGCCCAGCACCCGCCCGGCGTCCTTCAGCGCCTGCTTGGCCTTGATCGTCCCGTAGGTGACGACCTGCGCGACCCGGTCCTCGCCGTACTTGTCGGTGACGTAGCGGATCACCTCGCCGCGCCGGCGCTCGTCGAAGTCCACATCGAAGTCGGGCATCGACAGGCGTTCCGGATTGAGGAACCGCTCGAAGATCAGCCCATGCTGGAGCGGGTCTAGATCGGTGATCCCCATCGCATAGGCAGCCATCGAGCCGGCCCCGGAACCGCGGCCCGGGCCAACCCGGATGCCGTTGCGCTTGGACCAGTTGATGAAGTCGGCCACCACCAGGAAGTAACCCGAATACCCTTTACCCGAAACGACTTCCGTCTCATAGACAGCCTGCCGCCGCACCTCGTCGGGAATGCCCGCCGGGTACCGCTGGTGCAGGCCCCGCTCGACCTCCTGCACGAACCAGGAGTCCTCGCTCTGCCCCTCCGGCACCGGGAACCTCGGCATCAGCGAACCGACCGACTCGGTGAACCCGACCTCGCAGCGCTCCGCGATCTCGAGGGTGTTGTCGCAGGCCTCGGGCAGCTCGGCCCAGACCTTGCGCATCTCCTCCGGGCTCTTCAGGTAGAACTCGTCGGCGTCGAACTTGAACCGCTTGGGGTCGGCCAGGGTGGAGCCGGACTGCACGCACAACAGCACGGCGTGGGCCTTGGCGTGTTCTGGCCGGGTGTAGTGCAGGTCGTTGGTGGCCAGCAGCGGCAGGCCGAGCTCGCGGGCCAGCCGCAGCAGGTCCTTCTGCACCCGCTGCTCGATGCCCAGCCCATGGTCCATCAGCTCGCAGTAGAAGTTGCCCGGGCCGAACAGGTCCCGGTAATCGGCGGCGGCCTCTAGCGCCTGCTGGTACTGGCCGAGCCGGAGCCGGGTCTGCACCTCCCCCGACGGGCAGCCGGTGGTCGCGATCAGGCCGTCGTGGTAGGTCTCCAGCAACTCGCGGTCCATCCGGGGCTTGTAGAACTGGCCCTCCATGCTGGCCAGCGAGGCCAGCCGGAACAGGTTGTGCATGCCGCGGTTGTTCTGCGCCAACAGGGTCATATGGGTATAGGCGCCGGTGCCAGAGACGTCGTCGCCGCCATTCGTCGACCCGTCCCCCCAGCGGACCCGGGTCCGGTCGAATCGGCTGGTACCGGGGGTCAGATAGGCCTCCACCCCGATGATCGGCTTGACCCCGTGCTTCTGCGCCTTCTTCCAGAACTCATAGGCGCCGAAGACGTAGCCGTGGTCGGTGGTGGCTACGGCGGGCATGCCCATCCGGGCCGCCTCGCTGAACAGGTCGTCGATCTTGGCGGCGCCGTCCAGCATCGAATACTCGGTGTGGACGTGCAGGTGCACGAACGAATCCGAGCCAGATGTGGCGCCGGACGGCATGGGCGCGCCTCCAGGGGTCAGCCGATCGGTCACCCGCACGGGGCGGGATCATGGAGTGCACGGCGACCGGGGGAAGCACCGATCCGGTGCAGGATCAACGGATCAGCTGCGAGTGAATCGGTGCGGTCTGGTGCAATTCTCTGTCGTGGTTGTCGAGTCGAGAGTCTAGGCGCGACGACTGACAGGTGGGGCACCGCAGGCATTCACACTGTCCGGGCCGGCGTGTCCTGAGCTGGCCGCGCCGGAGTACGTTTCGGGAATGGCCAGTAACCTCGCCGCATTCGCCATCCATGTGGACGACGTGGAGACCTCCCGCGGGTTCTACCAGGCCGTCTTCGGCTGGCGGTTCGAGCCGTGGGGGCCGCCCGGCTTCTACCTGATCCACACCGGCGACGCCTCATCGCCCGGGGTCCAGGGCATCATGCACGAGCGGCAGGAACCACGGACCGGCACCGGGCTCAACGGCGTCGAAGCGACATTCTCGGTCGATGATCTGGACGCCGTCGCGGCCGCGGTCGAGGCCAGCGGCGGTCAGATCACGGTGCCGCCGTCTCCCATTCCCGGCGTCGGCACACTGATCCGGTTCCTCGACCCGTCCGGCAACGACATCGGCGCGATGACCTACGAGACCCCGCCGCACACCTGATACGTGGAACGGCAGACACGAGCGCCCTCCATCACCGTCCAGCCATGACGTAGCCCTTCCGAAAGGCCAGTGAGTGGCGCATTGACCGTGCACCAGGAACGGCCATGGGGCAGGCCACGGCGGGACCGGCTCCAGCGGCGCCATCCTGAGCGTGGGTCGCGACCATGGTGACCCCGGCGGGTGCGTGGCTGGCGGCGCGCGATGAACCGTCAAGCGATTACGCCGTCCGGATGGTTGGTCTGCCTCTGGTGCTCGTGCTGCCGCGACGTCACACCGAGGCCGAGCTCCTTTCCGGCCCACGTCTCACGGCGGGAGTGCGGGTCCTGAACGTCGCACCGCGATTCGGACCGGTCATGCCGCGGGCGGCCGCCACCTATTCCCGCAGGCGGCTCAGCGCCCCGGCCAGGTCGGGCGGATAGGCGCTCTCGAACTCGACCCACCCGGTATGGGCGGGATGCTCGAAACCGAGCCGGACCGCGTGCAGCCACTGCCGGGTCAGGCCCAGCCGGGCGGCCAAGGCCGGATCGGCGCCATAGGTCAGGTCGCCGGCGCATGGATGGCGCAGAGCGGCGAAGTGCACCCGGATCTGATGGGTGCGCCCCGTCTCCAGGTTCACCTCTTCCAGCGCTGCCCCGGGGAACGCCTCCAAGGTGGTGTAGTGGGTGATGCTCGGCTTGCCACCGGCCACCACCGCCCAGCGCCCGTCGTGCAGGGGGTGCCGCCCGATCGGCGCATCGATTGTCCCCGACAGCGGATCAGGATGACCTTGCACGACTGCGTGATAGGTCTTCTCGACCGTTCGCTCACGAAACGCTCGTTTCAAGGCTGAATAAGCGCGCTCGCTCTTGGCCACCGCCATCAGGCCGGTGGTGGCGGCATCCAGCCGATGGACGACGCCTTGGCGCTCAGCCGCGCCGGAGGTAGCGATCCGATAGCCGGCCGCCGCCAGGCCCCCGGTCACTACCGGGCCCGTCCAGCCCGGACTGGGATGGGCCGCCACCCCGGCCGGCTTGTCCACCACCACGATGTCGTCGTCGTCCCAGACGATCCGCATCCCCGGGACCGGCTCGGCCGGTGCATTGACGCGGTCAGCCCGGTCCGGCGAGGGCAGGGTCACCTCGAGCCAGGCCCCGGGCCCGGGCCCGGGCGCCGTGGCCGCCCGGTAGCCCGCCCCCCGGGCGTCGGCCGCCCCGGCCCTCCCGGCCACCTGGGAACGGGACAGCCCCAGCAGGCGCGATAAGCCGGCGTCCACCCGTTCTCCGGCCAGTCCATCCGGGATCGGCAGCGACCGGGTTTCAGCCATCGGCCGGCTCGCCCTGCTCAGGCGACGTCCGGCGCCCGTCGAAACCGATGCCGAGCACGCTGAGCAGGGCGATCACCACGGCAGCAGTGGTGATACAGGAATCGGCCAGGTTGAAGATCGGCCAATGCGGCAGCTCGAGAAAGTCGATCACGTGCCCCTGGCCGAAGGACGGCGGCCGGATCAGCCGGTCAGTGAGATTACCGAGGGCTCCGCCCAGCAACAGTCCCAGCGCCAGCGCCCAGCCGGAGCTGCCCAGCCGCCCAGCGATCCGGACGATCATCAACACGACCACCGTCGCGATGACCGTGAACACCCACGTTGAGTTGGTGGCCATCGAGAAAGCGGCCCCGGGATTGCTGGTCAGCCGCAGGCCGAAGAGCGAGCCGATCAAGTCGACCCGCTCGTTGCGGGCCAGATGGTGCAGGGCCAGATACTTGCTGCCCTGGTCGGCGGCCCAGACCACGACTGCGGTGGCGAAGAGCAGAATGCCTGGACGCAGTCCCACCTGGCGGGCCGGGCGCCCGATGCGTGAACCGCTGGGCGATCGAGCAGACGAATCCAGCGGTTGCGCTGGATGTTCAGCGGGTTCACTCATGGTCGCATCAGCCTAGTCCCGGACTTCCGCGCACCTCGGCGGGCAGCCGCGCGAAAAAGGCGCGCCCGCCCACAAGAGGCGTGCGCGCCGTTCCCCCGTGCTCAAGTCACCGCGAGCCGGCTCCAGCTGGAGCCGTGAACCAGACGGAGAAGCTAGTTCTGGCTGCCGAACGGATACTGCGACTGCTCCACACCCTGGTCGGCATAGGCACCGCGAGTCGGCAGCGGACCGCTGTAGGGGCTCTGCGACGCACCCACGGTGGCCGCGGCCGGAGCGGGTCCCCGGGTCGGCACCACAGCCGCCTTGGACTCCAGTTCGCGGAGCTGACCCTCCAGATAGGACTTGAGCCGGCTGCGGTACTCCCGCTCGAACGCCCTAAGCTCGTCGATCTTGCGCTCCAGCAGAGACCGCTCCTGCTCCAGCGAACCAAGGGTCTGCCGCTGCTTCTCCTCGGCTTCGCGCATCAGCCGGGTGCTGTGCTCACGAGCCTCGCCGACGATCCGGTCGCGGGTCTGCTCACCGTTGCGCACGTACTCGTCGTGAAGCTTCTGGGCCAGCGCAAGCATGCCGGCGGCCGCCTCCGGCCCCTGACCGACCGATTCCAGCGCGGCGGCTGGGCGGCTTGGCTCGGGGATCACCGCTGCCACAGGCTGCGGCGGCGGTGGGGCGGGGAC
>CAXUFS010000041.1:0-15513 GCA_964250315.1 uncultured Kineosporia sp. | reverse complement strand
GAGCCCGGGCGGTCACCGACCGGACCCCGCGCCGGCCCCAGCCGCCGGTCCCGCCGCGGAACACCCTGCTGACGATGATCAAGACCCTGCGCGCCCTGGACGATCACGCCCGCAGGCCGCACCGGCCGGTCCCGGACGGAGATGCCCCGCCGCTGGAGCCGATGGACACCGCAGGCGCACTGGCGGTGATCCGGGACGCGGTCGAGGCCCGGCAGGACCTCTGGATCGGCTACCTGGAGGAGGCCGGCCGGCCAGTACGCCGGATCGTCGAGCCGCTGTCGGTGGAGGCCGGGCGGGTTCGGGCCCTCGAACGGTCGTCGGGAAAGGTGAGAAACTATTCCGTTCACCGGGTCATCGCGGTGGCCAGCGCGGCCAGAGACCCGGCCGGATCCGAGCCGGGCCAGGAGGCGGAGAGATGAGCGAACCACCGGTCTGGGGTACGCCCGAGCCGTCGCGGCGCTCCGGCGTCCAGGCGGTCCAGCCGTCCGGTGATCGCGACGTCCGCTGGGCCCGCACCCCAGCCGGACTGAGCCGCCCGCAGCTGGCTGCGGCAGCGATCCAGCGGCAGGCCACGATCGCGCTGGTGGTGAATCTGATCGTGCTGTTCGTCGCGCTCGGCCTGTGCAGCGCGCCGGGAGCGGCGATGGCGCTGCGGGCCCGGGCGCTGGCCCCGGTGGACGCCGTTCGCGCTCAGCGCAGCCTGAGATGGTCGTGGCTGCTGCTGGCATCGAATCTGCTGCTCTACGTGTTGCTGTCCGTCGTCCTGGTGATTCTCGTTCTTTCCATCCTGAGCAGGTAGGTGCATGACCGACGGCCCGCTGATCGTGCAGAGCGACAAGACTCTGCTGCTCGAAGTCGATCATGAGCAGGCGGCGGCCTGCCGCCGGGCGATCGCCCCATTCGCCGAACTGGAGCGGGCGCCCGAGCACGTGCATACCTATCGGCTGACCCCGCTGGGACTGTGGAACGCCCGGGCCGCCGGGCATGACGCCGAGCAGGTGGTCGACGTCCTGCTGGAGTACTCCCGCTATCCGGTGCCGCACGCACTGCTGGTGGACGTCGCCGAGACCATGGCCCGCTACGGCCGGCTCCAGCTGGTCAAGGATCCGGCGCAGGGGCTGGTGCTGCGCGGCCTGGACCGGCCGGTGCTGGAAGAGGTGCTGCGCAGCAAGAAGGTCACGCCGATGGTCGGGGCCCGGATCGGGGACGACGCCGTGCTGGTGCACCCGAGCGAGCGCGGCAACCTGAAGCAGGTGCTGCTCAAGTTGGGCTGGCCGGCCGAGGACCTGGCCGGTTACGTGGACGGGGAGAAGCACCCGATCTCCCTGGCCGAGGACGGCTGGACCCTGCGGCCGTACCAGCAGGAGGCGGTGGAGAACTTCTGGCACGGCGGCTCCGGGGTGGTGGTGCTGCCCTGCGGGGCGGGCAAGACCCTGGTCGGCGCGGCGTCGATGGCCCGTTCGGGAACCACGACGCTGATCCTGGTGACCAACACGGTGTCGGCCCGGCAGTGGCGGCACGAGCTGCTGGCCCGGACGTCGCTGACCGACGAGGAGATCGGCGAGTACTCCGGCGCCCGCAAGGAGATCCGCCCGGTCACGATCGCCACCTATCAGGTGATGACCACCAAGCGGAAGGGTGGGTATCAGCATCTGGAACTGCTGGACGCCCGGGACTGGGGGCTGATCGTCTACGACGAGGTGCACCTGCTGCCGGCCCCGATCTTCCGGATGACGGCGTCGCTGCAGGCCCGGCGGCGGCTGGGGCTGACAGCCACCCTGGTCCGGGAGGACGGCCGGGAGGGCGACGTGTTCAGCCTGATCGGGCCCAAGCGCTACGACGCGCCATGGAAGGACATCGAGGCGCAGGGCTACATCGCCCCGGCCGACTGCGTCGAGGTCCGGGTGACGTTGCCCGAGTCCGAGCGGCTGGTCTACGCCGTCGCTGAGCCGGACGAGCGCTACCGGCTGTGCGCGACCAGCGCGGCGAAGACCCGGATCGTGTCCCAGCTGGCGGCCAAGCATGCCGGTGAGCAGCTGCTGGTGATCGGGCAGTACCTGGACCAGCTGGATGATCTGGGTGACCGGCTGGACGCTCCGGTGATCAAGGGCGAGACGGCGGTGAACGAGCGGGAGCGGCTGTTCGACGCGTTCCGGTCCGGCGAGCTGCAGACCCTGGTGGTCAGCAAGGTGGCCAACTTCTCGGTCGATCTGCCCGAGGCCTCGGTGGCGATCCAGGTCTCCGGGTCGTTCGGGTCCCGGCAGGAGGAGGCTCAGCGGCTGGGACGGCTGCTGCGGCCCAAGCACGACGGCAAGACCGCGCGGTTCTACGCCGTGGTGTCGCGGGACACCCTGGATCAGGACTTCGCCGCGCACCGCCAGCGGTTCCTGGCCGAGCAGGGCTACGCCTACCGGATCGTGGACGCCGAGGAGATCACCGCCGAGGCCACCGAGTAGGCACTCAGTTCCTCCTTTCTCTCTGCAAGTTCACCGGCTCAGCCCTGAAAAGTGGTGCGCTGGAACCACTTCTGCGGGCTGAGCTCGTGATCTTGGATAAGCCGGGGCCGGGTCAGAGCGAGCCGGGCGGGGCGACCCATTCGACCGGCTGACCGGTGACGGCGGCGATGCGGTCGAAGTCGGCGTCGTAGTGCAGCACGGTGGCGCCGTGGCGTCCGGCCGTGGCCGCGATCACCAGATCCGGAAGGGGGAAGCTCCGATGCTGGCGCTCGTCGCCGAGAGATCCTGAAATACATCCGGAGGAAGATTTCGGCTCAGCGGACCGCTCAGCCGGGCCGGAAGTGGGCATACTTGCGCACATTCGGCGAAAGGTGCGGCCTGTGTCTCGACGTCTGGGTTCTGGCGTTTCTCTTGGTTTTCTGGCGGCTTCCAGCGCGTTCGTGCTGCTCGTGGCCAGCCCAGGCGCGGCGCACGCGGCGACGTCCAAACCGACGCCCAACGATCCGGCTCACACCCGATCAGCGACCGCCACCGCCCGCCCAAGAGCAGCAGGGGAGCTGCCCGACCAGCGACGCAGCCCCGGCCTGAAGGCAGTCCTGTCCGAGAAGGACACCGACCGCGCCGTCGAACCGCCGGGCCTCTCGGCGTTGTGCCAGGCCGGGATCGGAAAGCCCAATCCCTACCGCCCGATCGCGCCCAACGTCGATCAGATCAACGGCGACGCGATCGTCACCACCGGTACCCAGCAGGGCTGCAGCACAGCCCAGAACGAGAACACCATCGCGGTCAACCCGGAGAACCCGAAGAACCTGGTCGCGGGCACCAACGACTATCGGATCTACAACCCCAACGAGCAGCGCAACGACGCCACCGGCTGGGCCTACACCTCGTTCGACGGCGGGATCAGCTGGAAGAACATCCAGCTGCCGCACCTGACCAACGTGACCGGGGGCACCGGCGCTTTCGCGCAGATGGACTCGGCCGGTGACCCGGTGCTCGCCTTCGGTCCGCACAACACCGTCTACTACGGAAACATCGTGTTCAGCCGGGGCCTGCCCACCGGCACTGGCACGGAAGCAGCGAACGGGATCGCGCTGAACGTGTCTCACGATGGAGGCCTGCACTGGAGCGAGCCGGTGCTGATCCAGGTGGACGGTACCGACCGGGCGGGCAACTTGCTCCCCAGTCAATTCTTCAATGACAAGATCTGGCTGGCCGCCGACCACTCCAGCGGCCGGGTCTACGTCACCTGGACCCGCTTCGCCGACAACGCCGATGCCAGTTATCTGGAATCGCCGATCGTGATCGCCAGCAGCTCGAACTACGGCCGCACCTTCTCCAGGTTCCGCCGGGTCGACACCACCCTGGACAACTTCAAAGCCGGTGGCCTCACGCCCTTCTCGCAGGGTTCCAACCCGCAGGTCGGCAACGACGGCACTCTGTACATCGGCTACGAGGGCGAGGTCTGCCAGAACTTGAGCTGCGACGCATACGGCGTCACCGACCGCGACGTCACCGTGGTCGCGACCTCGAAGGATCACGGCCGGACCTTCAGCCAGCACATCATCGGAACCAACTACGACTTCCCGTTCAACGAGCCGCTCGGCACACTGACCCTGACCGGGGAGAACTTCCGGATCAACAGCTACCCGCAGCTGGCCTACGACACCGTCACCGGCCTGCTGGCCATCACCTGGGCCGACGACCGTAACGGCAGATATGACCCAGCGACCGGGGAGTCGATCGCCAGCAACGGTGACAACATCGTCTCCGCGTCCGCGGACGGTTCGCGATGGACTCCGCCGATCGCCATCGGGACCCCCCAGGATGAGGTCTTCGGGGCGGTGGCCATCCACCGCGGAGTGGCCGCGCTGACGTCGTACACCCGCCACTGGGATCCCGCTGGGGTGAACCTGGACTACGCCTACTGGACGTCGTCCGGCGCGGCCATGTCGCGCTCACTGCCGATCCACCGCATCACCACGCAGTCCTCGAACCCACAGATCCAGTTCGTCTCCGCCGACGACGAGGGCAACGAGGTTCAGGGCGTCTTCATCGGCGACTACACCGGCGCCGCCCTAGGCAGTGATCTCAAGCTGCATCCGAACTGGACCGACTTCCGCGGCAAGCCAGGAGTGACCGCCCCTAACCAGGACGCCGATACGCAGTCCATCCAGCTGCACTGAGCAGAGGTCGCCGCTCTCACCGGTAAGTCCCAGGCAATACCCAGACTGGGCATTGATACTCGACCCGTGGCGGACAAGAACCCTGAGGCGAAGCTGCTCGTGGTCGACGACGAGCCCAACATCCGCGAGTTGCTGACCACAAGCCTGCGCTTCGCCGGCTTCGAGGTGTGGCCCGCATCTGACGGCGGCGAGGCCCTGAAGCTCGCCGAGCAGCACCGGCCCGACCTGGTCGTGCTCGACGTGATGATGCCCGACATGGACGGTTTCACCGTCACCCGCAAGCTGCGCGAGCGCGGCCGCGACATCCCGGTGCTGTTCCTGACCGCGCGGGACGAGACCGGCGACAAGGTCACCGGCCTGACCGTCGGCGGCGACGACTACGTGACCAAGCCGTTCAGCCTGGAAGAGGTGGTGGCCCGGATCCGGGCCGTGCTGCGCCGGACCGGCGTAGCCACCGACGCCGGAAACGGCCGGATGATCTTCCACGACCTGGAGATGGACGAGGACTCGCACGAGGTACACCGGGCCGGGCGGATGATCGACCTCTCCCCCACGGAGTTCAAGCTGCTGCGCTACCTGATGCTCAACCCGAACCGGGTGCTGTCCAAGTCCCAGATCCTGGACCACGTCTGGAACTACGACTTCAACGGCGAAGCCGGCATCGTCGAGTCCTACATCTCCTACCTGCGGCGCAAGGTGGACGCCACCGAGCCGCCCCTCATCCACACCAAGCGCGGGGTCGGCTACGTGCTGCGGCTGCCCCCACAGGTCTGAGCTTGACGCCGTGAGTTCTCAGATCTCGCTACGACGGCGAACCGCCGACCGGCTCGACCAGGTTCCGCTGCGCACCCGGCTGGTCGCCATTCTGGTCGTTCTCCTGGTGGCGGCTCTGGCCTTCACCGGGCTGGCCACCCAGTACGTACTACACCGGCAACTGCTGGCCAAAGTAGACGACCAGCTGGTGGCGGCCACCCAGGATCTGCCCGGCGTGCTCCGGGATGTGGCTCGCAGCGCGGCCATGCCGAACGAGTCCCGCGGGCCGCTGTCCCAGTACGCCGTCCTGCCCACATACGACAGTGGCGGCGGCTCAGACCAGATGGTCACCCCGGCGAATCGGCCGAAGCCGGCGCTCGGGCCGATGACCAACAAGCAGGCAGCGAGCCGGGGGGGCCACGCTTTCACGGTCCGATCGGTATCCGGTGACCGGACCTGGAGGGTGATCGCAGTTCCGCTGCCGTCACAGGCGGCAGCTTTCACCAACGACGAGAGCGGGAGCGTACAGATCGCCCTGCCGCTGGACACGGTGGAGGACGCCACCCGGCAGCTCCGGCTGCTGGTCCTGCTGTTCGGCGTCCTGATCACCGGGGTCTGCGCCGTACTCGGCTGGCTGGCCATCAGGCGGGCTTTCGTACCCCTGGTGGAGGTGGAGGAGACGGCGGCCGCGATCGCAGCAGGCGACCTGTCCCGCCGGGTGCCCGGCCATCCCACGTCGACCGAGGTCGGCCGCCTGACGTCGTCCCTCAACGGCATGCTGTCGCAGATCGAGAACGCCTTCCGGCTGCGCGAGGCCAGTGAACAACGCACCCGCCGGTTCGCCGCCGACGCCTCACACGAACTGCGCACGCCGCTGGCCTCGATCCGCGGGTACGCCGAGCTGTACCGGCAGGGCGCGGTCAGTCAGCCGGACGACGTGGCCCGGACGATGACCCGGATCGAGGACGAGGCCCGGCGGATGGGCGGCCTGGTCGAGGACCTGCTGCTGCTGGCCCGGCTGGACGAGCAGCGCCCGGCCAAGCTGGAGCCGGTGGACCTGGCCGTGCTGGCCGGCGACGCCGCCTACGACGCTCGCGGACTGGCGCCGGACCGTGAGGTCACCCTGACTGGGCTGGCGCCCGGCCATGGCCCCGCTCCGGCCATGGTGATCGGTGATGACAGCCGGTTGCGGCAGGTGGTGGCCAACCTGGTCGCCAACGCCGTCCGGCACACGCCGGGCGGCAGCCCGATCGAGATCGGCGTCGGCACCTCCGGGCAACTGGCCGTGCTGGAGGTGCGCGACCACGGCCGCGGCCTGCCCGGTGACGAGGCCGAGAAGGTGTTCGAGCGGTTCTACCGGGTCGACTCGTCGCGGGCCCGCGGTCAGGGCGGAGGCTCCGGGCTGGGTCTGTCGATCGTCGCCACCGTGGTGGCTGCTCATGCGGGCCGGGTCGGGGTCACCAGCACCGCAGGCGGAGGCGCCACCTTCCGGGTGGAGCTGCCGCTGGCGCCAGCGGTGCCGGATCAGGACGCTGCCCCTGACCTGGACGACGCTGAGGAGCTGGACGACGCCGAGGAGCTGGACGACGCCGTCGACGTCACTCCGATCATCAGCCCAGCGCCGGGCCGGATCCGATAGCCGCGCGGGTCATTCCGGCCGGCCCTGCCCATCTCTCAGCCAGTTCCCAGAATCAGCGCAGGCAATCCCGAGAGATCGGGAGTGAACTGATCGCAGTCAGACCGAGGCGAGGGTGAGAAACACAATGACGCAGACAGCACATGACTCCGACGCAGGCGACCGCCTGCCCGTCCAGGAGCATGGGACCGCCGAGGACCATGGGACCGCCGAAAGGCGTGGGACCACTGAAAGCCATGGGACCGCCGGGGACCACGGAACCGCCGCCAGCCAGGAGAGCACCGGCTACACCTGGGCCCGGCGCAGCGACCTGGCCCCGCCAGCGCCGTCCGACGGCCAGAGTGACTCCGGCCGCCAGCCAGCGGCCAGTTATCCGCCCGTCCACTCCGGCGCCTCCGGCCAGGCGCCGGTCGGCTATTCGTCCTGGTCCGGGCCGGACCAGGATCAGTCCGGCGCCGGGACGACCGGTTACGGCCCGTCCGGTTATGGGTCCAGCGCCGCCGGTTATCTGCCTGGCTCAGCCGGGTCCCAGGGTTATGGCCCATCCGGTCACCCTCAGGCGCCGGGCCAGCCGACCTCCTACGGCAGCACCACCACCATGCCGCTGCCGGGTCAAGCTCCGGCTCAGACTGCCAGCGGCAGTGGTTCCTTCGGCGGGCCGCCCGCTCCGCCCCGGCGGGAGCCGCGTCGTCCTGGATGGGGAGGCGTGGTGGCGATGGGCGCTGGTGCCGCCGTACTGGCCAGCCTGCTCACGGCCGGCGTGCTGAAGGCGACCGACGACGACACGGTGACCAGTAGCGGCACCGCCGCCACCAGCCAGAGCTCGTCGCCGCAGGCGAAGGCACCGGTATCCAGCAGCAGCACCAGCAACCCGAACTGGAACGCGGTGGCCAGCGCGGTCGAGCCGAGCGTGGTCGCGGTCACAGTCTCCACCCAGCAGGGTGAGGGCGCGGGCTCCGGCGTGATCCTGGACAAGGAAGGCCGGATCGCCACCAACAACCACGTGGTGACCGGAGCCGGTTCGAATGCCACGGTCAAGGTGACGCTGAACGATGGGCGTACCTATGACGCAAGTGTCGTCGGCACCGACTCGGCCACCGACCTGGCGGTGATCAAGATTTCGAACCCGCCGTCGGACCTGACCCCGGCCACGCTGGGCAACTCCCAAGCGGCCAAGGTCGGCGACCCGGTGATGGCGGTCGGTAACCCGCTCGAACTGGCCGGAACCGTGACCACCGGCATCATCAGCGCGCTGGACCGCCCAGTGACCACATCGGCGTCGGAGTCCAGTAACCCGCTCAGCGGCGGCAGCACCAGCGAGCCGGTGATCACCGACGCCATCCAGACCGATGCGGCGGTGAATCCCGGTAACAGCGGGGGTGCGCTGGTGGATGCGCAGGGCCGGGTGATCGGCATCCCGTCGTCGATCGCCAGCCTGGATTCCAGCAGCATGTTCGGTCAGAGCAGCCAATCCGGCAGCATCGGTCTTGGTTTCGCCATCCCCATCGACGAGGTCAAGGACGTCAGCTCGCAGCTGATCAAGAGTGGCACGGTCAAGCATTCCTACCTTGGAGTCATCCTGGGTCAGGACGGCACGGTCACCGTCGGTGGCGCCAGCCGGAACGCGGCCCAGATCAAGGCCGTCACCAGCGGCGCACCGGCAGCCAAGGCCGGCCTGAAGGGTGGCGACGCGATCATCGCGGTGGACGGCGAGTTCGTGAACGGCCAGTCGTCTCTGGTCGGGCAGCTGCGGCAGCGCTCTCCGGGCACCGCGGTGAAGCTGACCGTGATCCGGAATGGCAGGAGCCAGGACATCACGGTGACGCTTGGAACCAAGCCCGCCACCACCGGATAAGCGCAGGGCCCCCGCCCTCGGCACTCCCCCGGTTCCGGGGGCGGGTCAGCTCTCAGTGAGCGCCTGCGCAGCAATGCGTGAGGCCGGTACGGATGGACCGTGATGGCCGGTCCTGTACCGGTCGGCTGCACCTGAGAGAACACGGCCGGGGGGCCCCCCCCTCCGCACCTTTGTTCGCGCCAGTCCTCAGCCATCGAGTTTGTCCACAGTTCTTGCCCAGAGAGGACGAACCCCTGTGGACGGCGTGAACGGGCACCGTCGCCGTTGTGCCAGGCTCGGCGCAGGCGCTCACCGGAGCGCAGCGGCGCTCCACCAGCTGGGGGCCGGGCCGGGGCGGACGAACCGTCCCGGCAGTCTGAAAGCGAGGGGGAATTCATCGTGAGCCAGTTCCAGGTGGACAGCACTCAGGTCGCCGCGGCCGGAATGGCCGTGCGGGCGTCGGCCGAACAGATTGGCACCGAAGTCGAACGGATGATGCGGAATCTGATCGACCTGCAGGCCACGTGGCAGGGACAGGCCGCCGGATCGTTCCAGCAGTTGATCGGGCGCTGGCGGCACACCCAGGAGCAGGTACGGCTGTCATTGGACGAGATCCAAGCCGCTCTGGCGGCGGCCAGCCAAGGTTATGAGGAGGCCGAGGCGTCAGCGGTGCGTATGTTCGGCCGGGGCTGACCCCGGGCTCGGCTCGGCTCGGCTCAGAGGCCGCCGGCCGCCTGCGGGTCGGGGACGCGCCAGGTCATCTCCAGCCGCTGGCGGCCGTTGTCCTGAGCGACCGCGACCCAGCGAGCCGCCGGGCGCAACGGCGCAGCCGTCCATTCGGCTGTTGGTACTGAGGCAGGCCGGGGCAGAGCTCGCGTGGTCAACCGCTCCGTTTGCTCATGAATAGTCATCTGGCCACCTCTCGTTCATCTTTCGTTCATCTTCCCCAAGATATCAGACACTGGCAGCCGCCACCCGGGCCAGACGGATGACGCCAGCCGCCGCCTCCAGCGGCGCACGAAGCTGGCTCCCGGCGGCCGGGGCACGGCCGCTTGGCCCCCCTGCCGCTCAGCCGCGTCTATGCCCGGGCATCATGGCGAACTACGGTGAGAGCGGCCGATGACGTGACCGGAGGAGAGACTGTGCTGCTGATTCCTGAGGACGATCGATGACCCTGGTCGCCGGGATCGACTCTTCGACCCAGTCGTGCAAGATCGTGATCAGGGACTCGGAGACCGGTGACCTGGTCCGGCAGGGCAGAGCCAGTCATCCCTCCGGCACCGAGATCGACCCCTCGATCTGGTGGGAGGCGCTGCAGGTCGCGGCCAAAGACGCGGGTGGTCTCGATGATGTGGCCGCGGTGGCGGTCGGCGCCCAGCAGCACGGCATGGTTGCTCTGGATTCCGTAGGTGAGGTGGTGCGCCCGGCGTTGCTCTGGAACGACACCCGCTCGGCCGCCGCGGCGGACGCGCTGGCGGCCGGGCATGGCGGCCCGGAAGCCTGGGCGCGCGATCTTGGCGTTGTCCCGGTCGCGTCGTTCACCATCAGCAAACTGGCCTGGCTGGCTGAGCATGAGCCGCGCTCGGCCGAGCAGACCGAGGCGGTGTGCCTTCCGCACGACTGGCTGAGCTGGCAGCTGAGCGGTGCGGCCGATGCCACGACGCTGACCACCGATCGCGGTGACGCCTCCGGCACCGGCTACTACTCCCCGGCTCAGGGGGCTTACCGGCGCGACCTGCTCAGCGCCGCGCTCGGGCATGACGCTCAGCTTCCGCGGGTACTGCGGCCCAGCGAGGTGGCCGGCCAGACCGCGATCGCCGGGCTGAGCCAGGATTCGCTGATCGCCGCTGGAACCGGCGACAACATGGCGGCCGCGCTCGGAGTCGGAGCCAGCACCGGCGATGTGATCGTCTCCATCGGCACGTCGGGGGTGGTGTCCGCGATCAGCGACGTCCCGGCCGCCGATCCGACCGGAATCGTGGCCGGATTCGCCGATGCCACCGGGCATTACCTGCCGCTGGTGTGCACCCTGAACGCCGCCCGGGTGCTCGATGCCACCGCACGGCTACTCGGGATCAGTCACGAGGAACTGTCCCGGCTGGCGCTCTCCGCTCCACCTGGAGCGGAGGGGATGGTTCTGGTGCCCTACCTGGAGGGCGAGCGGACGCCGAACCGGCCGGCCGCGACCGGAGCCGTGCACGGCCTCACCCTGACCACCGCCACCAGTGCGCACCTGGCCCGAGCGGCCATCGAAGGCCTGCTGTGCGGCTTGGCCGATGGTCTGGATGCGATGGTCGCGCAAGGCGTCGTGGTCCGCCGGGTTCTGCTGGTCGGAGGCGGCGCGCGGTCTGAGGCGGTCTGCCGGATCGCGCCTCAGGTGCTCGGGACGCCGGTGGTCGTCCCGCCCCCGGGCGAATACGTGGCTGACGGTGCCGCCCGGCAGGCCGCCTGGGCGCTGGCGGCCAGTTCCGGGCGCGACTCCGGCGTACCGCAGTGGCCGCTGGTCGGAGCGCAGACCTTCGAGGCTGAGCCGACCCCTCAGGTTCGCGAGCGCTATGCCCAGGTGCGTGATCTGACCGATGGGTCACCGCTGCTCACCTGACCGGCCCCCCATCGCGTCGCGGCCCTGAAGGGGCCGGCTGGCTGGCGCTGACCCATGGCTGGTTACCCTGACTCGATGACGGTGGTAGCGCTCGGGATGCCGGTATCCCGGCCTCTGACGGCGCCAGCCTCGGTGCTGGCGGCCGATCGCCCCGGCGACAGCGCGCTGATCGACCGCTTCGGCCGGATCGCCACCGACCTGCGGGTCAGCCTGACCGATCGGTGCAACCTGCGCTGCAGCTACTGCATGCCCGCCGAGGGCCTGGACTGGATGCCCCAGGAGCAGCAGCTCAGCGACGAGGAAACGATCCGTCTGATCACCATCGCGGTGCGCCTGCTCGGGATCCGCTCAGTGCGGTTCACCGGTGGCGAGCCACTGCTACGGCGCGGCCTGGAGAAGATCATCGCCGCCACCGGGCGGCTGCGCACCCAGGACGGCGCACGACCAGCCACGGCGCTGACCACGAACGGGCTCGGCCTGGCCCGCCGGGCCGACGCACTGGCCGGGGCCGGGCTGGACCGGGTGAACGTGTCCCTGGACACTCTCGATGCGCAGCGCTTCGCCCGGCTCACCCACCGCGACCGGCTGGCCGACGTGCTCGCGGGGCTGCGGGCGGCTTCGGCAGCCGGGCTCAGCCCTGTGAAGATCAACTCTGTGCTGTTGCCCGGGATCAACGACGACGAGGCGGTGCCGCTGCTGACCTGGGCTCTTCAGCACGGCTATCAGATGCGGTTCATCGAGCAGATGCCGCTCGACCCACAGGGCAGCTGGAACCGGGCCGCCATGGTCACCGCCGATGACCTGCTGGCCGATCTGTCGGCCGTCTTCGCACTCGAACCCGAGAGCCGGCTCGAGCGTGGTTCTGCCCCGGCCCAGAGCTGGCTGATCCGCAACGGGCCAGGGCTGCGTTCCGGGCCGGGATCAGCCAGGGTCGGCATCATCGCCTCCGTCACCCGGCCGTTCTGCGGTGACTGCGACCGCACCCGGCTCACCGCCGACGGCCAATTGCGCACCTGCTTGTTCGCCAACACCGAGACTGACCTGCGTGGGTTGCTCCGGTCCGGCGCGGACGACGAGTCCGTGGCTGCGGCATGGCGGACCGCCATGTGGGCCAAGCGCGCCGGGCACGGCATCGACGACCCGTCGTTCCTGCAACCGGATCGCCCGATGTCGGCGATCGGAGGCTGAGGTGAACGTCACCATCCGCTACTTCGCCGGAGCCCGGGCCGCGGCCGGAGTCGAGACCGAGAACCTCAGCCTGCCCGACGACACCCTGCTGGCCGCTCTGGCTGATCAGCTGGCCCAGCAGCACGGGACCGGCCTGGCCAGGGTGCTCTCGGCGTCGTCCTTCCTGATCAACGAGGTCGCGGGGGCACCGGATCGGGCCATTCCGGACGGCGCGACGGTGGATGTACTACCACCCTTCGCCGGCGGGTGATGGCGAGCGAGCGGCCGGCGCCCGGCTCGGTTGCGGCCGGGCAGCTTGCCCGCGAGACCGTTGTTGCGTTGTGACCCGGCTGAAGCACCCGGTCGCGTACCCTGCGTAGCAGTGGCAGGCGCGTGAGCAGGAGCTACGCGGCGATTGCCGGCGGCAGGGTGGCCGTACTCGAGCAACGCCTGGCCTGTGGTCCGCCCAGTCACGGCTCCAGCCAGGGGCCTCCCCCGGCGGTGATCCACGGCCGGGTCCGACTGAGCACATCTGGAGACCTGGGTGACGCAGACCACGGGCAACGGCCCGTTGCGTGACCAGCCCGCGCGCAGCCCGTCGCTGCTTCACCCCGTGACCTGGCCGGGCCACGCCCGCCGCCGCGGCGAGACTCTGCGCTTCTGGGCGGTGGTCCATCCCGGCCTGGCCGAGCTGTTGATCGGGCTGTTCGCCGGCCTGGTGTTCAGCTACCGGATCGCTCGCCCGAGTCCGTGGTGGGACGAGGCCATCACCCAGGACGTCACCTCCCGGCCGGCCTCGGCGATTATGGATCTGGCCAGTCATGTCGATCTGGTCCACACCACCTACTACCTGCTGGTGCATGCACTGATCGGCAGCAGCGCGTCGGTGACTCCGATCCGGCTGCTGTCGATGGCGGCGGCAGTCCTGACCGCGGTCGCCCTGGTCCGGCTCGGGCGCGAACTTGGCAGTCCGCCGTCCGGAATCGCAGCCGGAGTAATCTTCGCGGTTGCGCCGCTGTCCACCCGCTATGCCCAGGAAGCCCGGCCGTACGCGATGGTCGCGCTGGCCGCGACGCTGGCCACGCTGGCCCTGGTCCGGGTCTGCCGCAAGCCCTGGCTACCGCTGCGCTGGCTGCTCTACGCGGGCTCGCTGATCGCCACTGGCCTGCTCAACGTGCTCGGCCTGATGATCATCCTGGTGCATCTGGGGTATGTGCTGACGACGTCACCCAGAGCCGTTCGCCGCCGCTGGTGTCTGGCCAGCGCAGCCGCCGTGGCCGGGCTCAGTCCGCTGCTCTATGCGGCGTCCAGGCAGGGCGACCAGGTGTCCTGGTTGCCCCGGCCCGGAATCGATCAACTGACCGGCTTCCTGCTGGCGCAGTACGCCACCGGTTTCTTCGTCGTCGTGCTGCTGGCCGGAGCGATCGCCGGGCTCAGCATGGGCACGCACGCTCCCTCGCTGGGCCTGGGGCTGGCCTGGGCCTTCATCCCGCCCGTGCTGCTCTGGGCGGTCTCTCAGGCCCACCCGCTGTTCGACTGGCGCTACGTCTTCTTCACCGTGCCCGGCGGTGCGCTGGCGCTGGGGTCGCTGGCGCCGCTGCTGCGGGCCCGGCTGATGACCGTCGCCGTGGTGGTGCTGGCCCTCTTCGGCCTGCACATGCAGGGCGTCTACCGTTACTGGGCCAGCGGGCACGCGGAGAATCTGCGCGGGGCGGCGGAGACGATCCGGGAGTATGCCCGTCCTGGCGACGCGGTGATCTTCCTGCCCGGCAGCCGACGAGTGGTGAAGCTGGCCTATCCCGGCGACTTCCAGGCAGTGGACGACGTCGCACTGGCCAGTTCCGGTGAACAGTCGGGCACCCTGATAGGCGTCGAGGAGACGCCCCAGGAGATCGCCGCCGAACTGGAACATCGCACCCGGGTCTGGGTGGTTACCGGCACGCCGCGGCTCGGGGAGGGCCCGACGGCGGACGAGTCGGCCAAGGAGCACATGATCTACGACCATTATCGATTGGCCGGGGTGCCGCTCAGTGGGCGGTACGAGGTGCGGCTCTACGTCCGCAGCCGGACCACGATCCCATCACCGGGGATCCGCCAGGGCACCAGCCAGCAGAGCCGCTGACCTCCTAGGGACAGGCCACCCATTCGTCGCTGCCGTCGGCGAAGACCTGCCGCTTCCACACCGGGAGATGGTGCTTGACCTCGTCGACCAGTTGACTGGCCGCCTCGAACGCCTCGCGGCGATGCACTCCAGACACCGACACCGCGAACGCAGTCTCGCCGACCGCCAGCTCCCCGATCCGATGCGACACGGCGATCGCCTCGGCTTGGCTGCGAGCGGCCACCTTGGCCACCACGTCTTCCAGCACCTGACTGGCGGTGGGATGAGCGACGTACTCGATTCCGGTCACAGCCCGGCCATGATCCTGGTTGCGGACGACGCCTGCGAAGCTGACGACGGCGCCGGCTCCCGGGCGGCTCACGGCGGCGGCGTGCGCCTCGAGGTCTAGGGCATCCTCGGTGACGGCCGCGAGCAGAACGTCGGCGGGAACCACGCGGTCCAGGATAAGACCCCTCCCATGATCGCCGAGTCAGCCCGGCGAAGTGTGGCCACCAGCGCGCTTCGCCGGGCTCAGCTGGCGATCACCAGTGGTCGACGTCCACGCCGGTGCCGATGTCCGAGCACTCCACAGCGCTGACGTCGCGATCAGCCAGGTAGGGCCTGGCTCCTTGGTCGCCGTGCGCCGATGCGATCAGCTCGGCCCAGTGCTCCTGGCCGATCAGCACCGGATGGCCGGGGACGCCGTGGTAGGCCGCGCGGGCCAGTCCGCCCGGCGCGGCCAGCGGGAGCAGCCGCCGGACCACGGCCGGGCCGACCC
>CAXUFS010000040.1:10121-15956 GCA_964250315.1 uncultured Kineosporia sp. | reverse complement strand
GACCACGACCTGGCCCGGGGGGCTGGTCGCGCGGCGGGTGACGATGTTCTGGGCACTGACCGGCAGCGACTCGTCCACGCTGGGACGGCGCAGCACCATCACCGACCGAGCCACCACGTGCACGATCTCACCGGGGCTGTAGGCGTCTCCGCCGTCCGCCGTCCCGCTGTCGTCGTCGGCGGTGTCCAGGATGACCGACCACCAGTCGCCGTACTCGGCTGGCGGGACAGTGAATTCGAGGTCCTCGTAGTGAGCGTTGAACATGATCAGGAACGAGTCGTCCACCACTTTGCGGCCGCGGCGGTCGGGGGCCATCAGGCGTTCGCCGTTCAGGAAGACCGTCATCGCCCGGGCGTACCCGTTGCCCCAATCCTCCTGGGACATGTTGCCGCCGGCCGGGGTGAACCAGGCGATGTCGCCGACCTCGCTCTGGCCTCCCTGCTTGGCCGCACCGAGGAAGAACCGCCGCCGCCGGAACACCGGATGCTCGTTGCGCAGGGCTACCACCCGCTGCGTGAAGGCCAGCAGGTCAGCCTGCTCCTGGCCGAGATCCCAGTTCATCCAGGAGATCTCGTTGTCCTGGCAGTAGACGTTGTTGTTGCCCTCCTGGGTGCGCCCCATCTCATCGCCGTGCGCGATCATGGGCACGCCCTGGGCCAGCATGGTGGTGGTCATGAAGTTGCGCTGCTGACGGGCGCGCAGCGCCAGGACCTCCTCATCCTTGGTCTCCCCCTCGGCGCCGCAGTTCCACGAACGGTTGTGGCTCTCCCCATCGTTGTTGCCCTCACCGTTGGCGTCGTTGTGTTTCTCGTTGTAGGACACCAGGTCTCGCAGAGTGAAGCCGTCGTGGGCGACCACGAAGTTGATGCTGGCGATCGGGTGCCGGCCATCGCCCTGGTACAGGTCGCTGGAACCGGTGATGCGGGAGGCGAATTCGCCCAGAGTCGAGGGCTCGCCGCGCCAGAAGTCGCGGACCGTGTCGCGATACTTGCCGTTCCACTCGGTCCACAACGGCGGGAAGTTGCCGACCTGATAACCGCCGTCGCCGACATCCCACGGTTCGGCGATCAGCTTCACCTGCGAGATCAGCGGATCCTGCTGGACGATGTCGAAGAACGCCGACAGCCGGTCGACCTCGTGGAACTGCCGGGCCAGGGTGGCGGCCAGGTCGAACCGGAACCCGTCGACATGCATCTCCAGCACCCAGTAGCGCAGCGAGTCCATGATCAGCTGCAGCACGTGCGGGTGCCGCATCAGCAGGCTGTTGCCGGTGCCGGTGGTGTCGTAGTAGTGCTCCGGATCGTCGTCCACCAGCCGGTAGTAGGCCGCGTTGTCGATCCCGCGGAAGCAGATGGTCGGGCCCAGGTGGTTGCCTTCAGCGGTGTGGTTGTAGACGACGTCGAGAATGACCTCGATGCCGGCCTCGTGCAGGGCCTTGACCATTACCTTGAACTCCTGCACCTGCTGCCCGCGTTGCCCGGAGGAGGAGTACGCGTTGTGCGGGGCGAAGAAGCCGATGGTGTTGTAACCCCAGTAGTTGGACAGGCCCTTGGCGGTCAGGGTGGTGTCCTGCACGAACTGGTGCACCGGCATCAGTTCGAGGGCGGTCACCCCGAGGCCGACCAGGTGCTCGATGATCACTGGGTGGGCGATGGCGGCATAGCTGCCACGGATGTCTTCGGGGACGCCCGGATGGGTCATGGTCAGCCCTTTGACATGGGCCTCGTAGATCACCGTCTCGTGGTACTCCCGGCGGGGTGGCCGGTCATTGGCCCAGTCGAAGAACGGGTTGACCACCACTGACAGCATGGTGTGGCCGATGCTGTCGGCGTTGTTGCGGTCACGGCCCTTGCCCTTGCGGTCGTCCGGGGTGGCGAAGTGATAGGAGAACAGCGACTCGTCGCCGTCGATCTGCCCTTCGATCGCCTTGGCGTAGGGATCGAGCAGCAGCTTGCTGGGATTGCAGCGCTGGCCGCGCTCGGGGGCATAGGGGCCGTTCACCCGGTAGCCGTACCGCTGGCCGGGTCCGACGCCGGGCAGGTACCCGTGCCAGACGAAGCCGTCGACCTCGTTCAGGTCGACCCGTGTCTCCTTGCCCTCGTCGTCGATCAGGCAGAGTTGCACGCCGGTGGCGACCTCGGAGAACAGAGCGAAGTTGGTGCCTGCGCCGTCGTAGGTAGCGCCCAGTGGATAGGGGTGGCCAGGCCAGAGCTCCATGAACGTCCCGAGGTCGAGGGCAGGCAGATACGGGCCACATTCTTACCTGTCCGGGCCGGGTCGGCAGTTCAACCGTCAGCGACGCGCCGAAGTGTGCCGATTGACCCCTATTGTCTCAAGCTGAGCTTGAGATCGATGGTTTCCCTTTCGGCAAGCGGCTTTTCAGGCTCTGCGATCCGGCCGATCAGCCGGCTCACCCGGGAAGGCATCGGTCGACCAGGACCCGGGTGACCCGGCGTCCCACGGGCAGGGTCCCGAACAGCACTCCGCCGCCACCGGCCACCCGGGTGGCCAGAAACGCGCCGGACACCACCGGTGGCGCGCAGCGCAGCAGCAGGGAGGCCTGAAGAACCACGGCCAGCCGTTCGGCGATCCAGCGGGCGCCGGCCTCGACCGCTCCTGGATCACGCCGGGCCTCCCGGGAGGCCGCCTGCAGGAACCCGGCCACCTCGTCCATGGCCCGGTCCAGCCGCTGGTCCGCGCCCCGGGCCCGATCTATCTCAGCCAGCAGCACCTCCATCGATCGTGGCTGCAACGACATGGCCCGCAGCACGTCCAGCGCGCTGATGTTGCCCGGCCCCTCCCACAGCGGACCGGCCATCGCGTCCCGGTAGATCCGGGCCAGGCCGTGTTCTTCCACGTAGCCGTTGCCGCCCAGGCACTCCAGCGCCTCGGCCACCAGGGCAGGCGTTCGCTTGCAGACCCAGAACTTGGCCACCGGCACCGCCGCCCGCAGGAACTCGGTCTCGCCCTCGTCCACGGCGGCAGCCAGCCGGATCCCGAGCACGGTCGCCGCTTCGCTCTCCAGGGCCAGATCGGCCAGCACGTTCTGCATCAGCGGCTTGTCCAGCAGCGCGGAGCCGAAGGCCTCCCGCTTCCGGGCGTGGTGGACAGCGCGAGTCACCGCCTGCCGCATCTGCCCGGCCGAGCGCAGGACGGCGTCCATCCGGGTCGCACTGAGCATCCCGGACAGGGTGCGCAGCCCACGCCCCTCTTCGCCCAGCCGGACCGCCCAGGTGCCGTCCAGTTCGACCTCGGCCGGGGGATTGGACCGGGTACCCAGCGTCCGCTTGAGCCGCATCAGCCGCCAGTTGTTCCGGCTGCCGTCGGTCAGCACCCGCGGGATCAGGAAGCAGGTCAGGCCACCGGGAGCATGCGCCACGGCCAGGAACACATCGCTCATCGGCGCGGAGACGAACCACTTCTGCCCGGTCAGCCGGTACGCCGAAGCGCCCTCGACCGGGCCATCCTGTTCCGGCTGGGCCACGGTGGTGCCGGTGCGCAGGTCGGAGCCACCCTGGCGCTCGGTGGTGGCCAGCCCGGCCAGGCAGCCGAGCTTGTCGCTGGGCCGTCGCGGGCCAGCCTCGAAGGAGGTCGAGGACAGCCGCGGCATCCAGGTGGCGAGCAGTTCGGGGTCCGTCCGCAGTGCCGGGATGGCCGCGTAGCTGGTGGTCAGGCTGGCGGTGTGCCCGGATTCGACCTGGGACCAGACGATCATGGCCGCCCCTCTGGCCGTGTGCGCTGCGGCCGGTGCTCCCTCCAGCCAGGCCGGCGCGCTCAGGCCCGCTCGGACCCCGGCCTGGATCAGCCGATTCCAGGCCGGGTGGTAGTCGACCTCGTCGATCCGGCGGCCGGACTGGTCGTAGCTGCGCAGAACCGGTGGGTGCTCCTCCACCGAGGCAGCCCAGGTGATCGACCGGCTGGCGCCGGCCAGCCGGCCCAGATCGCGGAGCCGGCCCAGATGCGCCTTGGCCTCGTGCCGCTCCATCGCTTCCACCAGGGCGGCGTCCTCGGAGAAGACATCACGGTCGACCGGGGTCGGCACCAGATTGAGTGCATCGTCCGGTTCAGGCACAGCTGTGACCCTACCGATCCGTACTGTGAACGACCTAGTCGCAGCGATTGAACTCGCCCGCAGTCGCAGCACTGGGAAACGGTTTTCGCTGGTTACGGTGACATTCATGGGCGCCGGGACCGGATTGCGCACGAGACTGGCCAGGGTGCGATCCACCGAGCCGACTCTGCGGGGACAGATGCGCCGCTACCTGCGGCTGATCTGGCGGCTAACCGCCTCCACCACCCGGATCTGCCTGCAGAACCGGGTCACCGGTCTGGCCGCCGAAGCGGGCTTCTTCGCCCTGCTGTCGCTGCCGCCGCTGGTGCTCGGCCTGGTTGGAGCGATCGGGTTCGCCGGGAATGTCCTCGGCGCGGACGTGGTGGCCGATCTGCGCCGCCAGCTGCAGCAGCTGACATTGACCTTCCTGACCCAGGATTCGGTGGCTTCGGTGATCCTGCCCACCTTCGACCGGGTGGTGGGAGCCGGGCGTGCCGACGTGGTCTCGATCGGTTTCCTGCTCTCGCTGTGGTCCGGATCCCGGGCCCTGAACGTGTATCTCGACACCATCTCGATCATGTACGGGCTGGGCGGTCAGCGGGGCATCATCAGAACCCGGGTGCTGTCGTTCTCGCTGTATGCCGGCACTCTGCTGGCCGGGGTGGTGGTGATCCCCCTGGTTCTGATCGGACCGGGCCTGCTTCGGAACCTGCTCACATCGCTGAATCTGGACCTGCTGGCCAGATTGGCCGGCTCGAGCCTGCTCTACTGGCCGGTGGTGACGGTACTGGCCGTGAGCGGGTTGTCCACCCTCTATCACATCGCTACTCCGGTCAGGTCTCCCTGGCGGCGGGATGTGCCGGGAGCCGTGCTGGCCCTGGGCATCTGGGTGATGGCCAGCTTCGTGCTGCGGGTGGTGATCGGCTGGTCGGTCGGCGGCGCCTCGATCTACGGCCCGCTGGCCACTCCGATCGTGGTGCTGATCTGGCTGTATTTCCTGGCCATCGCGGTGTTGATCGGGGCTGCGCTGAACGCGGCGGTCGACGAGCGTTATCCGACCCAGGCCCGGGTGGCGGCCCGGCAGGCCCTGCTGGAGAAGGCGGTGTCCAAAGCCGCTGCCAGTGAGGGCCTGGCCCAGTCGTGACCGTTCAGCTGATCGGCCGGAAATACCGGCGACAACCCTGGGCCGCCCGCGTACGGTGGGTGCCGCGAGTACTCGAACGGCGTAGCCGATATCGGGTGTCGCTTCTGGGCCGCGTGGCGCGGGAGTCGAGCAGCGCACTGGGGTGCGGGACGGGAGGCGTGCGATGACTGTCAATGGTCTGCCTGCCTCTGCCTCCGTACCAGGGCGTCTCCGCTCCTCCCGCGCCCGCCTGGACCACAGCCGAAAGCCCTTCTCCCACAACGGGTAGTGGCTCTGCGGATTGGCCCGAGCCGGGCTGATCCGAAAGGACACTCCGGTGTTCTCCTCCGTTCCAGTAACCTCTGATCCACTCGAAACCCGTACCGGGGTCGTCGTCCGGGCCGATCGCGGAGCCGCCGTGGTCGCCGACGGTGGCCCGGACGGCCTGCTGATCGCGATGCGGCTCAGCCCCTTGTTGCGCCGGCCCGGGGATCAGCCGTCTTCCGGTGAGGGCCGGGACACCGCTGGCACCTCCGTGCTGTGCACCGGTGACCGGGTCAGCTGGCGGCCCGGCCCCGGCGGTCAGCCCATCATCGAGTCGGTGGCGCCGCGCCGGAGCCTGCTCAGCCGGGCGGCCGCGGCGGGGCCCGCGGCGCCGGCC
>CAXUFS010000040.1:0-10111 GCA_964250315.1 uncultured Kineosporia sp. | reverse complement strand
TGTGGCCGGTGTGGCTGAGGGCCTCATGCCCGACCCGGATCTGCGCCGGTTGTCCCGGTTGCTGGCGCTGGCCTGGTCCAGTGGGGCCCAGCCCCTGGTGCTGCTGACCAAGGCGGACCTGGTTCCCGACGCTGCGCAGATCGCGGCCGAGGTCGGTGCGGTCAGCCTCTGCCCGGTGATCCCCGTGTCGGCGGTGACCGGGCAGGGTGTCGAGGACGTCGCTGAGTTCCTGGCGGGCGGGCGGACCATGGCACTCCTGGGGGCTTCGGGGGCCGGAAAGTCCAGCCTGATCAATGCTTTGGCCGGTGACCAGCTGATGCGCACCCAGGCTCTGCGCCGCGACGGCAAGGGCCGGCACACCACGGTGACGCGGGAACTGCACCGGGTCCGGGACGGCTGGGTGATCGATGGACCCGGCTTGCGCGGGGTCGGGCTGGACGGCGCGGATGGTCTGGACATGACCTTCGCGGACATCGGCGATCTGGCTGCGGCCTGCCGCTTCCGGGACTGCCAGCACGACACCGAGCCGGGCTGTGCCGTGCAGGCCGCGATCGGCGGCGGCGCCCTGGCCCGGGACCGCCTGGATTCCTGGCGTCAGTTGCAGGCCGAGGGGCTGCGGCAGGAGATGCGCCGCGACGCCCGGCTGCGGGCCGAGCAGAACCGCCAGCAGCGGGTGCGGACCCGGGCCCTGCGGCACAGCATCAAGGGCCGGCCCTGACCGGACTCACCCGGGCGGCCCGAGCCTTACCATTTGACTCAGCGCGGATCTCCGCGCCACCCGCGCGACTCGCGCGACCTTCAGGAGCGGCTGACGTGGTCACCGAACGGATCGACCGGTTCCAGCAGGAGCACCGCTGGCTCGGCTTCCCGATCGCGGTGATCTACAAGTTCGGGGACGATCAGGGCGCCTACCTGGCTGCGCTGATCACCTACTACGGCTTCCTCTCCATCTTCCCGCTGCTGCTGCTGGCGTCGTCCGTGCTCGGTTTCGTGTTGCAGGGCAACGCGAGGCTGCAGCAGGAGATCCTGGACTCCGCCCTCGCGCACTTTCCGGTGATCGGGCAGCAACTGGGCGACCCGCGGGGGCTACAGGGAAGTACCACTGCGGTGGTCATCGGCCTGGTCGGTTCGCTGTACGGCGCCCTCGGCGTCGCCCAGGCGACCCAGAACGCCATGAATGTGGCCTGGGCGGTGCCGCGCAACCGCCGTCCGAACCCGTTCGCCTCCCGGGCCAAGAGCCTGCTGCTGCTGTCGGTCGGTGGGGTAACCCTGACCCTGACCGGATTTCTCTCCGGTATCGGTCACAACATGACCTCCATCATCTTCGACACCGGTTCGTGGCAGCGGCTGGGCGCCACGGTGCTGTCGATCGTGGTCAACGCCGCCTTCTTCGGCTTCGTCTTCCGGGTCTCGACGGCCCGGGACGTGCCCTGGCGGTGGGTGCTGCCTGGAGCCATCGGCGGGGCGGTGACCTGGCAGCTGCTGCAGAGCTTCGGTGCCTCATACGTGTCTCATGTGGTGGCCGGGGCCGACGCCACCAACGGCGTGTTCGCGATCGTGCTGGGCCTGGTCGCCTGGATCTACCTGGCTACCACCACGCTGCTGATCTGCGCCCAGATGAATGTGGTGGCGGCCCGGCATCTGTATCCGCGCACACTGCTGACCCCGTTCACCGACGACGTGGACCTCACCGATGCCGATCAGCGCGCCTATGCCAGTTACGCAAAAGCGCAGCGCAACAAGGGCTTCGAGACCGTCGAGGTGACGTTCGAGCACGACGGGCAGTACGCCACCGCCATGCGCAGCGGTGAGGTCCCGACATTGCCGGTGGACCCGCTGGTCGACCATGCGGCCGGCCATCCGGCCGATCGGCCGGCCGAAGAGAGCGACGGGCCGGACCGGGCCGGATCCAGGCATCGTGGTGATGAAGCCACTCAGCCCGCGGACGGGAACGCCAGCTGAGACCCACGCACGACCACGTCGTCCGAATCATTGCTGGTGAACGGGCGCTTACGCCGCTGTCTACCGTCCTGACCGGATAATTGCGGCATCAGGCCGGCATCCTTCAACATTTGCGCCGGGATATGGCCTAAGGTGCACTACTTGCACCCTGCCATCCGGATGCAACCAAATCAGCCACGTAACTGAGCTATCGTCCGCCTTTCCGGCAGCGAAGGGGAAAGTCTGTGCGTCTTCGGCAACGGGGTCTTCGAACCTCCATCATCCTGATCGCGGCAGGAGCCGCTGGCCTGGCCATGGCCGGGCCAGCGTCCGCTGCTCCCTCACGGGTCAAGGTCCCCAACGCTCAGCCCGCTCTGGGCCACGCCGTGGCCCGGGGCAAGGCCAACAGCAAGCAGGCCATCGACGTCCGCCTGTATCTGGCGGCGCGCAACAGCGGTGCGATGATGGACGCCGTCCGGGCCGTGTCCACGCCGGGCAGCTCCAACTACGGAAAATATATGTCACCCGAGCAGTTCCGGGCTCAGTACGCCCCGTCCGGTCAGGCCGTCAGCACAGTGAAGAACTTCCTGGCCGCCAGTGGACTGAAAGTCACCGCGATTCCGGCCAACGCGTTCTACGTGGAGGCCCGGGGCAGCGTGGCCGCCATGCAGAAGGCCTTCGGTACCACCTTGCAGAACTACCAGCTCGGCGGCCGCGACGTCCGGGCCGCATCGGTGGCGCCGACCATCCCGTCCCAGCTGTCCGGCACCGTGATTGCCGTTTCCGGGCTGGCCAGTGAGAGCCAGCTGATGAAGCCCGCGGCTCCGCCGCCGGACGCGTTCAAGAATGCCCCACCGTGCTCCGCCTACTACGGCGAGAAAGTGGCCACCACCCTGCCGGCCGCCTACGGCAAGAAGCAGCCCTACGTGCCCTGCGGTTACGTCCCGAGCCAGCTCCAGGGGACCTATGGGATCACTGGTGCGATCGCCCACGGCTTGGACGGCCGCGGAGTGAGAGTTGCGATCACAGATGCCTACGCCGCACCCACCATCGTCAAGGACGCCAACATCTACGCCACCCGGCACGGTCAAAAGGCCTTCGCCGCAGGGCAGTTCACGCAGGTGACCCCCGCGTACCCATACCTTTACGGGTACTACGACAAGGTCAACGGCGACCAGTGTGGTGAGCAGGGCTGGTATGGCGAGGAGACGCTGGACGTCGAGGCCGTGCACGCGGTGGCTCCCGGGGCCAACATTTCCTATGTCGCTTCACGCTCCTGTGACAACGGTGATTTCGCCGACACCATCAACCGGGTGGTCGATGAGCACCTGGCCGACATCGTGACCAACTCCTGGGGCGGCACCGACGAGAGCAACGGCTCGCCAGCCCTGGACGAGGCCTACGCCCGGGTGTTCGCCCAGGCCGCCCTCGAGGGAATCGGGTTCTACTTCTCCTCCGGGGACTCGGGCGACGGCAGCACCGCCAACAACGGCACACCGACGGTCGAGGCTCCGGCCAACAGCCCGCTGGTGACCGCGGTGGGTGGGACCAGCCTGGCGGTCGGTGCCAGCAACCAGCGGCTCTGGGAAACGGGATGGAGCACTGGCCGTTCGGTTCTGACGGACGACGGTACGGCCTGGGATCCGGCGCCACCGGGGAACTTCCAGTACGGCGCCGGGGGCGGTACCAGCCGGGTCTTCCCCGAGCCGTGGTATCAGAAGCGGGCGGTTCCCTCCGATCTGGCCACGCGCTGGTCAGCCACTCCTGCCCGGGTTGTGCCCGACGTGTCGGCGGTTGGTGACCCGAATACGGGAATGCTGATCGGTGAAACCCAGTCGTTCCCGACCGGCACTCCTCGGTACAGCGAGTATCGGCTCGGTGGCACTTCGCTGGCCAGCCCGCTCTTCGCCGGGATCATGGCGCTCGCTGACCAGGCCGCTGGCCACCCGCACGGTTTCGCCAACCCGGCGCTCTACCGGCAGTACGGAAGCAGCGCCTTTTACGACCCCAAGCCGGTGACGGGCCGGGCCGTCGCCCGGGTCGACTATGCCAACAGCGTCAACGCAGACGACGGCCTGGTCTACAGCCTGCGCAGTATCGACGTCACCGTCGGCACAATCCTGCGGACGCGGACCGGATACGACGACATCACCGGAATTGGATCCGCCAACGGCCTGGCCTTCCTGAAAGCTCTGAGCTGATCAGGACAGGCACGGCTGAACCAATATCGACCCACCGAACCCGGGGGCCGGGGGCCAGCAACACGCTGGCCACCGGCCCCCGGGCCGTCCGCCAGGTGCCCGGCCGGGTCAGTCGGTGCCGGCCTCCATCGCGGCCCGGTCCAGGGAGTCCGCGTCCAGCGGCGTCTGACTCGGGTGGCCGGGATCGGCGATGCTGGCGGCACCGCCTCGCTCCAGCTCTCCGACGAACTTGGCCTGCCCGGCCAGCTGACCCAGTCCGGCGTACATCTCCAGCTTGCTGCGCGAATCGGCGATGTCGAGGTTGCGCATGGTCAGCTGCCCGATCCGGTCGACCGGGCCGAAGGCGGCGTCCTCGGTCCGCTCCATGCTCAGCTTGTCCGGGTGGTAGCTCAACGCCGGGCCGTCCGTGCGCACGATCGTGTAGTCCTCGCCGCGCCGCAGGCGGATCACGACGTCGCCGGTCACCGCGCGCCCGACCCAGCGGGTCAGGCTCTCCCTCAGCATCAGCGACTGCGGATCGAGCCAGCGGCCCTCGTACAGGAGGCGGCCCAGGCGCCGTCCCTCCGCGTGATAGTTCGCGATCGTGTCCTCGTTGTGAATGGCGTTCAGCAGCCGTTCGTAGCCGATGAACAACAGCGCCATCCCCGGGGCCTCGTAGATGCCGCGGCTCTTGGCCTCGATGATCCGGTTCTCGATCTGATCGCTCATGCCCAGGCCATGACGTCCGCCGATCGCGTTGGCGGCCATCACCAGCTCGACGTTGGAATCGAAGCGCTCGCCGTTGATCGCCACCGGCCAGCCCTGCTCGAAGCTGAGGGTGACGTCCTCGGGGTCGATGCCAACCGCCGGATCCCAGAACCGGACCCCCATGATCGGTTCCACGATCTCCAGCGAGACGTCGAGGTGTTCCAGCGTCTTCGCCTCGTGCGTGGCCCCCCAGATGTTGGCGTCGGTGGAGTAGGCCTTCTCCTTGCTGGCCCGGTAGGGCAGGTCGTGTTCGGTCAGCCATTGCGACATCTCCGCGCGCCCGCCCAGTTCGTCGACGAAGGCGGCGTCCAGCCAGGGCTTGTAGATCCGCAGAGCCGGATTGGCCAGCAGGCCGTAGCGGTAGAAGCGCTCGATGTCGTTGCCCTTGTAGGTGGACCCATCGCCCCAGATCGATACGCCGTCCTCGTGCATGGCCCGGACCAGCAGCGTGCCGGTCACAGCCCGGCCCAGCGGAGTGGTGTTGAAGTACCCCCGCCCGCCGGTCCGGATGTGGAAGGCCCCGCACATCAGCGCGATCAGGCCCTCGTCCACCAGCGCATCCCGGCAGTCCACCAGCCGGGCGATCTCGGCACCGTACTGCTTGGCCCGCCCGGGCAACGCGTCCATGTCGTCCTCGTCGTACTGGCCGAGATCGGCGCTGTACGTGCACGGAATGGCGCCGTGATGACGCATCCAGGCCACGGCCACCGACGTATCCAGGCCACCGGAGAACGCGATTCCGACCCGCTCGGCGACCGGCAGGCTCGTCAATACCTTCGACACGATCGAAAGCGTAGAGGCTGGAAGCACGTGGCTGGTCCTCCCAGCGGCCCGCCGGGACCCAGGCTGGAACCGGCCCGGGATACTGGACGGTGATGAGGCCGCCGGACAACCACGTACACACGCAATGGTCCTGGGACACATCATCGAAGGCATCGATGATTCGTAGTTGCGAGCAGGCCCTGGCGATCGGGTTGCCGTCGATCGCCTTCACCGAGCACGTGGATTTCACCCGCTGGGGTGACGGCGATCGGCCGCCGATCCCCGGGGCGCAGGTCGGGACCCGGCGACGAGTGCTGCCGCTGGATGTCAGCGGCTATCTGGAAAGCGTCGAAGAGTGCCGCCGGCGGTTCCCGGCACTGCGGATCCTGAGCGGAATCGAGGCCGGAGAGCCGCATCTGTTTGCGGGCAGTGTGGCCACCGTGCTGCGGCAGGGACGATTCGACCGGATTCTCGGGTCGCTGCACTCACTGCTGGACGAGGGAGCGTACCTGGTCGCCGCCAATCGGCTGTTCGGGCGCTTGGACGCTACCGAGGTGATGCGCAGGTACCTCGCCGGCGTCCTGTTACTGATTCAGCACAGCGACGTGTTCCAGGTCCTGGCGCACTGTGACTATCCGCGCCGGTACTGGCCCAGGTCGGCCGGGGAATTTCGGGAACGGGAGTTCGAGCCGGAATATCGGGCGGTGTTCGCCGCTCTGGCCGCCTCCGGCCGGGCACTGGAGATCAACACCAGTAGCCCGCTCTGGTCGGCCACTCTGATGCGCTGGTGGTACCAGGAGGGCGGCTCAGCCGTCTCCTTCGGCAGTGACGCGCACCAGCCGCTGCGGGTAGGGGCCCGGTTCGACCTGGCGGTGGACGTGGTGGAGGCGGCCGGGTTCCGGCCCGGCCGCGATCCGCACGACTTCTGGCGCCGTTGAGACGACCAGCCAGGCCGGATCGCGCGCCAGGACAAAAAGGAGATCTGGGCCAGTCGCGCCGATCGCTGCGGCTGTTTAGCCTGAACCGTGGTGAATCAGCCGTTTCGCCTGGTTTTCAACGCCAGCAGCAGAGAACAGCAGGCCGCCTTCGAGGCCTGCGAAGCTGACGTCTTCACGGCCTGGTTCGGGAACACTGCCGCCGATCTGGCTCGTGAGTACGGACCCTGTCCAGGCACCCAGTGGCTGGCGGTCCTGGATCAGCAGGACCAGGTGCAGGGCGTGTCCAGGTTCTTCCTGCCCTCGCCGGGCCGGTCCAAGACGATGACGGATGCGGCTGCTCCGCCGTGGAACATCGATGCCGAAGCGGCGATGCGGCAGGCGAAGATCCACCCTGAGTCCACCCTCGATTTCGCCACCTGCGCGGTCCGGGCCGGTCTCGGCCGGGCCGGCTACGGCGTCTCCCATGCCCTGCTCTACGGCTGGTTCGCGGTCGCCCGGGCCAACGCCTGCCAGACGATGACCTTCGTGCTCGACGCCACGCCGGATCGGCTGCTCCAGGATCTCGGCCTGTTCTTCCACACCATCCCCGGTACCGGCTTCGCACCGTACTTCGGATCGCCCAGGAGCAGGCCGGCCTATGGACATGTGGCTGAGCTGATCGCGCGGCAACGGCGAGTCAATCCGGGCGCCCATCGCGAGATCATTCGCGGGATCGGCCTGCCCGGTGTCGCCGTTCCGCCGGTATCAGCCTTCGCCGTCACAACCGGCGCAAATGATCGGCACGAGCGAGGAGCGTGAGCGACAGCGGCGATCGGGCCGTAAGAACCGTTCAGGTGATGGCCTGGATCGGCGGAGCCACCCGGCCGCGCTGCTTGATCCATTCCGCCACGTGAGCCGACGGCATCGGCCGGGAGATGTGGTAGCCCTGGATCACATCGATGCCCAGCGCCTGCACCTGGCTCAGGATGAAGGCGTCCTCGACCCCTTCGGCCACCGTACGCAGTCCCAGTCCGCGCGCCATCTGCGTGGTCGACTCGACGATGATCCGGCTCCGCGGGTCGGTGCCCACCGCTCGAACGAATGACCGGTCCAACTTGAGTTCGTGCACCGGAAGGTCGCGCAGGTATGACAGGGACGAGAAACCGGTTCCGTAGTCGTCGATCGACACCTGCACGTGATGGCGCCGGATCTCGATCAGAGCCTGCCTGGCTCGTTCCGGCTCGGTCAGGAAGGAGTCTTCGGTCACCTCGAGCACCAAGGAGTCCGGCGGCAGGCCGACCCCATCCACCCGGTCCAGAATCCGTTCGAGCAGAGGCGCGTTGAGCAACTCGGGCGGGGCGAAGTTGAACGACACCCGGAGATCCATGCCGCTGCTGGCCCAGGCCCGGACGTCGGAGAGCACGAGTCCGATCACTGCTTCGGTCAGGGCCGGCATCAGCCCGGAATGCCTGGCCACGGCCAGGAAGTCGCTGGGGGCCAGCAGCCCCAGGTCTGGATGCTGCCAACGGACCAGCGCCTCGAGGCCGGAGACGGCGCGGTCGGCGGCCTCCACCTGCGGCTGGTACCAGACCCGCAGCTCACCGGCGGCGATGCCGTAACGCAGGTACTCGGCCAGCTTGAGCCGATCGGTGGTGAATTCGTCTCGCGATCGGTCGTACAACAGCTGGCCCGAGCGGGTGTTCTTGGCCTGATACATGGCGATGTCGGCCCGCCGCAGCAGCTCATCGCCGTCCGCCGTCTGGCCGTTCGCCGAGGTCACCGCCACCCCGACCGAGGCGTTCATGCTGAACAGATGCTCATGAGCCTCGATCGGCTCGGCGATCAGGCCGCGAATCTGCTCGGCCGCCTGCAGGGCCCGATCCGGATCACGGACCGGCAGCACCACCGCGAACTCGTCGCCGCCCAGCCGGGCCAGCAGGCCGCCACCGCTGCTCATACCGGTCCGCAACCGCTGGGCCAGCAACCGGAGCACGCTGTCGCCGGCGATATGGCCCAGGGTGTCGTTGACCTCCTTGAACCCGTCCAGGTCGACCAGCAGCAGCCCCATCGGCTCGTCGCGCTCGATCCGTTCCCGGATCCTGGCCAGCAGCGCTCGCCGATTGGGCAGGCCGGTCAGCTCATCGGTCAGAGACAGCCGGTAGGCCTCGGCGGCGCCCCGGGCTGCCTTCAGGGCCAGCGCGAGCCGGCCACCAGCAGCGGCCAGCGTGATCGTGGCCGGGATGCCCAGCAGGCTGAGCGTCTCCCCTTCGGGCCGGATCACCAGGACTACGACGGCCGCGGCGGCCGCCAGCAGCGGCGCCCACACCGGCTCGTTGCGGACCTCGTCACCCGGTCCAGCGGATTTCGGCCCGCAGGCACCGGCGACGATGAACGCCAGCGATCCGGCCCAGCACACCAGCAGCCACCCGCTGAAGTCGTAGACGCCACCGGTCAGGTTCGCCACGAAAGTACTGTCCGCGATCGCCATACCGGCGAAACCGGTCAGCAGGGCCGCCGTCGGCCGGCTCCAGACCCGGCGGCGCAGGGCCAGGTCGGCCAGCACGATCAGGAACAGCAGCAGGTCCAGCAGCGGGTAGACGAGCGCCAGCAGGGCATCGGTCCCGTGACCGGCCAGCTGATCATCCAGCGGGGACAACAGCACGGCACCGGCCAGGCACACTGCCCCGCCGCACGTGACGACCGCGTCCAGGGCCCGGGCGGTGGTCAGCCGGGCCCGGTCGGCCGCGTCCAGCCCCAGGAACACCGCCATCAGGGCGTAGGAGGCTAGGAAGAAGCCTTCGCCTGGCGCCGGGAAACTCATCAGGTCCGGCTGCTTGGTCGCGGTCAGGGCCGAGGACCCCAGCACCCACATCGCAAGAGATGCCACCAAGGAGAGGGCCGCGTAACGCCGCTCCCGCCAGGCGATGGCGGCACTGATCAGCCGACCGGCCAGCAGCAGGAACATGGTCGCCACCAGGATGGCGGTGGCCGACTCAGCCACCTTCCGGCTGCTGCCGCCACTGGGGATGAATCCGATCAGGAAACCGCAGATGACCAGGGCGATCCAGGCGGCGATGCCGAAAGCGTTGCTGATTCTGGCGGCCCGCCCCAGAAAGGCCCGGGTACGTCCGGGACGGGCCGATCCCCGGGCCGGGGTGGTGGCTGGCTCCGGCGATGAGCCATTCGAGTCAACGGACGAGTGACCGGCTGAAGGACCCGGCGAATCACGGAACGAGCCAGGCAGGCGCCAGTTCAGAAGCCTGGGGTTCGGCACGAATTCTGGATCGGCGCTGCCTCCTCTCCACCTGAGCGCGAATGGTGACTGGCCCGAGTCGCCGCTTCGGTCCGCCGGACGGCCCTTCACCTAGCCACCAGCGCTTTCGCTCCGCCCAGCTGGATGATCGGCTCGATCATCGGATCCCTCGAACGGGCGATCACGATCGGCGTAGCCGATGCCGGAGCGCCGGCCGCAGTGATGCCGGGCGGCGCTGCCCGGGCCCAGCGGCCGCGCCCCCCCGGCCCCCCCGCGAAGAGGCGGGAGGG
>CAXUFS010000039.1:10693-15994 GCA_964250315.1 uncultured Kineosporia sp. | reverse complement strand
ATGTGGCGCTGGGGGTTGCGGAGGGGGCCCGGCTGGTGTCCGGGGGCGCCCGGGCCACCGGGCCGGGCCTGGACGACGGCTACTTCTTCCAGCCGACCCTGTTCGCCGACTGCCATCGGGAGATGCGGATCGTGCAGGAGGAGACGTTCGGCCCGATCGCGACGGTGGAGCGGTTCCGGACCGAGGACGAGGCGGTCGAGCTGGGAAATGACACCTCGTATGGCTTGGCCGGGGCGGTCTGGACCAGCGACCGGGCCCGCGCTCATCGGGTGGCGGGCCGGTTGCGCCACGGCACGGTATGGATCAACGACTACGGTCCATACCTGCCGCAGGCCGAGTGGGGCGGGTTCAAGCGCTCAGGCTCCGGGCGTGAGCTGGGCCTGGCGGGCCTGGCTGAATACCGGGAAGCGAAGCACATTTGGGAGAACACGGACCCGAAGCCTCAGCACTGGTTCGGCTGACGCCCTCACCGGGCGCTCGGCCAGACCGGTGTACCGGCTGATGCGCGTGCGCGGGTGGAGAAGCGGTTCGGCGGCTAACGTCAGCGGGTGGATGTTGCCCGTTCAGTCACTGCGGTGGGGTTCTCGGTCAGCCGGGGCATCGACCGTGCTGTCCGTGTGATCACCGGGCTGGCCGACGCGGCCGAACGGGTACCCGCTCTGATCGCCCGGATGGAGTTGGCGCTCACCGCGGCCGAGGCGTTGCTCGGACAGGCCGGTGAGGTGACGGTGATGGTCGAGCAGGTCACGGTCAAGGCCGACGTGGTCCGGTCCGAGGCGGAGATGGTGACCGGCCTGGCCGGTGGCATCGCGGCCCGCGCCGCAGCACTGATGGACGCCAGCGAGCCACTGCTGCAGGCAGTGGTCAGCCTGCCTGCCGCGCTGCCCGGGGACGTCGCGACGCTGATCAGGCGCGGACTGCCGCTGATCGACGAGCTGGCCAGCCTGATGCCGGTGTTGCGCGAGATGGAGGCCGCCATCCCGGCTGTGCGCAACATTCTCACCGTGGTCGAGCGCCTGGAGCCGGTCATGACCGATGTCGAGACCCGGATCGCCGGATTGCCTGGAGCCAGCCGGATGCGCAAGCGCGGCGAACGCGAGATCGAAGAGGCCAGCGCCGAACCAGAATGACGCCGGCCCGGCGGCGTGCCGCCCGGAGGGAATCCGCTGCTCGATGCCGGCTGGCCCTTGCCGTGGGTCAGCCGATCGCGGCCTCGATCAGGTCGGCCACCCTCTTCTCCACCCCGGGACTCCACTGCTGGAGCGCGTACGACACCGGCCACAGGTCGCCGTCGTCGAGGTTCGCCGCTTCCTGGAAGCCCAGGGTCGAGTACCGGTAGTTGAACTTCCCCGAGTCCTGGAAGAAGACGACGATCTTGCCGTCCGCATTGGCGTAGGCGGGCATCCCGTACCAGGTCTTCGGTACCAACTCGGGGGCGGTCGAGGTCACCGTCACGTGCACGCGTTCGGCCAGGGCGCGATCCTCCGGGGCCATCTCGGCTATCCGGTCGAGGACCGCCTGCAGGCCGTCGGCCTTCTTGGCGCCCTTCTTGCCCTCGGCGCGCAGTTCGGCGGCGCGTTCCTTCATCGCCGCGCGCTCCTGCGCGCTGAAGCCGTCAGATGTGGCCGGGGAATTCTTCGCGGGCATTCTCGGGGCTCCTTCGTCGAGGCTCAGGGGTCGGCCCTTCTCGAGGCCTTCGGGGCCGGCGGATGCCGTCCGTCCATCGAAAGGCTAGGCCTGCGCACAACTGCGGCGCTTCTCGAATCCTGACCAAGGTGGACCGCTGCCCGCCTTCGGCGATTGAATCTTGAACCTCTTGACTGCTGGTGTACGTTCAGCCTTCTCCCAGGTCATTCGAATAAGGGGTGGTTCGTGTCGTTCCCGGACGCTGTTAAGAGTGCTCTTACGCAGTATGCGAACTTCAGCGGCCGGGCTCGCCGCTCCGAGTACTGGTACTTCGTGCTGTTCAACTTCCTCGTCTCGCTGGTCGCCTCAATCATCGACCGGATAGTCAGCACGAACTCGACGGTGGGGCCGTGGGGCGCGCTGCAGGCCCTGACCAGCCTGGCGCTGCTCATTCCCGGACTCGCGGTGGCGGTGCGTCGTCTGCACGACACCGACCGCTCCGGCTGGTGGCTGTTTCTCAGCCTGATCCCGCTGATCGGCGCGATCATCCTGCTGATCTGGGTCTGCACCGACGGGCAGCACGCCCCCAACCGGTTCGGGCCCGACCCGAAGGGCTTGGGCGGCGGCCTTGACCGGCCGGGCGGTTACGGCGACCAGATGGGTTACGGCCAGCCGGGCGGCTACGGTCCCGGCAGCGGCTACGGGCAGCCGGGAGGTTACGGGCAGCCCGGCGGTTACGGGCAGCCGGGAGGTTACGGGCAGCCCGGCGGTTACGGGCAGCCCGGCGGTTACGGGCAGCCCGGCGGTTACGGGCAGCCCGGAGAGTACGGCCAGCCCGAGGGGCACGGGCAGTCCGAAGGCTACGAGCCGCGCTGACCGCGGACGTCAGCCCTGGGGGCGCAGCAGCCGGACACTCGAGCCCATCCGGAGGCTGAGTTCCCGTGCGGCGGTGAGCAACCCGGTGACCAGCCCGGCCCGGGCCGCAGGCGGCATCCGGTAGCTGGGCGCGGAGATCGAGATTGCGGCCATCACCCGGCCGCTACCGTCCCGGACCGGTGCCGCAAGCGCGGTCAGGCCGATCTCCAGCTCCCCGTCGGTGCCGGCCCAGCCGGCCCGCCGCACGCGGTCCAGTTCCGTGCTCAGGGTCCGGGCCTCGACGATGGTCCGCTCGGTGAACGATGCGAGTCCGGCCTGCAGAACCGTTTCCAGCAGTCCTTCCGGCCCGAACGCGAGCAGCACCTTGCCGCTGGACGTGGCGTGCAGGGGCGTCCGGCGGCCGATCCAGTCCCGGCTCGCCACTGACGTCCCACCCATCTCCTGAAGGATGTTGACCGCTGCCCCGTCATCCAGGATCGCCAGGTTGACCGTCTCGTTGCAGTCCCTGGCCAGCCGTTCGCAGATGTCGCGGCCCTCGCGGCTCAGCTCCAGCTGCCCAGTCGTCGCCGCGGCCAGGCGGAGGATGCCCAGGCCGAGCCGGTACTTGCCGCGGTCGCCCGCCTGCTCCACCAGCCGTCGCGGCTCCAGCGCGCTGACCAGTCGGAACGCGGTCGACTTGTGCACCCCCAGAGCGGCGGCGAGCTCCGTGACGCCCATGTCACCGTGGGCGGCGAGCAGATCAAGGATGCCGAGCGCCCGGTCGACCGATTGGACCTGGGTGGATGATCCGATTGGTCCGGGACTGGCCACGCGCCGCTGGGCGGCCGACTCTGCCATAGCCGAACTTTAGGGCGACCCGCGGCAGGCGGTCACCAGGCAGTCACCAGGCAGGCCTTCACCCGGGCGCCCGGCTGGAGGACCACCCGTCGCCGGTCATGTCGCGGCTTGACGGGCTCGGCGCACCTCCCGCACGCTGTTGCGGATAGAACGACGAGTTTTGTATTGCGCAACAGCGAGAGGGTTTCGTGATCAGAGTCTGCGAGGTCACGGACCTGGCCGCCGGTGAGGCCATCCGGGTCGAGCGGCCGCCGTGGGCCGGGGACGCCGTCGCCGTCTTCAATGTGGACGGCGAGTTCCTGGCCATCGACGACACCTGCACCCATCAGGACGCTTCGCTGGCCGACGGCTTCCTGGACGGCGGCGTGGTCGAATGCCCCCTGCATGCCTCATGTTTCGATCTGCGCACCGGAGCACCGACCGGTCCACCGGCCAAGATCGGCGTGCGCACCCATCCGATCGAGATCCACGATGGAGTGGTCTTCCTGATCCAGCCCGCTCAGCCCGCAACGGACTGAAGGAGTGACCCATGACCAGCACCACACTGCCGCCCAGCCTGGTCGCGACCCTTCCCGGCCGCGCCTATACCGATGAGGACCAGTTCGCTCTCGAACAGGAGCGAATCTTCGAGTCGATGTGGTTCGCCGTGGCCCGGGCCGACGAGCTGGACCGGCCCGGCCGTTTCGCCACCAAACAGGTCGGCCGGGAATCGGTGATCGTGGTCCGGGGCCGGGACCAGGCGCTGCGGGCGTTCCTCAATGTCTGCCGCCACCGGGGTTCGCGGCTGTGTGAAGACGAAGCCGGAGAGGTTCGGCGGAACATCCAATGCGGTTACCACGCATGGACTTACGGCCTGGACGGCGCTCTGGTGGCGGCACCCAACCTGGCCCGGATGCAGGACATCGACCGTACCGCGTTCGGGCTCATCGGCGTCCAGTTGAGGGAGTGGCTGGGATACGCCTGGGTTTGCCTGGCCGCTGATCCGCCGTCCTTCGAGGAGACCGTGATCGGTGCCGCGACCCAGCGGCTGGGAGGCGAGGACGATATCGGCGCCTGGTCGGTGGAGTCGCTCCGGGTGGGGCGGCGGATCCGGTACGACGTGGCCGCCAACTGGAAGCTGATCATCGAGAACTTCATGGAGTGCTATCACTGCGCCACGATTCACCCCGAGCTGACCGAGGTGCTGCCCGAGTTCGCCGGCGGTTATGCGGCGCAGTACTACGTCGGGCATGGGGCGGCCTTTGGTGAGCAGATCCAGGGTTTCACCGTTGACGGCTCGCCCGGGGTGGCGCCCATTCCGACGATCGGCCAAGATCACGATCGCAAGTACTACGCGATCACGGTGAAACCGCAGGTGTTCATCAACCTGGTTCCCGACCACGTGATCTTCCACCGGATGTATCCGCTGGCCGCTGACCGCACGCTGGTCGAGTGCGACTGGTTGTACACCCAGGACGTGCTCGATTCGGGAGCCGATCTCGATCGGTCGGTCGAGTTGTTCGACCGGGTCAATCGTCAGGACTTCGACGCCTGTGAGGCGTGCCAGCCGGGGATGTCGTCGCGAGCCTACGCCCGAGGAGGTGTGCTGGTGCCCAGCGAGCATCACATCAGCGAATTCCATCGCTGGGCCGGTGCGATGCTGTCGAACTGAGGGGCGGATGGGCCAGCATGGATCCGGAGCCAGGCACCAGGAGGCCGATGATGGCAGACGAGCGGACGCCGAAGAAGACCGCCGCCGATCGCGGACGTGACGTCTTCGGCGCGTTCGGCGAATGGATGCGCAGCACTGAGCTGTTCAACTGGGTGATCCTGGTCGGGGTTGTGCTGATCGTTCCGCTGGTGCTCACTCGCTTTCCCCTGCTGCTGCTGCTCGTGTCCCTCGGTATCGCCACGGCCAGCATCTGGAGATTCTGGACAGTTGATCGGAAATGGGGGATCGGCCTGCTGATCTCCGAGCTGCTG
>CAXUFS010000039.1:10454-10683 GCA_964250315.1 uncultured Kineosporia sp. | reverse complement strand
CCCGTACCCGGTCCTGACCGGCGGCTGATCGGGGCGAGGGGCCCCGGTGGCGCCGCCCGCCGCACGGCCCGATCCTTAACTCGTCCTCGTCCTCGTCCTCGAACTCATCCTCGAAACGGAGAACCGCTTCATGGCCACCCAGACCCTGCCCGACAGCCACGCCGACCTGCTGGAGCGGCCCCTGTTCGCCCACCTGGCCACCGTCCGGCCGGACGGATCGCCGCAGAGC
>CAXUFS010000039.1:0-10444 GCA_964250315.1 uncultured Kineosporia sp. | reverse complement strand
ATCCGGATGACTCACACCAAGAACCGGCAGAAGTTCAAGAATCTGCAGCAGCAGCCCAGCGTCGCCATCTCCATCGCCGACCCGGACGACGGCTACCGGTTCCTCGAGGTGCGCGGCCAGGTCGACAAGGTTGAGGACGATGACGACGTCGCCTCCTTCTACAAGAGCCTGCAGAAGCGGTACGGGCAGGACTATCCGATCAAGGACGCCGGCGTCCGGGTGATCATGACCATCCGGCCGGAGTCCTTCGTCGCCGTGGCTGGCGGCAGCGTCGAGAACTGAGTCACTGACCGAGCCGTCCCGGCGGTTGCACGGGCGTGCGGGGCCCGAAGGTCGCGTGCACGCCGGGGGAGAAGAGCACACTGTCCGGCTCTCGGCCAGCCAGGTCGCCGAACCCGGCGGCGTCCAGGAGCTCGTCGTTCAAACCGGTCAGGCTCGCTGCTCGCAGGGGCCACGGTTCGTGGCTGTTGGGCCAGTAGTAGCTGCGCCGCCGCCCCTGCGCATGCAATCCCCACCGAGCGGTCAGGAACAACTCCAGCGGGCTCGCCTCGATCGGCGCGCCGGTCCGGACCGAGATCGCCGACGACGCTCCGCGCGGCCCGGGCCAGCGTCGCCGGCAGGTGTAGTGCAGGTCGTCGCCGGTCCGTGAGTAGCTCATCCTCGACCACAGATAGGGCAGCTTCGGGCCGAGCCGGGCGGCGAGCACCGGCACCAGCCGGGAGGCATCCAGGGAGACGAAGACGACTCCGCGCCGTCCCTGCTCATCCACCGAGTACAACCGGACATTCGTTTCGCAGAACGAGCCCAGATATGGCAGGCCCGGAGTGCCGGCGATCCCGATCCGGCGCATCAGGAACGGCACCAGCCCGACATAGCTGAGCCCGTCGAAGGTGTCCGGCCGGACCCCGGACGGCAGGTAGGGCGCGACCCGGGCCGGTGGCACCGCCCAGTGCAGGAAGCTGAGCCGTTCCCAGCTCTGGGTGAAGACCACCCGCTGCACCGGCCGGATCGGGGCCGGGGTCACCGGTTCGGCGTCCACCGATGCCACGCTCAGCTGAGCTTGCTGCCCGAGACTGCCGGATGCGACCCGGTGCCCAGGTAGAAGATGCCCGGATAGCCGTGGGTCTCGAAGCCCCGGCTGGGGTTTGCGGTCAACGTCGATCCGGTGATCGTCAGCGAGCCGGTGTGGTCGTTACTGACGAAGAAGATCGCGCCGCCCCCTTCCTGCGCGGTGTTTCCGGCGACGCGGCTGCCGGCCACGGTCACGGTGTACGTGTTCCCGTCGGTGTAGATCGCCCCGCCGCTGCCTCCTCCCGGAGTGCCCGAACGCTGCGGGTTGGCCCCCTGGCCCACCGCCGAGTTGCGGCTGAACAAGCTGTTCAGCACCACCCAGGACACTCCGATGCTGCTCAGTGCCCCACCGTTCGAACAACGGCCCCCGCTGAAGGTGCTGCTGGTCACGTAGACCGGCTGATCAGCCGCCTGGTCGAGTACCCGGATCGCGGCGCCGCCCAGGTCGGGCCCGGTCCGGTCGCAGGAGTTGGCGATGAACCGGGAGTTCACCACCTTCAACCGGCCACCGCGCACGAAGATGGCGCCACCGCCTCCCCCGTCGGTGGTCTGGCCGGCCGAATTGCCGTTCTCGAAGGTCAGGTTCTGCACGGTCAGCCGGGGATGGGTCTGATCATCACAGTGTGAGGTGGTCCAGCCCTGAGCCTGGTCACAGGTGTTCTGGTAGAGGATCCGGCGCTTGCCGCCGCCGCTGAGGGTGATCTTGCCGCCACCGTCGAGCACGACATCGGGGTGCGCGTTGATCACCTTCGCGGTCGCGGACAGGGTGATCGTGACCGGTTTGGCCCCGCAGTCGAAGGTGATCACACCACCGGCTGCGACGGCCCGCAGGACGGCGGACGACGTGCAGCCGGGCGGGCTGCCCCGCCCGATCACATGATCGGGCCTGGTCGTGCTTTCCGCCCGGGCCGCAGCCGGAATGCTGGCGAGGCCGCTGGGATTGCCGGCCCGCATTGGCGCCGGCGCGCTGCTGGCGGCCGGCCTGGTCCGGCGCTTGGCTGCGGTGCTGGCGGCCGGCTTCGCGGTACCGGTCACGTGGTCTGCACTGGACGGCTGAGCGGTGGCCTCGAGGAGCGGGGCCGCGGGCGGCGCCGTAGCCGCCATCCGGGCCTGACCGTGACCGCATCCGGCCAGCGCGAGCACCACAATCACGACCGGCGGCAGCAGGCGGGGTCTGAGCACCCGTTGAGGGTAGTGATCACGGCTGAAGCGATCGTCAAGACCAGGGCAAGAAATGTCGCTGGGTACGATGCCGGTCATGCTCAGCTACCCGGAGAAGCCGTCTCTCGAGGGCCTGGAGTCCAAGTGGGACGGGGCCTGGCAGGCGCAGGCAACCTATCGGTTCGACCGCAACCGCGAGCGGCAGCAGGTATACGCGATCGACACCCCGCCGCCGACGATCAGCGGTTCTCTGCACCTGGGAACGGCTTTCGGCTACATCCAGGTTGATGCGCTGGCCCGATTCCGGCGAATGCTCGGTGCCGAGGTGTTCTATCCGATGGGCTGGGACGACAACGGGCTGCCCACGGAACGGCGAGTGCAGAGACACTTCGGAGTTCGCTGCGATCCCTCCCTGCCCTACGACCCCGCGCTGGTTCTGCCGGAATCGGCCAACGGCCCCGAACTTCCGGTCTCGCGGCCGAACTTCGTCGAGTTGTGCCATCGGCTGACCGAGCAGTTCGAGGGCGACTTCGAGCAGCAGTGGCGCACGATGGGGCTGTCGGTCGATTGGTCGCTGACCTATGCCACCATCGGCGAACGCTCGCGCCGGGTGGCTCAGCGGGCGTTCATCCGCAATCTGGGCCGGGGCGAAGCCTACGCCAGCGAAGCGCCCACCATGTGGGACATCGACTTTCAGACTGCGGTGGCGCAGGCTGAGTTCGAGGACCGGCCGGTGTCCGGTGCCTTCCACCGGATCGCCTTCCCGATCGCGGAGGGCGCCGGAACAGCCGAGATCGAGACCACCCGTCCGGAACTGCTGCCGTCCTGTGTCGCTCTGGTCGCCCACCCCGAAGATGAGCGCTACACAAGTCTTTTCGGTACGGACGTGATCACACCGGTGTTCGGGGTCCGGGTGCCGGTGCTGGCTCATCGGCTGGCCGACCCGGAGAAGGGCTCCGGCATCGCCATGATCTGCACCTTCGGCGACACCACCGACGTGGTCTGGTGGCGCGAACTGGACCTGCCCACCCGATCGGTGATCCGCCGGGATGGCCGGTTCCAGCTGGAGACGCCGAACTGGCTGGAAGGTGCTGGGGCACAGGCCTGGGCCGGTCTGGCCGGGCGCACGGTCAAGCAGTCCCGGCGTGAGGTGGTCCAGCTGCTGGCCGCCGCGGGCGCCCTGATCGGCGAGCCCCGCCCGATCACGCACGAGGTGAAGTTCTACGAGAAGGGCGAGCGGCCGCTGGAGATCGTCACCAGCCGGCAGTGGTACGTCCGCAACGGCGCCCGGGACAAGGATCTTCGCGACGCACTGATCGATCGCGGCCGCGAGCTGATCTGGCATCCAGGCTTCATGCGCCGCCGCTACGAGCACTGGGTGGAAGGGCTCAACTCGGACTGGCTGATCAGCCGGCAGCGTTACTTCGGCGTCCCGTTCCCGCTCTGGTACCGGCTGGACGACGCCGGTGAGGTTATCTGGGACCAGCCGATCGTCGCCGAAGAGGCGCTGCTCCCGGTGGATCCGGCCACCGACGTTCCGCCGGGGTACACCGGCGCTCAGCGTGGCCAGGCCGGAGGATTCATCGGCGATCCGGACGTGATGGACACCTGGGCGACGTCGTCGCTGACCCCGCAGATCGCCGGCGGCTGGGAGGACGACCCGGACCTGTTCGCCCGGGTGTTCCCCTGCGATCTGCGGCCGCAGGGGCCGGAGATCATCCGGACCTGGCTGTTCTCCACCGTGCTGCGGTCGGAGCTGGAGCACGGCGTCCTGCCCTGGCAGCACGCCACGATCAACGGCTGGATCCTGGACCCGGACCGGAAGAAGATGTCCAAGTCCAAGGACAATGTGCTGACCCCGATGCCGCTGGTCCACAAGTACGGTGCGGACGGCCTGCGGTACTGGTCGTGCCGGAGCGGACCGGGGGTCGACACCGCGGCCGACGAGGGGCAGATGCGGGTCGGGCGCCGCCTGGCGCTGAAGATTCTGAACGCCGGACGGTTCGTGCTCGGGCTGGGGGCTACGTCCGGCATGTCCGCCGATCTGGTCACCAACCAGCTGGACGCGGGCATGCTAGCTCAGCTCGCCGACGTGGTGGACGAGGCCACCGCCGCCTTCCTGGCGTACGAGTACCAGCGCGCCCTGGAGCTCAGTGAAGTCTTCTTCTGGCGGTTCTGCGACGACTATCTGGAGCTGATCAAGGATCGCGGCTATTCCGGCGGCGAAGGTTCAATGTCAGCCAAAGCTGCTCTGTCGCTGGCTGAATCGGCCTTGCTGAGGCTGTTCGCGCCGTTCCTTCCGTTCGCCACCGAGGAGGTGTGGTCCTGGTGGCAGGAAGGTTCGGTGCATCGGGCGCCCTGGCCGGTCCGGGCGCAACTGCTGGACGGCGGATCAATTGGTGAAGCGGCCGTGCTGAACGTTGCCGGGGATGTGCTGATCGATATCCGGCGGGTCAAGTCTCAGCTGCGCCGGTCCCAGCGCAGTCCGGTGGCGCGGCTGGTGATCCAGGACGGGCCCGAGCAGCTGCGGCTGATCCGGGCCGCGCAGCAGGACATCACCAACGCCGGTTCGGTGCGCGAACTGCAGCTGCGGGAAGGAGACGTCCGGGACGTGTCGGTTGAGCTGGCCCCGGACGCGGCCGGACCCGAGCCGGACGCCTGACCGCCGTATCATGCGCTGGTGAGTGCCGGCGTCACCGACATCGAGGACCTGTCGGCCCAGTACCGTCGTGAGCTGGTCGCGTTCTGCTACCGGATGCTGGGGTCGGCGGCCGAGGCGGAGGACGCCGCGCAAGAGGCGCTGATCCGAGCCTGGCGCGGCAGCAGCGGATTCGAGGGCCGGTCTCAGGCCCGCTCGTGGCTCTACCGCATCGCCGCCAACGTCTGCGTCGACATGCATCGCTCGCCGCAGCGACGGGCGCTGCCGATGGACCTGAGTGGACCGTCCGCGTTCGGCGCAAGCGCGAACATCGGTGTGCCACTGGAGGAGACGGTGTGGATCGAGCCGATCCACGATTCCCGCGTGCTGCCCGATGCCGGAGATCCAGCCGACCGAGCGGTGCTACGAGAGTCGGTCCGGCTGGCCTTCGTCGCGGCGCTCCAGCACCTGCCCGCCCGTCAGCGGGCGGTGCTTGTGCTCCGGGACGTCCTGGCCTGGTCGGCGGCGGAGGTCGCGGATCTGCTCGGCACGTCCGTCGACTCAGTGACCAGCGCGCTGGCTCGCGCCCGCTCGACGATGGCGGGACTCGAGCCGGCTGGCGGCCGTCAGCTGGACGACGACGATCGCTCACTCCTGGACCGCTACGTCAGCGCCTTCGAGGCCTACGACGTCAACACTCTGGTCTCGCTGCTGCAAGAGGACGCGACGTTCACCATGCCGCCGTACACGTTCTGGCTGCGGGGGCGGGAGGACATCGAGCGCTGGTGGAACGGTCCTGGAACCGTTTGCCGAGGATCGCGCCTGCTGCTCACCCGGGCCAACGGTGGTCCGGCGATCGCCGTCTACCATCCGGCCGGACCCGGCCGGTGGGAGCCCTTCGCCATTCACCTGCTGGAGGTGCGTGAGGGCCGGATCGATGGCATCTGCCACTTTCTCGACACCCGGATCTTTGCTGATTTCGGCCTCCCGCCCAATCTGCTGGAGGTTGCGCTCAAGGTCTCGGACGCTGAAACCGGCGGCCATCAGCAGTAGATCCAGTCCGGCTGCCGCTGATCGCACCTCGATCGTGCAGCCGTCACGCTGGGCCCGCGGCCCGGCGAGCCACTGCCTCCAGGACCTGGTCCGCCGGCGGCGGCTGAGCCCAGCACAGATGGGTGCGTGAGAGCACCCGCCGCTGGCTGCGCGCACACTGGCCGGCCGGATCCAGATCAGGTCGAGCGACCAGTTTCGCCAGACCATTGCGTCCTAGCTGTAGCCGTAACCACCCGCACCGCGGAGGATCAGCTATGAGCCGGATCGTGTCGAACTTCTTCATCAGCCTGGACGGCGTCGTCGAGGCACCCAACGAGTGGCATTTCCGCTACTTCGACCAGGACATGGGGCAGATCATCGGCGAAGGGATGTCGGGCACCTCGGCCATGCTGATGGGGCGGAACCTCTACGACGAGTGGTCGCAGTACTGGCCCAACCAGAGTGGCGATGTTCCGTTCGCCTCGTTCATCAACGGATCACCCAAATACGTACTGACCCACCGGCCGATCGACGGCGAATTATGGTCCAACACAACGGTTCTGGGCGACGGAGATGCCGCTGGGGCCATCCGTGAATTGAAAGCCGAGAGTGACGGCGACATTTTGATGTCAGGCTCAGCGACCTCGGTGCGCTGGCTGATCGAGAACGACCTGCTCGACGAGCTCGCCCTGCTGGTCCACCCAATCGTCGTCGGCAAGGGGCAACGTCTGTTCGAGGACACCGGCACCGTGCCGTTGACCCTGTCCTCAAGCCAGACCCTGACCACCGGGGTGCTGCACCTGCGTTACCAGCTCGGCGTCAACGCCTGAACTGTTCACTGTTCAATCTGAAGGAGACTGTGCCATGTCATTCCAGGCCTACCTCGACACCATTGAGAAGCGCACCGGCAAGATCCCAGCCGAGTTCCTGGCCGAGGCCGAGGCTCTCGGTTTCAACCGGGAGACCAAGGCGGCGGTGGTCGTCAACTGGCTCAAGTCCGAGTACGGGCTGGGCCACGGCCATGCGATGGCGCTATATCAGGTGATCAAGAACGGAGTGGAGATCGGGGACAAGCATGTCGGATCGCCGGGCTCGCACCGGGACGACTCCCCCACCCTGCGGATCGACGGCCTGGCCGCTCGCTGAAAGCGAGGACATGTCCGTCTCAGGGCCACAGGAGTCACTAGGGGTTGCTTCGGGGGAGGATGAGGGTGCTACCTGATACCGGGTGCTCGCCCCCGGCGGCAGAGTTTGAGGGGCCAGAACAACCTCAAACTCCACTGAAGGAGACCAGCCACCATGGACAACATCCGCCAGTCCTTCGCTCGGGAGGGCCTGATCCGGCCCCGAGACGGCCGGGTTCTCGGCGGCGTCTTCGCCGGTGCCGGCCGCCGCTTCGGACTCGACCCATGGGCCGCCCGCCTCGTCTTCATCATTCTGATGATGATCGTGCCCGGCAGCCAGATCCTGCTTTACCCCCTGCTCTGGGTGCTGATGCCCGCCGAGCAGACCCTGGTCGCTGCTGTGGTGCAGCCCGCCGCCCCGTCCCCGGTCGCCTGATCAGCCTGCGCAGACTGGCACTGGCCATCCGGGGCAACGAGTAGTAGGGATTGATCCATGACGAATGAGCCGAACGAGGGCCGGGACCGGCCGGACGCGAAAGCCGCCTGGGGCGATGCCGGTGAACGGCTCGGCGGTCTGGGTGCCCGGCTGAAGCAGCACTACCAGGACCAGCATGCGCAGACTGCCCCGAGCGAGCCGGCCGGGAGTGAGGTCAAAGAGGCCGCCAAGCGACTGAACCAGGCTGTGCACACTGCCTTCGAAGCATTGGCCAGCGCCTCCAAGGATCAGGCGGTCAAGGACGACGCCCGCCGGGCCGGCCGGTCGGTGGCCGATGCGCTGGCGGGCACGTTCGCTGGCATCTCGGAGGAACTGAACAAGGCGTTCGGCGGCTCGTCCAAGCCCGGGCCGTCAGCGTCCGGGTCACCGGCCCCGGCCTGGTCACCGGCTCCGGCTGCGCAGGCTCCGGCCGGCTCACCGGCTCCGGCCGCGCAGGCTGATCCTGAGGCTCCGGATTACGGGACGCCGGCTGGCTCGGGGGAAACCAGCTCGCCAGCACCTGCGAGTGAGTCCGAGGGGACCCCATCAGCCCCGGCGGAAGGTCGCCCGGAGGGAACGCCGGAAGGCCGTCCGCCTGGAACCCCGGACCCGGACTCGCCGGAATCCGGGCCGCCCGCGCCCTGAGCGGATTCCAGCCGGGTCAGGCGCCGCTTGCCGATCAGTCGGCGAAAGCATCTGTGCAGCAACGGGTGCATACCTGGACTGAGTGACGGTGACGGCCCGGTTGGCGGCGCGCGCCGGTGCTGCAGAAGCCGGCCGCATGATCTCGCGCAGGCCCAGGTCATCGAGGCGAACCAGGGAGTTGGGTGCCCCGGTGACGATGGACTGAGCCACCAAGCGCCCGTCACCGAATCCAGCCGGGAGGCGATCGTCGCCACCTGGTGTGCCCGGCTGATCAGCTGCGGCAGTCAGGCGGCAGCCCCCCACGACCCCCGCTCACGTCAGATCCGCCGGACGCAGATGAACACGTATGAGCCGGTATGCCGGGTCCGAGCTGTCCCGCAGCCGCATCCGGGCCGGAAGAGATGGAAGTTCCTCCAAAAAGGTGCGTCATGACTGAGCCCTTCATCGGTGTACCTGGATGAGAACTGCAGATTCGTCGCCCTGCCATCCGGCGGCCACGAGTCTGCGGCTCCATGACCGGGCCCCTCACTGGTCATTCCACCGTCTGTCATGGACTGTCATGGACTGTCATGGAAGGAACCACCATGTACGCCGCAGCACCCCGCACCTCGGTCGACTTCTCGACCGGGGTCAGCAATGCCTGGTCCGACATCGCCACGTTCATCCCCAAGTTCGTGGTGTTCCTGCTCATCCTCTTGATCGGCTACTTCATCGCCAAGATCCTGGCCAAGGCGGTTGACAAGGTTCTGGAAAGGGTCGGCTTCGACCGGGCCATCGAACGCGGCGGCATCGGCCGGGCGCTGGAGCAGAGCAAGTACGACCCGTCGGACATCCTGGGCAAGCTGGTCTTCTACACAATCATGCTGTTCGTGTTGTCGACCGCTTTCGGGGTCTTCGGCCCGAATCCGATCAGCGGCTACCTGCAGGCCGTGATCGGCTACCTGCCCGAGGTCTTCGTCGCCATTGTGATCATCGTGATCGCCGCAGCGGTGGCGGCTGGGGCCAAGACCCTGATCGAAGGCAGTCTGGGCGGCCTGTCCTACGGGCGGATACTGGCCAATGCGGCTTCGATCCTGATTCTGGCGTTCGGCATCATCGCCGCCCTGGACCAGCTGCGGATCGCGCAGAACGTCGTCAACGGCATCCTCTATGCAGCCCTGGCCGCTGTGGTCGGGGTGGTCGTCGTGGCGGTGGGCGGCGGCGGCATCAAGCCGATGCAGGCCCGGTGGGAGTCCACCCTGCAGACCTATGACGCCGAGAAGCACAACGTCCGCCAGCAGGTGGCTCAGGCTCCCAGCGTGCACGACCAGGCTGAAGCGGCCCGGGCCCGGGTGCGGCAGGCCGCCGATGGCGGGACCGGTTCGCACAGCCTCTGATCGCCGGACGATCCAAGCTGGCCTGATCGCCAGCGATCGAAGCTGTCCCTCGAGAAGACCAGGCGCGGCAGCGTCACCCCCTTACGTCCGGTCGTCTCGAAGTGAGGGTCGGGGCGACCGGACCTCAGCATCCCGCCACGGATGGCCAAGTTCCCTTCCACCGAGAGCGAGAATGCGCGTGACTCAGCACACCCAGGACCGTGATGATTCGATCGGTGCCCGGCCGATCGGGCCCCCCGTAAGAAAGCGAGGCCCGCTGGCCTGGCTGGCCCTGCTGGCCCTGCTGATCATCGGTGTCATCGTTGTCCTGCTTCTGCTCAGCCGTTGCGGTGACGGCGGCGACGATCCCACCGCTGCGGCACCGGCCCCAAGCGCCGTCCCCAGTCCCAGTTCCGCGGCCACCGCCGGCTCCAGCCCCGCGGCGAGCGGTGCCTCCGGAACGATCGTCGCCAACGGCCAGACCATGCTGCCGCTGGCCGGATCCAGCACCGACAACCTGTCGTCCTATGCCGGCCAGACGGCCAGCACGACGTCGGTGCGCGTCCAATCCGTTCCTGCCGACGAGGGTTTCTGGGTCGGCTCCGGCGCCGGTGACCGGGTATGGATCCAGCTGACCGGCGCCGCGGGCGAATCGCCGTTCACGGTCAAGGCCGGCGACAGCGTCGCCTTTACCGGGACGGTCACCAAGAACCCTGATGGCTTTGCCAATCAGGTCGGCGTCACCACTGCGGAGGGTGCGTCGATGCTCGATTCCCAGGGTTATCACATCGCGGTCACCAGGTCCGCCCTGAAGCTGGCCACCTGAACCAAAGTCTCCATCTGAAAACGCTTTTCGTCGTCCCCATTGGCGACGATCTCGCCCTCAATGAAATACCCAACAGGAGGTTGGCTCATGTTCGACAAGTCTCAAGCCGCAAGTGTC
>CAXUFS010000038.1:12136-16083 GCA_964250315.1 uncultured Kineosporia sp. | reverse complement strand
CCGGTAGGGCCACCAGCGCCCGCAACGCCGCCCATGTCGCCGGCACCGAGACGACCCCGACCGTCTCCGCCGGCCGCTGACGGTGCTCGCCACCCCCCGCTCTCAGATCCGCATCAGTCGCCGTGCACCGGGCACGGCCCAGCGAAAGGACACTCCGATGATCTCATCGACCAAGACCTCACACGATCGGCTGAGCAGTGGCATTCAGTCCGCAGGGCCGGGCGAGGCGGTGCGATTCCTGCTGGCAGACGTGCTGAACGCCCACCATCCGGAACTGGCTGATCAGGTGCTTGCCGCCGGCGTCGTCGACCACCAGAGGATCGTCCTGACCGAGGACCCGGGACCAGGAGCAGCCGCACAGGGACTGTCCATGCTCTTGGATGCCTTCCCCGACCTCCGCTGCCAGGTGGATCAGCTCTTCACCGACGGCGACACGGCGATCGCCCGGTTCACCTTGCAGGGCACCAATACTGGCACCTACCGCTATCTGCCCGAACCCACCGGCCGGTCCGCCACCTGGACCGCGATCGGTATCTTCACCGTCGATGACGGGAAGATCGTGGAGATTTGGGGCAGTGCCGACCGGATGGGCCTGCTGACTCAGCTCGGACTCTTGCCTGATCTCGGCTGATCTCGGCTGATCTCGGCTGATCTCGGCTGACCGATCAGAAGCGGGCTATTGCGGCTGCACGGCGGTGGGATCGCGCCGATCGCGGGCCACCGCCCAGCCGTAGCCGATCAGGTTGGCCACCGCGACCAGCCCCAGCAGGATGGCCAAATTGAGGCCATAGTGCTGCAGCAGCAGCGACTTGCTGACCGGCTGGGTGTCCTCCCGATGGATCAGCGGGAGGGCGATGACGGTGATCAGGCCACCGGTGACCAGGGCCGCCTGCAGGTAGCGGCGAGGCCGGGGCGAGACCGCCCGGGCCACCAGCCAGCCGATCGTCACGACCAGTGGCGACAGCACACCGTCATGGATGATGACGATCGCGATCATCCAGATAGCGATATCGCGCAGGTTGGCCGGCACATCGGTGATCAGATGCCAGGCGCCGTAGAGGAGGACCAGGATCCCGGTCGCGACCAGGCCGTATCGCCATGCCTTCATGATCAGGTGACCTCGATCCGATTCAGCCACTTGGTATTGAGGACTCCGGCCCGGTCCGGCGCGATCAGGCGCAACGGGTAACCGTGATCGACGACCAGCCGCTCGCCGTTGAGATGAGTGGCCAGCAGGGCTTTCGAGACCTGCGGACCGTGCACGATACTGTCGCGGAACGAGCCCTGCTTCTGCATCGAGATCACCCGAACCCTGGAATCGGCATCGCCGCCCGCTTGCCTGACCACATCGATCAGCCGCAGACCTTGCCAGTGGGCTCCGGCACTCCAGCCTTCGACACAGTTGATCGGCAGGCTGGCCTCGTACTGCGCCATCTCCTCGATGTCGGCCAGGCTGAGAATGAACGGCCTGGCCCCGGCCACCTGCAGAGTCCAGTCGCTCTTCGTAGCCAGATCCACCACCTTGGCCTGCTCGGCCGTGGTGTTGACCGGCAGGCGCTGCGGGCCCTTTCCCGACTGGCGAGGGGCCAGCAGGCCGATCGGGCGCAATGGCGTCAGGCTCTGACCCACTGTCGTGGCCACCACGACGCCGACCCCCGTCCCAGCCGCAACCAGCAGGCCGCGCCGGTTCAGGGCCGGCATCGATGGCGGGGGCAGCGTGCCAGCGTTGCTGTGCGCGTCCGGGTTCTCGCTCCAGGGAATCTCGGAGAGGACGTCGCCGTCAGCCAGCCGGGCCCGCAGCCCGTAGTTGATGTCGGGCAGCTTCACCCCGATGTGGATCAAGATCGACCCGATCACCACGAAGGCCAGCAGGAAGTGCACGCGGACGAAGCCCCACGGCCAGGCGTACCAGCCCAGAACGTTCAGGAAGCCGGTCAGCAGCTGCAGCAGGGCCGAGGCGACCAGCAGGAAAACCGATCCGCGCTCGATGGCGTGGGTCACCGATCGGGCCGGTGGCCAGCGGAACAGGTTCGGGTAGACCGACCAGAGCTTGACCAGCACCAGGGGGATGGTGGCGATCCCGGTAGCCACGTGCGTGCCCTGGGTGATGCGGTACAGGAAGACGGGGCTGGCCGGTTCGGGTAGCCACGACCAAGGGCTGTACTGGTAGTGGCTGAGCAGGCCAGTGATGAAGCAGACCCCGAAACAGATGCCTACCACTGAGCCGATCCGCGCGGTCAGGGCCGTCGACCGCAGAGGGCTGGTGAAGTGCGGCCAGACCGGGGGCTTGCTCAGCTTCGGCATGTGACCAGTCTGCGAAAGATCCGCTGCCAGATGCCGCAGGCGCGGCCTTACGGCTTGATGACGCCGGCCGGAAGGATGACCCGTCCCTGGCCGTCCGGCGGTGCGTTTCAGCTCGCTCCGGTGTTGCCGATACAGGCGCCAGGAGGTGAGCCATGCCCGGTTTCGGCTCGATTCGGACATTCACGGCCTCGGCCGTACTCGCGGCCGGGGCCTTCGGGGTCGCCGCGGTGGTGGCTCCGGCCAATGGCGGGCCAGTGCTCACCCCATCGGCCAGCCCAGTGGCCAGCTCCACCCGGAGCATCTGGGTGGACCCGGTGGCCGGATCGGACCGGAGGTCAGGCGCCACCCGGGTCCTGGCCCTGAAGTCGCTGACCGCGGCCTGGAACAAGATCCCGGCTTCCCAGAACCTGACCCGGCCATATCGGATCATGGTTACCGCGGGCACCATTCCAGCCACCCGAGCCCCGAACTACTGGGAACTCCACTGGGGCACCAGCACCGGCCCGATCTCGATCGTGTCAGCGGACGGACCCGGCAAGGCACAACTGCCGTCGATCAACATGTACGGCGTCACCCATTTCAGCTTGGACGGCGTCGCGATCCATTCGCCGTTCGACACCTTTCACTGCGAGAAGTGCTCGTACATCGAATTGAAGAACTCCGCCTTCTCCGGCATCGGTGACTACTCCCAGGATCAGGGTCCGCAGGAGGGAGTCAAGATCAACCAGAGCGATCACATCCGGATCACCGATTCCTACCTGGCCGGCGCCACCGACAACGCGCTGGACATGGTCGCCGTCCAGCATGCCTACATCGCTCGGAACACGATCGCCCACGCGGTCGACTGGTGCGCCTACGCCAAGGGCGGGTCGACCGACATCGCGTTCGAAGCCAACGACATTCATCACTGCGGAACCGGCGGGATCACCTTCGGCCAGGGGACCGGCCTGCAGTTCATGCAGAGTCCCTGGACCAACTACGAGGCCTACGGGGCCTGGGCGATCAACAATGTGCTGCACGACATCGACGGTGCGGCGCTGGGTGTCAACGGCGGCTTCTCGGTCCTGCTGGCCCAGAACACCGCCTACCGCACCGGCATTCGCGATCACCTGCTCGAAGTGGTCTACGGCGAGCGCTCCTGTGATGGCACCGGCGAGGACGACGCCCGGTGCGCGGCGATCCGGGACGCCGGCGGCTGGGGACCACGGGCCAGTGGCGGTGACTCGGTGCCGATCGGCAGCAGTCAGGTGGCCGTGATAGGGAACCTGCTCTACAACCCGGACGGCGTGCAGTCGCAGTACACCCAGTTCGCGGTCTACGGCCCGCGCGACAGTGGTGATTCCGGGGAGCCCGATCAGGTGGTGGACGACGACGGACTGATCATCCGTGGCAACGCGATCTGGAACGGGCCGGCCGGCCTCGACCTCGGACTGGGTGACGACCAGGGATGCACCGACGACAATCCGGCCTGCTCACCCACCCAGGTGCTGCGGGAGAACGCGATCAACACCACAGAACCGCCGGTGCACATCTGGGCCGGAGTGGCGCCGGCGCCGGACGGGCAGATCAGTACCGGCCAAGGTACCGGCATGATCCCGACGTTCAGCTGGACCGGGATCGCAGCCACCCGGCAAGTTCCCGTG
>CAXUFS010000038.1:7054-12086 GCA_964250315.1 uncultured Kineosporia sp. | reverse complement strand
GCGCAGCCACCCGGCAGGTTCCCGCGGTGCAGATGCCGGTGGAGGTGGTGGCCGACCGGGCCGGTGCCGTGCGCAGTGCGGCGCACTGGCAGCCCGGCGCCTACGCCGGTCCAGCGCCGGTGTCGGCCGTGACTGCGCACATCACTGGGACCGGCACCGTGCGGTCGCGGACCGGTCAGGCGTTCGTCGGCGGGACCACCGAAACCTCTGTGCTGCGCGGCGACTGGCTCGAGCTGAGCGCCACCGCGTCGGCCGGGCACACGTTCACGGGCTGGAGCGGAGCCTGTGCGGGCCAGCGCGGCCGCACCTGCCTGGTCCAGGCCAGGAGCGCGAGCCTGACCGCCGGCGCCAGCTTCAGCTGAGCACCGCCCGATCCGGTGGCTGACCAAGCGGCCTTGCGCGGCTCGGGGAGTGTGCAACGGTCGGATCATGGCTGATGCGGATTCCGGACCGAATGCCGACACCGTCCTGCTGGACGTGGACGGCACCCTGATCGACTCCAACTACTGGCACGTGGCGGCCTGGCAGCAGGCGTTCGAGGACTACGGCCACTGGCAGGCGGCCTGGCGGATCCATTCGTTCGTGGGCATGGGCGGCGACAAGCTGGTCGCCGCCGTGGCCGGTGATGAGGTGGAACGCAAGTCCGGTGATCAGCTTCGTTCAGCCTGGAAGGAGCACTACGACGGGATGATCTCCAGTGTCCGGCCGTTTCCGGGTGCCAGCGAGCTGGTCCGCGAGCTGAAACGGCGGCACCTGACCGTGGTGCTGGCGTCGTCCGGCAATCCGGAGCACCTCGAGGTGGCCCGCAAACTCCTGGACGTGGACGACGCGATCGACGCCATCACAACGGCAGAGGACGTCGAGGCCAGCAAACCGTCCGGCGACCTGTTCCAGCTTGGGCTGGACAAGGCCGGCGGCCGCTCTGCGATCGTCATCGGTGACACGCCGTGGGACATTGAAGCGGCCGGCCAGGTTCCGGCGCCGGTCATCGCGCTGCGCTGTGGCGGCTTCTCGGAACGTTCGCTGCTGGACGGCGGCGCCTGGAAGGTCTTCGACGACCCGGCAGATCTGCTCGCCCAACTCGGGCGGGCGCTCAGCTGACCTCCAGCTAAGCGATCTGTGGCTGGGCGATCTGTGGCTGATCCGCGGCTACGGGCGGGCCGGGGTGTCGCGGCCGGCCGCCGCGGACAGGTCCGCGCTCACGACCTCGTAATGGCTGGCATACTCGTCCTTTTCGACCAGGAGCTCATCATCACCGGGATAGAACCGGGCTTGTTCGGGATGAGGTCCGGCGAAACCCTGCACCGCTTCCATCGATTCCCACAGCGACATGGTGACAACCTCAACGAGGCGGCCGCGGTCACGGCGGAGAACCAGTACGCCGAGGTTCCCAGCACTTCGCCGGTACTCGGCGACGCCGGTGTCGCTTTGATGGGCGAGGTACCGATCGGCGTCCGCGGGCTGAACGGCACCACGCCAGGTCCGTAGGATCATTTGGGCTCCTCGAGTCCGCAGCCGATGGCCGGGCGACGGGCGCGATCAAGACCGTTGTGAGCCGGTGCGCGCCGCCCCAGCCTGGGGTCACATCATCGCAGCTACGCCCGGTCAAGATCCGGGGCGGCGGCCTGATCTGCGGCGGCCTGATCTGCGGCGGCCGGGTCAGCGCTCGCGGAAACCGCCGAGAAAGCGCCGGAACACGCCGCCGGCGCGGGGGAGCGGAGCCGACGGCGGCGGTGCGGATGGGCGCTGCCGGGCGATCGGCTGGTCATAATCGGTGCGGGCGATGGCATCGACCGTCTGCTCGTCGGTGAAGCCGTCCGAATCCGCGATCGCGGGCACGAAGCCGACGAGCATGCCGTCGCGCATCACCTGGGCCTCCAGCCCGGCGGTGCCGTCGGTGTCCCAGACCGCGGTCCGGCCCCGGGTGATCTTGATGTGGACCCCGAACTGATAGACGCTGGCCCGCTCCATGTGAGCGTCGATGCCCCGCTCGCGCAGCGCGTCGACCACCCGGCGGGCCCGGTTCTCCTCCATGACGTCCACCGTAACCGGCTGGCCGGGTGAGCCAGCTCGAAGCCGCTTCATGACATCAGCAAGCTGCTCCGGCGAAGGGCTCAGCCGGCGACGCCCTGCGACGATCGAAGAACCCAGGGCGAGGCAGACAAGTGTCGGAGGGCGACACCCGGGTCGAGTAATGGCCTGCGCTGCTGTGCACGTTCACCGTGGTGCCGGGAGCACAAGCATCATCGCGCGCGTCGGTCTGGGGGTCGTTGGAGTACTTGTTCGGAGGCGAACACGCGCAGGTCGACGTTGATGCCGGCGTCGTGGAGTTCGTCGAGGAACTTGGGTCGCAGGCCGGTGGGGCGCAGTGCCCCGGCCGGGTGGCCGTGCTCGTCGCGGGTGGAGCGGTCGAAGATGAACAGGTCTTGCAGGGTGATGATGTCGCCTTCCATCCCGGCATGCCCCAGCCGCGCCTGAGACTCCTCCACCGCCCGCGCCGCCTGAGCCAGCGCCAGCCGGTCGAAAAGGCTGTTCCCGGTTCGAGGCCACCGGACGCTGCGAGTCCGAGCAGTGATTGGGACCCCTGAGAATGGTTCTGAGGCCGAGCTTTCCGGCAGGGGGCGGCGGCGCGGAGCGATGCCTGCACTGACCGGCTATCGGTCAGCGTTGCGAGCGACTCGATGAACGTCTGTGTGGCTGCCTCGCGCGATCGCTGATCTCGGTCCCCCTCCCCGAGTCCCGAGATCAGCGACCGCAGCTGGTCCTCGTTCACCGTAAACCTCCCTGTTCGTCGGCGGGATCAGGAGCGGTGAGCAGGCCAAGCAGCCGGGCGCGCGCAGCTGAGAGGGTGCGGCTGACACCACCAGGCTGCAGCCCCAGCACCACGGCGATCTCCTTGGTGGATAGGCCGGCCAGTAGTAGAGGACAGTCATCTGCTCCTCGCGCGGGCTGAGCTGTCTGAGGGCCTGAGGCAAGAATTCGTGGTCGTCGATTGGTGGTTCGGCCGACTGGGTGACGGCGCGTTCATAGGCATCATCAAAGCTGATCGACGGGTGCGCTGACGCCCTGGCCAGAGCGTCGGCGCGGAGATTGCAGGCCGCTTTCATCACGTACGCGACCGGCGCTCGATATCCGCTCCCGGCCGTTGCACGATCATCGCTCCTCCGCGTGTGGACGTCTTCTCTGCTATCAGGACTCACGCTCGCAGGTGACTTCGTTGGGTCCGGCTTCCAATTTTCTTGGCCACCCTCAACCACGTCGTTTCGCAGGCGGTGGGTTTCCTGGCCGCGAGAGGCGCCGCTGATTGGCGGGAAGTCTCAGCGGCTTCTGGCCACGGTGAGGCTGCCAGAGAGTCAGCGGCGGCGGTAACGGCCAAGATCTCTGATCGAACCGGGCGGCGCGCAGATCGTCCCGGGTTCTTCGACATTGGGCCCTCGCGCCCGCTGCTGTGGAAATGGCGCCCGAAGTGTTCGTGCGCGAAGGCGTCCACAAGCGAAGAACGCCTGATCGTTCCCAGCGGGCTGACGGCCAGGCCCGGTCCTGCAAGGTGTCCGAGGGGGGACTTGAACCCCCATGCCCTTTCGGGCACTAGCACCTCAAGCTAGCGCGTCTGCCTATTCCGCCACCCGGACCTGCTCAGCGCATCGGCGCCAAGGCGGCTACGAGGCTAGCACGCAGCCAGCCCCCGGCCGGGTCTGCCCATGATCGGCAAGTCAGCCCGGCGAAGCGGGGCCGGAGCCGCACATCCATGGGCTGAGCCGGTGATCATGGGTGAGCGGGCGGGCCCAGGGCAATCATGCTGTGGGGTGGAGGCCGCGAGTACGCCAGCGAAACCTGATGCGTCTACGGTGTCATCGATCCGCACGTCGGGGAGGCACTTCGGGGAGGCAGGCGATGAGACGACCGTCCGCGCCGATCCCGGCCCAGGGCCGTGATCCGCACAGCACCAGCCAGGAGATCAGCGCCGAGGACGAGGCCGTGACCATCTGTCACGACCTGATCCGGATCGACACCAGCAACTACGGTGACGACACCGGACCCGGGGAACGCAAGGCGGCCGAACTGGTGGCCGGGCTGCTGGACGAGGCCGGGCTGACTCCAGAGGTGTTCGAGAGTGCGCCCGGCCGTACCAGCCTGGTCACGCGCTTTCCTGGCGAGGACGACAGCCGGCCTGCCCTGCTGATCCATGGCCACCTCGACGTCGTCCCGGCCCAGGCCAGCGACTGGCAGGCCGATCCGTTCTCGGCGGAACTGCGGGACGACTGCCTGTGGGGCCGCGGTGCGGTCGACATGAAGAACATGGACGCCATAATCCTGGCCACTTTGCGCCGGATGAGACGCGAGAATCGCCGCCCGCCAAGGGATCTGGTGATCGCATTCTTCGCCGACGAGGAAGCTGGTGGCCGATACGGCGCCCACCATGTGGTCGACCACCACGCCGACGTCTTCGACGGGGTCAGCGAGGCGGTGAGCGAGGTCGGCGGATTCTCGGTCGGCCTGCAGGGCCGCCGGACCTACCTTCTGCAGACGGCCGAGAAAGGCATCGCCTGGCTGAAGCTCAGCGCCAAGGGCCGCGCCGGGCATGGCTCACAGATCAACCCGGACAACGCTGTCACCCATCTCGCCGCCGCCATCGCCCGGATCGGCCAGCATCAATGGCCGGTGGAGATCCCGCCCACCATGCGAGCTTTCATCGACGGCGTCCGCGAACAGACCGGCGTCAGCCTGTCCAGTGCGGACGACGAGATCGACACCGACGCCATCCGCGAACTGTTCGGCACCACCTCCCGCTGGATCGAAGCCACCGTTCAGAACACTTCCAATCCAACCGTTCTCAAGGCCGGGTACAAACAGAACGTGATCCCCGGCGAGGCCACCGCACTGCTCGACTGCCGCTTCCTGCCGGGTCAGCGAGAGCAGCTGATGGCCACCATCACCAAGCTGGCTGGAGAGCACGTCAGCGTCGAACTCCTTCACACCGAGCCCGCTCTGGAGGCCGAGTACGGCACCGGCATCGTGGCTGCCATGCGTG
>CAXUFS010000038.1:0-7044 GCA_964250315.1 uncultured Kineosporia sp. | reverse complement strand
CCCCGGTTCCGCCACCCTGCCGTACTGCCTGGCCGGGGGGACCGACAACAAGTCCCTCAGCCAGCTCGGCATTCCTGGCTACGGATTCGCTCCGCTCAAGCTTCCGCCCGACCTGGACTTCGCTGGGATGTTCCACGGTGTGGACGAGCGGGTGCCGATCGAGGCGCTGCACTTCGGCGTCCGGACGTTTGACCGCTTCATCAACCTCAGCTGAGGCCCCAGCACGCACACGAATAAATGGCTCAGGCGGTTCGGGCGACCCGGATGATCCGCCGCCGAAGCCAGACCCGGCGGGTGCCCCCGTACGCGAGCTGAACCCGGGCCAGCTCCCAGCCGCCGTACTCAGCGTGTTCGGTCAGCTGACGGCGGGCATCTGACCTGCTGGTTCCCCGCCCGAAGGTCAGCACTCGAAACTCATAGTCACCAGAGGCCGGAGCAGGGCCAGCTATCAGAGCCGGATTGGCCGGTCGCACCCGGCCGCCGGGATCACGCAATGGCTCGTTCATCGTGTTTCTATGTCACCACGAACCGCTACGGTCATGCCATGACCCCGGAGCCACGCGCTGCGCTCGATCGGCTGATCGCCGCCCTGGAAGCTCACCTGGCCGCCGCGAGCCGGCGCCAGGGAGAAGCCGATCCCGCCGTGGTCAGCGCGTATCAGACCCTGGCCGAGGCGTTCGAGATCTACGACGAGGCGCTCTACGACGCCTACGACGAGGTCACCCCATTCGTGCTGTACGACGACGCCGAGGACGAGCTGGACGACGAGGACGATCTCGACGAGCTGGACGAATTCGACGAGATCGACCCCGGCGATGCAGGGGACGACGGACCCGCCCAGCCCAGCCGGAGCTGAACCGAGCCACCGGAAACGCTCAGCGGCGGCCCATCGAGACCTCGTCGAGAGCCTGCCGGATCTCCTCCGGGAGGACCACGTCCTCGCTGGCCAGCGCCGCCCGGAACTGGGCTGCGGTGCGGGCTCCAGCCAGCACGGCCGAGACCCCGGCGCGGTCCCGGACCCAGGCCAGCGCCACCTCCAGCGGGGCACAGCCCAGGCCCTGAGCGGCCGTCAGCACGGCGTCCACGACGCGCCGGTGCGCCGCACGAAGATACGGGTCAACGAAGGCGGCCAGGTGGGACGACGCCCCCCGGGAGTCGCCCGGCGTCCCGGTTCGGTACTTGCCGGTCAGTACACCCCGGCCCAGTGGTGACCAGGCGATCATCCCCAGCCCGAGATGGTGGGCGGCAGGCAGCAGCTCGCGCTCGGGTGCCCGTTGCAGCAGGGAGTATTCGGCCTGTACGGCGATCGGCGAGCCAGGACCAGCCGAACTGGCCGAGGCCAGCGCGGCCTGCCAGCCGCTCAGATTGGACAGCGCCGTGTAGCGGGCCTTGCCGGCGTCCACTGCGGCCGACAGCGCCGACAGCGTCTCGTCCAGCGGGATCTGGGCATTCCACCCCGGCGTTGCCCACAGATCCAGGTGATCGACCCCGAGCCGGGTCAGCGAGGCGTCCAGAGCCCGCAGCAGATCACGCCGCGACACCGATGGCCCGGGCCGGTAGATCGGCAGCAAGGCCTTGGCACAGATCACCAGCTCGTCCCGGCTCACCCCGGAGGTGAGCAGCTTGCCCAGCACCTCCTCGCAGGCCCCGGCGCCGTAACCGGTTCCGACATCGATCAGGTTGCCGCCGGCCTCGAGCAGGCCACGCAGCTGTTCGCCCGCCTCGGTCTCGTCGGTGTCGCGGCCCCAGGTCATGGTGCCCAGGCCGAGACGGGACACCCGGAGCCCGCTGCGTCCCAGATACCGCTGTTCCATGAGGAGCCAACTTAGGGGCACGGGCCGCATCGGCCGAAGCTGACCGGCCAGCACCCGTGGCCCGGCTACGCTCGCGCCGAAAGCCAACCTCTCATCGACCGGAGCCTGAGCCTGTGACCGCCGTCTTGAGCCCGCTGGACGCCGTCGTACTTGGAGTGGTTGAGGGGCTGACCGAATTCCTGCCCGTGTCCAGTACCGGTCACCTGACGATTGCCGAGAAGGTGCTCGGGCTGCGGGTGGACGACCCAGCGATCACCTCGTTCACCGCGATCGTGCAGTTCGGCGCCATCGTGGCCACCTTTCTGTACTTCCGCTCGGACATCATCCGGCTGGCCGCCGCTGGGCTGAAGGGGCTGTTCTCGGCGCCCGCCCGGCAGGACACGGACTTCCGCTTCGCCTGGTACGTGGTGGCCGGGTCGGTTCCGATCGTGGTGATCGCGGTGCTGGCCAAGCCGCTGATCACCGGTTCACTGCGCAGCCTGTGGGTGGTGGGGGTGGCGCTGATCGCCTGGAGCGGCGTGATGTGGCTGGCCGAACGCAATCCCCGGCAGAAGCTCGGTGAGGAGGAGCTCAGCCTGCGCGAGGTGCTGGCGATCGGCCTGATCCAGTGTGTGGCCCTGATTCCGGGAGTGTCGCGCTCGGGCGCCACCATCTCCGGTGGCCTGCTGCTGGGCGCCACCCGGGTGGCCGCCACCCGGCTCTCGTTCTTCCTGGCCATCCCGGCGCTGACCGGAGCGGGACTGTATTCGCTCAAGGACGTCGATACGTCGGTGGTCGGATGGGGACCGCTCGCGCTGGGCACCGTGGTGGCGTTCGCGGTGGCCTACGGCTCCATCGCCTGGCTGCTGAGACTGGTTGCCGGGCACCCGATCACGGTGTTCAACCCGTACCGGATCGCGTTGGGCGCCAGCCTGCTGGTGCTGCTGGCCACCGGGACCATGAGCGCCACCTAGCCACCCACCCTCGCACCACCGCCGGTCAACCAGCAGGAACGTCAGCCCGCCGCTGGCCCGGCCGTCCGGCAGCGGAGCATGAGCCACCGAATACAGTGGGGGACATGGCTACGGTCCTGCTCGTCCGGCACGGCCGAACCCAGGCGAACTCGGATGGCGTACTGGCCGGCTGGACCTCCGGCGTCGAGCTGGACGGGACCGGGCGTGAGCAAGCGGCCGTACTGGCCCAGCGGATGGCCAGCCTTCCGATCGTGGCCGCCGTCTGCAGCCCGCTGGAGCGCTGCCAGCAGACGGCGCAGGCCATCCTCGGGGAGCCCGCAGCCGGGGACAATCCGCGTCCAGCCCTGGTCCTGGACGACGGGCTCGGAGAGTGCCGGTACGGCGACTGGACCGGCCGGTCCATCTCCGAGCTGGCCAAGGACCCGCTGTGGCGCGTGGTCCAGGCCCATCCCTCCGCGGTGACCTTCCCTGGCCCGGGAGGTGAATCGATGCTCGGCATGCAACAGCGCGCCGTCAGTGCGATCCGGCGGCACGACGCCGCCGTCAGCGCCGAGCACGGCGACCACGCGGTCTGGATGGCCGTCTCACATGGAGACGTGATCAAAGCCATCCTGGCCGACGCCCTCGGCATGCATCTGGATGCCTTCCAGCGGCTGGTGGTCGATCCCTGCTCGGTGTCGGTGATCCGGTACACGCCGCTGCGGCCGTTCGCGGTCCGGATCAACGATTCCGGCACCGATCTGGCCGCCCTGATTCCGCCGCCGGCGGCCGAACCGGAACCCGCTGCAGCCGGCCCGGAACCCGCTCCAGCCGGTCAGGGCTCCGCAGGCGCCGTCCCAGCCCAGCCCGCCGATTCCGGTCTCGATCCGTCCGACGCTGTGGTCGGTGGCTCGGCAGGGCCGGCCCGGACGTCATAGGGTCCACCTCATGCCTCGTCAGGTCTTCGAATATGACCCGCCTGAGCGCTTCGTGGCCGGAACCACCGGCCTCCCCGGCTCGCGCACGTTCTTCCTGCAGGCCCGCAGCGGCATCCGGCTGACCACCGTGGCACTGGAGAAGCAGCAGGTCTCGGTGCTGGCCGAACGCGTCGACGAACTGCTCGACGAGGTGGTCCGCCGCTCGAAGGGCGAGGCGCCGGTCCCGGCCATCGCTCCGGCCGGAGCCGCCGACACCGCGCCGCTGGACCTGCCGATCGAGGAGGAGTTCCGGGTGGGCACGATGAGCCTGGCCTGGGACGGCGAAGCCGACCGGGTGGTGATCGAGTGCTTCGAGACCGGTGCCCCGGGCAACGACGAGGACGAGCTGCCGGATACCGACGACGACGCCGACGGATCGGTGCTGAGGGTGTCGCTGGCCGGGTCGGCCGCCCGGGCCTTTGCCAAGCGCGCGCTGGCCGTGGTGGCGGCCGGGCGCCCGCCATGCCCGTTCTGCAACGAGCCGCTGGACCCCCAGGGACACATCTGCTCGAGGGCGAACGGCTATCGCCGCTGACCGGCCAAGGCGCCCGAGGTCGCTCCCGGAGCCCCCGGACGAGGCGTCGTTGGTCTCGCTGCTCAGCCGGGGTGACCTGGATGTGGTCGGGCGGATCGCCGGAGCCAGCAACGCCACCCTCTACGCGACCTGCGCGCTGGACGGCGTGAGCACGAACTGTGTGTACAAGCCGCTCTCGGGCGAGCGCCCGCTCTGGGACTTCCCGGCGCACACCCTGGCCTACCGCGAGGTGGCCGCCTATGTGGTGGCCGCCGCGACCGGATGGACCATCGTCCCGCCCACGGTGCTGCGGGACGGGCCGCTGGGCCGCGGCAGCGTGCAGTGGTGGGTCGGAGAGCCGGAAGAGATCCCCGAGCCCGGCGCGGGCCTGATCGACATCTTCCAGCTGGGTCAGGCCCCCCGCGACTGGCTGACCGTGCTGGACGCCGAGGGCGGCGATGGGCGCCCGGTGGTGCTGGCCCACGCCGATGATCCGGCCCTGCGCCGGATGGCGCTGTTCGATGTCGTCACCAACAACACAGATCGCAAGGCTGGTCACGTGCTCCGGCATGCCAGCGGGCAGCTGTACGGCGTCGACCACGGGCTGACCTTCAACGTGGACGACAAGCTGCGCACCGTCCTGTGGGGCTGGGCCGGAGAACCGCTGGACGACGAGTCGGCCCAGGTGCTCGAGCGGCTGGCCACCGACCTGCGCGGCGCCACCGGGATCGCCGCCCAGCTGAACCGCCTGCTCGATCGGGACGAGATCGAGCGGACCGCTCGCCGTGCTTCACAGTTGTTGCGGCGCAAGCGTTTTCCGTCCCGGCCGCACGGCTGGGGCACAATCCCGTGGCCACCGTTCTGAACACCCCCTTGCCCCCGCGTGCTGCGGGCCGGTGTTCAGTCCTTCAAGGCGGCGGCCACCGCCTGGTCCAGGCTCACCGGACGGCGGCCGATCAGCCGGTGCAGATCCCCGGTCCTGATCTCCAGCCAGCCGTCCCGGACGGTGACGTCGACCTGCGCCAGGATGGCCGCGACCGGCCCCGGTATGCCGGCGGCCGCGAGTGCGGCCGCGAATTCGGCCTCGGGCAGGTCCCGATAGCTGACCGGCGTTCCGCTGTGAGCGCTGATGCTGGCCGCCAGGTCGGTCAGGGTGAACGCATCGTCGGCGCCCAGTTCGTAGATCGCGTTCTGCTGGCCGCCCGTGTTGATCACCACGGCCGCGGCAGCGGCCAGATCGGCCCGGGCGGCACCGCTGATCCGGCCGTCACCAGCGGAGCCGAGGACGACGCCGTGCTCCAGGTAGGCCGGAATCCGGGACAGGTAGTTCTCGTAGTACCAGCCGTTGCGCAGCATGGCGTAGGGGATACCGGTCTCCTTGATGGCCTGCTCGGTGGCCTTGTGCTCAGCGGCCAGCCTCATCGGGGTGGTGTCGGCGTACGGCGCGCTGGCGTAGGCGATGAAGGAGATTCCGGCCGCAGCCGCTGCCTTGACCACCGCCGTGTGCTGCGGGATCCGGCGTCCGACGTCACTGCCGGAGACGAACAGCAGCTTGCTGGCCCCCTCGAAGGCTGAGCTGAGAGTGGCCGGGTCGTCGTAGTCGATCCGGTGGGTCTGCACACCAAGACCGGCCAGCTCGTCCAGGCGGGCTTCGTCACGCCCGCCCGCCCGGATCTCGGCACGCGGCACGCCGCGATCGAGCAATTCCTGGATAGCGATGCGGCCGTACTGCCCGGTGGCGGCGGTGATGACGATGGACATCTGCGGACTCCTCGACCTGAGTGACTGTTCCAGACCCTCAACCACCAGGATGCCGGCGCACTTCCTGGTTCACAGTACCCACTGTTAGGTAAGGTACCAACATGACGGTTAGTGACCAGGTCAAAGCCCTCCATCAGGCATTACCGGACCAGAATTTTGATCCCGGTTGCCCATCCCGGACCGTGCTCGATCACGTGATGAGCAAGTGGGGGGTGCTGGTGCTGGTGGTGCTGGCGAAGGGGACCATGCGCTGGGGGCAGCTGCGCCGGGCCGTGGGCGGGGTGAGCGAGAAGATGCTCGCGCAGACCCTCCAGACACTGGAGCGGGACGGCCTGGTGCGCCGGGACGCTCGTCCGGTGGTGCCGCCGCACGTCGAGTACAGCCTGACCGGCCTGGGCCAGGACCTGGTCCTCCATGTACTGCCCCTGATGGGCTGGCTGCAGGCCAACGCACCCGCCATTGTCTCCGGAACAGCCCGAACGGGCCGCTGACGAACGCGGAGCCAGCCGTCGGTTAGGCTCCGTCAGTGATCGCCTGGCCTTCGCCATCCGTGCCGCGACTGCCGGGAACCGGGCTCCCGGTGCGCTTGTTCGACACCTCGTCAGGCACGGTGATGCCCACCTCGCCGGGCCCGGTGGCGCGCATGTATGTCTGCGGCATCACGCCTTACGACGCCACCCATATCGGGCATGCGGCCACCTACGTGGCTTTCGACCTCCTGCACCGGGCCTGGCTGGACGCCGGTCACCAGGTGGTGCACGTGCAGAACGTGACCGACGTCGACGACCCTCTGCTGGAGCGAGCCAGTCAGACCGGCGAAGACTGGCAGGCTCTGGCCCAGCGTGAGACGGCTCTGTTCGGGGACGATATGACTGCGCTGGCCGTGCTGGCCCCCGATCACTATGTCGGTGCCGTTGAGGCCATCCCGGTGATCATCGAGGCGATCGAGCGGCTGTTGCGGGATGGTCTGGCCTACACCGTGGAAACCCCGGACGCCGCCGCGCTCGGCGAAGAGTTCGCGCATGGCCGCTTCATCCAGCCCGGAC